>CAMDKQ010000088.1 GCA_945901095.1 Bifidobacterium breve
TACTGCTCGCCTCGGTGAGCGACGCAATACGAGCGCCTACGACAGCGCGTCATGGCTGCTGGCCGTGGTGGTGCTCGCGGTGGTGATCCCAGCCAATGACAAGATCGCGGCCAACGAGGTTTTCTTCTCCGCGCACGGGGTGTCACCGATCGCTTGGGTGGTGGTGCTCGCCTTGGTGCTCGCCGGCCTGTGGCTGATCCTTGCCGGGGTGCTCACCGTGCTGAAGAAGCGCCTGCAGCCGGCCTCCTATGACATCGCGGCGTCAGCCTTCATGTTCGTTGTCGCTTGGTTCTTGGCCGGCAATGCCCTGACCCAAACGATTGTTTCAGGAGCACCAGCACTTGGCCCGATCCTTGGCCTTGCGGTCGCTGCCGGGGTGACCCTGCTCGCACGCCGCTTCACCATGGGTTCACCGTTGTTCGTCTTCGCCTCCCTTGCGGCGGTGGCGCCACTCGTGCTCTCCACGTTCGCCGGCGCTTCGAACGCCTCCGCGACCCCCCTGACATTCGCCCCCGACCCGCAACGTCCATCAATCATGTGGATCGTCTCTGACGAACTTCAGTACCCACTCGTTTTCGACAAGGACGGAAAGATACGTCCGGAATTTCCGAATCTCAAGGCGCTACAGGCTGATTCAACGACCTACACGCACGCCTACTCGGCGGCCAACTACACCGACTATGCCGTGCCTTCAATGCTCGCTGGCATCTCAGACGTTGCGGCCGAGGGCCCGGAGCGGATGCAGGGTGTTCGGGCGAACATCGGCATCGTCCCGAGCCTTGCGTCGGAGTACTCAGTTGTCATGGAGTCGCCGATCTACCGTTTCGAATGCGATTCGACCGAATGCGCGAGTATTGGAGCGGCGAAGGATTCGAATGTGGTGAGCCGTTACCTCGGCTTCGCCGCTGACACCGCAGCGATCGCGGGTCGCACGGCCCTCGCTCACCCCTTCTCGGCCGTCTTTCCTTCACTCGACGGGAAATGGCGTGACTTCTGGGCCGGTGGCGACGAGTTCGGTGACAACGCCGAGGGCAACTCGGTAAGCAAGGCCATTGAGGGGCAGAGGAAAGCCGAGCAGGCGGCCCCGGGCGCGCCGATCTTCGGCTTTTGGCACACGATCCGTACTCATGCCCCGTGGAATGTTGACCGTGAGGGCAACGAGATCTACCCCTCACGCCTTCCCATCGTCGACGATGCCCACATGGTGGGCAGCAACAAAGCGGGCAACTACTCAACGCCGGAGCTGCAATCAATGGAGCGGCGCCTCTACGCGAACTCAGCCGTCGACTTCGATCGACAACTCGGCCAACTCATCGCTGAACTCAAGGCGACCGGCCGCTACGACAACACGATCATCGTCGTCACGGCTGATCATGGTGCGACGATCAGCGTCACGGATGATCGACGGGTTGGCGACACGCTGGAGCAGCGCTGGGCTGAGGTTGCCCATGTGCCACTGATGGTGAAAGACCCGAATCAGGTTGAACCCGTGACCGTCGCGGCTCCTCGCTCCACCGGGCAGATCGCCCGCACGGTGCTCATCGCGGCTGGAGCAACTGCGCCGCCCGAGCTGGCCTTGTCCCCCGACCTCTCGAACGATCTACCGCGAGGCCCGGTGTTCGCCACGGTTGGCGGCGGCGTCATGACGCCCTGGGTCTACGAGGGCGTCGTAGAGCCCGACCCATGGCTCCCTGAGGACCTCACGCCCCCCACCCCCGACCACCCCTTCGCGATCGGCATCGATCAGGCACTCCTTGGCAAGCTGGTGCCTGCAGGGTGGCAACAGGTGGACCTCGCGGCGGTTGATGCGCTCAAGGGCGAATCGACGCAGCAACTCGTCGTCGTTGAACGTCAGCCGGGTGCATGCGACGCGGGTGTCACGACGGGCCTCGTCTCATCGGGTGGAGTCGTGACTGGGTCGGTGCTCTGGCAGAGCTCGAGCTCCAATGCGCCTGATCGTGGGTGGGCGATCGTCCCGAAGGCCGAGTCCTACGAGTTCTGGTGCCGGTCAGCCTGATTGGGCGAGGTCTCTCGGGTGGTGGGCCCAACTCTCGAATTCGGTTGCCGCCCCGTCGAAGTCGATGCCAATGAATCATCGGCGTACGGTGTGCCGATGAAGAGATCAGTGGTCGGAAACGCGGTCGCCACGCGAGGTTGGCAATCGGTTATTGACCCGGCGGCCATTCTGGGCATTTCTATATTCAGTGCCTTTCTGTCTGGATCCCGGCAGTGGGCGGGCTTCAACTCCCCGGATTCTGAGTTCTACGCCTCCCTGGCACTTTTTGGCAGCGACGTGACCGATCGTGCGCTCGAGCCTGCCTACACCTGGACCCGTCTGGGTTACATCGCCCCGGTGCGACTTCTTGTTTCGGCTGGTGATCCGTGGGTTGGCTTCGCCATCTGGCGTTTCATCCTCATCCTCGTCATTGTCGGTTCGATCTACCTGCTCGTGAAGAAGGCGAGCAACCGTCCGCTCGCAGTGGGCGCTGCTCTCTTTGCATCCCTCAACACGATGGTCCTCAGCTATGTAGGTAACCCCTACCTGACGGGGTCGATCATGGCGGCGACCACGCTCTTCCTTGCCCTAGCCGTTTGGTGCACTATCGGTTGCGAACGGGCGCGGTGGCTTCCTGGGGCCCTTTCCGGCCTTGTGGCCGGTTGGTTGGTCATGCTCAATCCGTATGCCCTGTTCCTCGCCCTGTCGATGTGGCTCGCGGTGCGTGGCGTGGGACTGTTCACCAACCGGGAGCAGCGGTGGCGACGCCTGCTGATCGATGCGGGCGCAGCCGCGGCCGGGTTCGCGGCGAGTATCGCTGGGTTCCTCGCCGCAGGAGCAGTGATCTTCCCCGGAAGATTCTGGCTCGGCACCTACCTTGAATGGAATGGCCGACTCGACTACGCGAGTTTCATTAGTGACCCGAATATCTGGACCCGAGACGTCACTCTGTTCGTGCCAGCCTCGGCCCTCATCATTAGCCTCATCGCGCTCGCCCTGACGCGCGGTAATCGTTGGTCTCTCATCGCCACAGCGATCGCTGGCATGAACATCCTCTTCACCTGGGGCTATCTATTCCTCGTTCCGGGGCCATGGCTTGAGGCCCCGCACTACACAGCGAAGCTCTGGCCGGGCGCCCTGCTGTCGATCGGACTCGCCTTCGCCGCGATCATCGGTAAACGAAGGCTCGGGCTGATCGCCTATCTGCCGATCGTCGTGGGGGTGCCGCTCGTCTTGTGGTCCGGCCGCTGGGAGGCACAGGTCACGCTCACTCAGGGGCTCCTCATCACCGCGGGATTCGTACTCGCGTTCGTGCTGGCGGCCATCGCAGCGAGAGGACCTTCAGATGCTCTGGCAGGCCTCGTGGTGATCGGTGCAGTCGCACTCATCGCGACAGGGGCCCAGGTCCTCCAAAACGGTCGAGGTCAACTCGGGATCTACGGCCAATATCCATTCCGTGCCGCGTACGTCGACTTCAACGGCGAATTGCTCATGCGCTCGAAGGTTAAGGCAGAGCAATGGGTGCTGGACCACACCGAGCGAACTGACCGCGTCGCGATCTGGACGGACCCCGATCGAGCCATGTCAGCGGTTGCCGCCATGCAACTGTGGGGCAAGTACAACCTCGTCACGAGTAACGCCGCGCTGACGAGAGAGGAGGTGAAGGCTCTCGAACTCCTCAAGCCCACTGCGATCGCGATGTACGCGCCAAAACGGGAGCAGATCGATACCTTCTGGGCCAGCCTGCCAGCGTGGGCGCTGCCCACACCACCCGAATGCACAACGGTGACGTATCTCGGCGTCGGCGAACCAGAGCCGTCAATATGCATAACCCACCTAACGTGGGTCGGCTAACCTCCACCCAAAGTCATTTCATCCGGAATCCGGCTGAGCTGGCCAACTATTTGGTCATTCGATGGGGATTTCGGTCATTTCGTCCGACCATGGAAAACGAGCGCTGCGTCGAACCAAACCATGGCCGCCGCGTGGACCCCCTCGGACACCGCAGTCGCTTAGGCTGAGCGAGTGTCAGGGTTCGAGTTGTGAGCGCCACATTGCTCGACGTCACCGATCTCGTCGAATTCCTCCAGCGTCGGGAATCCGTCTCCGGCGTGCAGCGCGTCATTGCGCAGACGGCTCCGCTTCTCATACGCGATTCTGTGCACCCGGCCATCCCCGTCATCCTCGATCGTCCGAGCGGGAGGCTTGTCGCCCTCATGGGTCATGAGATCGAGTCGATGCTCAACGGGACGACCAGTATCCGATCAACGAACCGCGACCTAACGGCCTCGGTTGCCACCGGCGCACTGGCGCGAGCCCGCACCGCGGCCCCCATGGACATCACCCCCGAAACAGTGCTCGTCTTCCTCGGCGCCGTCTGGATCAACGATGCCCTCATGCTCGCGGCCCGCGATGCCGGTGCGCGGGGTGCCCGGCTCGTCTTCCTCCTCTACGACCTCACCCCGGTACTCGAGACGGGCCATACGGCGGCGGTGAACTCGCTCTTCGAGCGATACCTCGCCCTCGTCATTCAAACAGCCTCCGCAGTGCCGGCGATCTCACAGGCGAGCCGAGGCGACTTCGTCCGCTACTGCGAGCAGGCGGGCAAGACCGCACCCCCGGGCGAGGTGACCGGGCTGCCGTGCGGCATCGCCCCCGGCCAGTTCGACACCACATCGCCGCCATGGCCAAGGCGATATGCGCTGCTCGTCGGCACGGTCGAGGCGCGCAAGAATCATGTGCTTGCGCTCAAGGGCTGGCAGCGGCTCATCGAACGTCATGGTCCAGATGCCGTGCCGGACCTCGTCTGCATCGGCCGACTCGGTTGGCACGCTGACGACTTCCTCGAGCAATACGTTGCCACGCAAGGGCTCTCAGGCAAGGTCTCGCTCCTCAGTAATAGCGTCAGCGACCAAGACCTCGCACGCTTTTACGACCACGCGGAGTTCACGGTGTACCCGAGCAGGTACGAGGGCTGGGGGCTGCCGGTGAGCGAGAGCCTTGCCTTCGGCAGGGTCGCAATCACGGCCAACAACTCATCACTCCCGGAGGCGGGCGGTGACCTTGCTTCCTATTTCACAAGTGACGATGTTGGGGATTTTGTCCGCGTCGTGGAGAACGAAGGTCTGGACGTCGCTGCGCGCACGAACCGTGAGGATCGCATCGCGGTGGAGTTCACGGACCTCACGTGGCAGCACGTCGCCAACTGCATTGCCCACGACATTGCACGCGCTCATGCGCAGGAAGCGAGGAAGCCGGTGTTCGCAACGGTCGAGCTCGGACGTGAGTACGTCCTAGCGACAGGAGGCGCGGCGCCAGATTCCGGCTACGCAGACCAGTACATGCGCCACCTGCAGGCGGAGCGGCTCACCCCGATGCTTCGGCAGCCTCGCGGTACCCGCGACTTTGAGACCGTCGATGCCGCGGTAATCGGAAGCTTCGGTTCGCCACAGGTTTGGGGGAATGAGCTGCGACCGGGCAGTCGGGCGGACTTCAGGATCACCCGCCCGGTCGAAGGGCCACTCGTTCTCCTCGTCGCGACGCGATCAATGCCGGGGGTGGTGCGTATCGATGCCGTAGGCCCGGGCGGGCCAGTGCACGAAGAGGTCTACCTCGGCTCGGTCATCGCACTGCCGCTCGGGTCGGGTGCTGCTGGTGAGCCAGCACAGGTGAGCCTCACCGTGACTGATGCTCAGGATTCGATTGAGGGGTTCCTCGGGATCCGTTCGTTTGTGGTGCTCCGTGCTGACGACCTGCAGAGCCAGGTCGTGGCGCTCAAATCGACCGCCGACGCACTTCGGCAGGAACTCGACTTCGTCCTCAATACCCGGTCATGGAAGGTGACTGCTCCGCTGCGCAAACTCAAGGGACGAGGAGCGTCCTGAGCTGATCTTCGAGCAAGATCGCTCGCGTCGCGGTGGGCTTCGACGAGTTGACGGCCGCCCCGGAGGCTGCCAGCACCGACACCGTGTATGTCGCGGAACCGGGCGAGTTTGCGGCATCCCCGGGAGAGATCGCGGTGACGAGGCACTCCCCGGCGGCGAGGGCGGTGAGAACCGCGCCGTTGACGAAACAGGAGCCCGATGCGCGAAGGAGCACGGTCGTGTTGGATGCACTGGATCCAATGAGGCTCACTGACTGCCCCGACAGGATTGTGATGGGTAGGGCGACCGACCATGGCGCTCCGGATGCAGGCGCGATGGTGAGCGCATCTGGGCGTCTGGTTCCCTGGACGAAGACTGCCTGAGTGGCGGTGCCACTGAATCCAGGATTCTTGCCCGTGTACTCGACGGAGATCGTATGGACCCCGCTTGCCGGCATTGTCACCAACTGCGACCCGACACCGTCGATGACGGGGGACGAACCGACTGGCGTCGTACCGTCGACGAGGAACGCGACGCTCCCGTCTGGGAATCCTTGCCCCAGCACGGCCTGCAGGACCGTGGGTGATCCGGCGTAAAGCGCAGGTGGCCACCGCACGGAAACCGTCGCGTTGGCGGTGGTCGTGTTCGGCTCCGAATAGACGCTCACTGAGGCGAGTTGGCCCCCGGACGACGGAGTGTAGGTGGCCTTGATCGGGATATCACCGCTTGAGGTTGGAGTCCAGGGCAGGTTGGCGGTCGATGTGGCGGTGGCACCTGCGATAACGCTGGACGTTGAAGTGGTGCCCGTCGTACTCACAAGGGTTGCCGAGGAGAGTGCGTTGCCGGTGCTTGTCGACAGGGCCAGTGTCCCCATGGGTGGGAGCACCCCGATTGGGGCCACGACGACGCCGAGCAGGTTGTTCGAGACTCCTTGCTGGAGATGGTTCTGGGCGAGCAGAACGGTATAGGTCGGCATAGGTGCGATGGTGATGGTGGTCGAGCCGGCCGCCACGATGGATCCGAGTCCGCTGATGGTCCACGTGCCTGCGGCGGTGGGGGTCCATGCGATGGATCCTTCGCCTCCGGCTCCAAGGGTCGTCTGCGCCGTAACGGCTGTCGGTCCCGAGAGCAGGCCCACGGTGACAGTTCGCCCTGCTGCAATTGGCGCAGCAATCGTGATGCTCTGCGGTACGCCCACCATGCCGTTCGGGGTCGCAATGTACGTTTTTGCAACCTCAACTGCGCCGCTAGATGCACCAAGCCCAAAGCCCGCCAGTAGTGCAATGGTGAGTACGGTGCCTAAAGAGGTGCGTTGCGCACGGAATAGAGCCGTCATCGCGATAGTCATTCTCGTTCCTTAGCGGCGAACGGTTGATGACCCCGCGCCCAAGCGCAAGGTGTGTTCGAAGACTAGGTGAACCGAAGGCGAGCCGTCTTGCCGGTAGGCTGATGGCGCCATGGGAATGAAAGGTGGAGGGACGTGCTGACCGACCTCTACACCCGTCGGGCCCTCATTTTCGCCTTCGCGAATCGGGATTTTGCCACCCGCTACCGCTCCAGCATCCTCGGCTGGTCATGGTCGCTCATCCAGCCGCTCGCGACGCTCATCATTTTTGCGGCGGTCTTCAGCCTTGTCTTTCGCATCAAGGCGCCAGAGCTCGGCAACGGCGAGGGAACCTCCTACGCAGCATTCCTGTTTACCGGTCTCGTGACCTGGAACCTGTTCTCCGGCCTGCTCACCTTGTCGATGACCCAGCTGAAAAGTAGTGGTGAACTGCTGAAGAAGGTGCAGTTCCCGGCGTGGGCCCCGGTGCTCGGTGCCTCGCTGGTCCAGATGATCCAGGTGCTGCTCGAGTTGGGCGTGCTCGTCATCATGTTCCTATTTCTGCGCAACATCAGTTGGACCTGGACCCTCGCGCTTCCGATCCTCGTAGGTATGGCCCTATTCGCCCAGGGAGTGGGACTGGTTTTATCGATCATCAATGCGCGGTTCGGCGACGTTATGTACATCGTCGCGGTGGTACTCGGGGCGCTGTACTTCCTTACCCCGGTGCTCTACCCAATCACCATGGTGGATGGCCAGAACGAACTGTTGTCATGGGTGGTGAAGCTCAACCCGGTCTCTTGGTATGTCGAGGGTATGCACGACGCAATGTACTCACTCGTGGCGCCACCGGCACTCGTGGTCATTGGCCTCCTGGTCGGCGGTTTCCTCACCTTCTGGGCCGGCTTTGCGATCTTCAACCGCTGGAGCGAAGACATCGGGGAGATGCTGTGACGATCCAACCGGTCGGCACTGGCCTCGCCGTCGACATCCAGCAAGTCGGCAAGCGCTTCAAGCGTCACACCGATCGACGCAACAGCATCAAGGAGCGCCTTGTTCGCGGGCGTGCCCGCAAGCCTGAGGACTTCTGGGCCGTTCGCGATGTCACGCTCCAGATCCCCAAGGGGAGCGTCTATGGACTCATCGGCCACAACGGCTCCGGCAAATCGACCCTCCTGAAGATGATCGGGGGCATCTACCGTCCGACGGAAGGATCCATCACTACAGACGGACGGGTTGCCGCACTCATCGAACTAGGAGCGGGTTTCCACCCCGACATGACCGGCCGAGAGAACATCAACCTCAACGGCTCGATCCTCGGACTGCCCCGCAAGGACATTCAGGCGGTGACAGAAGAGATCGTCGAGTTCAGCGGGCTCGGCGATTTCATCAATGACCCGGTAAAGCATTACTCGAGCGGAATGTATGTTCGCCTTGGATTTTCTGTTGCGGTGCATATGAAACCAGACGTTCTCGTTGTCGATGAGGTGCTCGCGGTCGGCGACGAGGAGTTCCAGCGCAAGTGCTTCGACCACCTCTATGCACTGCGGCGCTCGGGCCGCACGATCATCGTCGTGAGCCACGGGCTCGGACAACTTGAGGCGCTCTGCGATGAGATCGCGTGGCTCGAGCATGGTGAGCTCCAGACGGCAGGTGCTCCGACGGGGACCATCGCCGCTTACCTAAAGCGGGTCAATTCGGACGAAGCCGCACGTAATCCGCAGATCGAGGCGGTGCGTGATGATGACGGCGACCCGCGGGCAGGCGACCAGAGCATCCGGGTGCGCAGCGCGAGGATCGTCGACCTAGAGGGCCAGCCCATCGGTCACGCTGAGACCGGCACCACCTTCCAAATCAGTCTTCAGATCACTGCCCGCGAGCCCGTGCTAGGCCCGAACGTGCGCATCGCCCTGCAACACGAGTCAGGCCCACTCGTCACGATGGTGAGCAACCACCGGGTCGAGACCGACTTCGGCATCGTGGAGGGCGACCACACGATTGATGTAGCGCTCGTGGATAACCCGCTGCTACCAGGCCGCTATCGCGTTCATGTGGATGTTTTCGACTTCAGTGGTTCGAAGTTGCTGGATTCATGGAATGACGCTGTGGAGTTCCCGGTGCGCAGCCAAAGTGGCGAGATCGGCCAGGGATTCGTCCAGCTCCCCGTCGAGTTCCGACTCAGCTAGGGGCTGCAATGCTCACGGAGAAGAACCCGATCATCAAGGCCAAGCGACGCGCCGGCCGAGTCAAGCGCTGGGCCAAGCGCAAGTTGTGGGAGCGCAATATCGGCAAGCACTACAAGGCCTGGCTGGCACTTGCCCCCGAGGTTGCGTCCGGATCGACCGACCACGACATCACCATTTCGATCATCGTCCCGGTCTACAATCCGCCGATCGATTTCCTCGACGAATGCCTGAACTCCGTGATCCGTCAGCAGGCCCGCAATTGGGAGCTCGTGGTGGCGAATGACGGAAGTACGAAGCCTGATGTTCGGGAGTTCCTTGAACAGTTCGCCGCTCTGCACGCCGGCGACTCCCGCGTCCGTGTCATCCAGCAGGAGAACGGCGGAATCTCCTCCGCGCTCAACCACGCGCTCCGTAGGGCGACCGGCGATTACGTCGCGATGCTTGACCACGACGACGCCCTCGACCCGCGATGCATCGAGATTTTCAGCCAGCGACTAGACGAGGGCGATGAGCCCGACGCCGTCTACTCAGACGAGGACAAGATCAACCCGCGCGGCGAGCATTTCGACCTTTACTGCAAGCCGGACTACTCCCCTGAATTGCTCCTCACCCAGATGTATCTGTGCCACTTCACGATCTTCAAGCGAAGACTTGTGAACGAGGTGGGTGGGTTGCGCTCGTCAATGGACGGGGCCCAGGATTTCGACCTCGCGCTGCGTCTCATGCCGCACCTGGTCAACGTGGTTCATATCCCGCTGCCGCTGTACCACTGGCGGGCCTGGGCCGAGTCGACCGCGCTCACGATTGAGGCGAAGCCCTGGGCGCAGCAGGCGGCGGCGCGTGCACAGCAGGAGCATCTCGATCGCACCTTTGACGGCGGTACTGTCGAACCCAGCCGTGTGCGCGGCCTCAACGAGGTGCATCCGCGTGTCAGGGGCGAGCACTTAGTGTCGGTTGTCATCCCAACGATCGGCACGCTGAATGAAAGAGGTGATCGCCGGTTCATCGATGATTGCGTCGCGTCACTTGTCGAGGGTGAGCGGCGCACGCGCCTGCAAATCATCATCGTCACCACCGGGGTCATCGACGAGGTGATCGTTGAACGCCTTGACCAGCACACGGTGACCCAGATCGTCTACGAAACGGGCGACTTCAACTTCGCTGAGGCGATCAACCTTGGGCGCACGGCGGCAACTGGCGATTATCTGCTACTCCTCAATGACGACACGACCGTTGCTCAGCGCGATCCGGTCACCCGCATGTTGGAGATCGGCCAGATCCCCGGGGTCGGCGTCACCGGCTGCATGCTTACCTACCCCGACGGCAAACTTCAGCATGTTGGCATGGTCATGCTGCCGAGCGGACCGACCCATGCGTGGATCGGCAAGTCAGCCAAGGAATACGGCTACTTCGGATCGATCCTTACGCCGCGCAACTACTCGGCGGTGACCGCGGCCGCGATGCTCGTTCGAACATCGGTCTTCGATGAACTCGACGGGTTCGACACGGCCTTCGCGAAGGACTTCAACGACGTTGACTTTTGCCTGCGGGCAGGCGCCGCCGGATATCGAGTCGCGTGGACTCCGTACGCCCACCTCACCCATCATGAGGGCGCGTCAATCGTCCGAAAGAAGCCTGACGCCGCGGAGCACGAACTGTTCGAACGCCGGTGGTCGGGTGTGACCCCCGACCCGTACTACTCGCCGACGCTGAACGAGCAACTGGCACGCATCTACGAACCGAATTAGCAGCGAACGAGGCAGGCAGGGAATCGCATGAGCCAACAGGGCGCCACCGAGTCGTTCAAGTCGCCGAGGGGCCGGGTGCTCGTCGTGTTCGGCGACCCAGCGCTCCTCACCATGGACCGAATGGCGGAGTTCGGTCGGCGCATCGACAGCGACCCGCGCATCGTCACTCTCTCGCTACACCCAAACGACCAGGTGACTGATACGTGGCTGCGTGCGACGGCGCCCGCTGGCCCGCTGATCGCTGTGGCACGCGACGCGGAGGATCTTGTCGGTCGGTTGCCGGAGCAGGCCAGCGATGTCGAGGATCTGCTGCTCTGGACGGCCAAGGCCTCTGAGCGCGGACTGTGGCACGACTGGTGGCTCACCGCGAATCGTGACGTGGCGAAGGCTCGAGCGATCGCAGGAGCCGCAGCGATGGACGAGGTCGAAGCAGATGACCCGAGCAGTTCGCACTACTCAACGGTTCACACCCAGCCGCTCAAGGCCCGCAACCTCTCGGTGACGGTCGACGTCACATGGCTCGGGCCGTACGAGACCGGGGCGCAGGTGCTCACGACGGCGGCGGTGCGCGCGATGGCTGAGGATGAGCGCATTGACGTCATCACGCTGGTTGGGCT
>CAMDKQ010000089.1 GCA_945901095.1 Bifidobacterium breve
ATTCGCGTCGGTGCCATCGCCCTTATCGCCCCACTGCGTCACCCCCTCGCCCTCGCGAAGGACCTCGCGACCCTCGACCTCCTCGCCGAGGGACGCCTCGTCATCCAGCCGACCGTGAGTTGGCATAAGGATGAGTACGACGCCCTCGGAGTGCCGTTCGACAAGCGTGGACGCATCCTCGACGAGGACCTCGAAATCTGGTCCCGGGTATGGGCGCACTCCCCTGCCTCATTCCAAGGGGAGTTCTTCGACTTCACCGATGTCTACGTCGATCCCAAGCCGTTCACCCCTCAAGGGCCCGCCATGTGGTTCGGCGGCGAACGCCTGACCGATCCCGTGCTTCGGCGTCTCGTGCGCTACGGCAGCGGTTACCACCCGCTCGGGCGACCTAAGCCTGACGATGTCGCCAAGCTCCGCGCGGGCCTCGAGGCCGCGGGTCGATCAATCGATGAGATCGAGATGGTGGGCGGCACGAGAGTCGAGTTTCCGGACGCGACGAGCACGGCCTCACTCGTCACAGCGCTGGACGGGATACCGGAGCAGATGGAGATGGGCTTCACCACGTTCTGCATCAAGCCGTCGATCTTCATCGATGACCGCGCGGCGCACGCCGCGTTCTGCCGCGAGGTCGTTGACCGGTTGTCTCAGATGAGTTGATCAAAGGGTTCCCATGCTTCGCTTGGGATTCCTCGAGCCATCCCCTGCAGGCTTCCACTCCCAAATCCAAGCGATCTAGCGAGTAGCCCCGGTCTTCTCGGTACACTCCCTCCACGCAGCCTTCCTTCCTATGACAGCGGGGTGATGAGTGAGCCCCGACCAACGCAGAATCACGCTCGCCCTCTGCATCATCGTTGGCCTATCAATTCTCGTCGTCGCCGGACTCACCTTCCTCGTATCGCCCATGTCCGAGGACCTCGGGCTCGACGACGGTCAGGTCGAGAATGTGCTCGACATTCCGAGTGTTGCCTCCCTCATGGCGATCTTCATCGCGGGGCAGATCGGCGATCGCCTCGGCCACCGGCGTGCTTTGATCATCGCAAGTGCCGGCTTCATCATCGGATCCGGCATTCTGGCGACCGCTACCAGCGCGCTCGGCGTCGAGATCGGCCTCGGCCTCTGCAGCGCGACGGCCATCTCCCTGCAAATCCTGGCACTCGGGCTATTGCAGCAAACAGTGCCCGACGGCAAGGCTCACGTTTCTGCGTTCACGACGTACGGAATGGTCTTCCCCCTTGCGTTCCTCGTGTTCCCGGTCGTCACAGCAGCCTTGCTCGAGGTGACGAATTGGCGGTGGATTCCGGCGATTTGGGCCATCGCTGGCGTGCTCATCGGCGTCATCGCCACCTTCGCGCTCGACCGAAATGCGACGCGTCGACCCATCGGTGAATGGGTCACTCCAGTGCTCGCCGGCATCGCCCTCACCGCGGCCGCCCGCTCCCTTTCCGAGTTGAGCCATGCACGCCCTGAATCCCCGCAGGTGGTGCTCGGCATCCTCATCAGTGCGCTCGCGGCCGTGAGTTGCGCCGTGGTCATGCATCGGTCGCCTCGCGCGAGTTTCACGCTCCGACCAATCGGTAGCGGCACCCTTCGACTGCTCTTGATTTGCGTGGGGTTGGTGCAGGCGTCAATGCTGCTCACGTACATCAGCATCGCCCTCGAGTATCTTTACGACCTCACCTCGCTCCAGGCCGCCATCGCCATCGTGCCAGCGCAGGTCGGTTCCGTAATCGGGGCAAAGTTTGTGGCGCAGTGGGCTATGCATCGCTGGGGATCGCTTCAAGCCGGGCGGTACCTCATGCTCGCCCTCGCGGTCGCGATGCTGCCGCTCCTGCTCGTGCAAGCGAGTACCCCAGCGTGGTACCTCGTCTCCATCGCGGCGATCTTCAGCGGCTTCGGGATGGCAGTTTTCACGGTTCTGAACGCCGATGTCATGGGACGGGCTCATCGCGACAGCACTGGCGCTGTGTCCGCCTTCCGTTCCGCAGCCAGCTCGATCGGCGGGGCGCTGGGGGTCGCCATTCTGGGCACAAGCGTTATCTCCGCGGTGAACGTCGACGGGGGACAGGGCGACGTCAGCACCACCCAATTGGATCAACTCGCTGCGGGTCTGCGCCTCGACGGCGTGATCGCTTGCCTCATCGCCTTGGCCGGCTGGGTCGTCCTCACGATGGTCACTCGGCGCACGGCCGCGGCCGAACGTTCGCCCGTCAGCTGAAGACGACCGTGCGGCTGCCGGTCATGAGAATCCGGTCCTCCGAGAACAGCCGCACTGCTCGTGCGAGCACCACGCGCTCTACGTCGCGGCCAAGTTCGGCGAGGGTTTCAGCCGATTGCGCATGGGTCACACGCTGGACGTCCTGCTCGATGATCGGGCCCTCGTCAAGATCAGCCGTGACGAAGTGCGCCGTCGCGCCAATGAGCTTGACCCCGCGGGCAAACGCCTGGTGGTAGGGGCGAGCGCCCTTAAACCCGGGAAGGAATGAGTGGTGGATGTTGATGGCTCTGCCGGAGATCTCCCTGCAGAGATCGTTCGAGAGCACCTGCATGTAGCGGGCGAGCACAACTACGTCGATGCTGTGCTCCTTGATCAACTCCAGTAAGCGTGCCTCTTGCGCCGCCTTCGTCTCAGGGGTGACCGGCAGGTGCACATAGGGGATCCTCGACCGGGCAGCGATCTCGGCGCAATCGGGGTGGTTTGACACGATGAGTGGGATGTCGATCTGAAGTTCACCGAGTTGATGCCGGTAGAGCAAATCGACGAGGCAGTGATCGAATTTCGACACCATGAGCAACACCCGGCGCCGATCATCCTCGTGACGAAGGGTGATGATCGGCTCGAGGTGGGCGGTGGCCTCGATGACTGCGGCGCGAACTCCGGCGAGATCATCATCGGGCGTCTCGAATCGCGTGCGCATGCAGAACTGATCGGTCGTGGGCTCAGTGAACTGCGCCTGCTCGAGGATGTTCGCCCCGACCGTGAGGAGTGCTCCCGTGATCGCGTGGGTGATGCCGGGACCATCGGGGCAGCGGAAGGTGAGGACGTATGCAGTCATGGGAGAAGGCTATTCCGAATTCGTTTCGACGTTGGCTGACCGATCGGCCGGGACCACCCCTTGGAGGAGTCGTGGTCCCGGCCGCCCGGGTTCTCAGTGGCGCAGGGGGTTAGCTCACCTCGTTCGCAAGGTCTGCCATCGCATCGGGGCTGAGTCGCGTACGACGGATGAGGAAGATCCCAAGCCCAACGACGAATGCCACGATCGCGGTGGCCGCGAGCAGGAGCGCCTGCTCCTTGGAGGTTCCAACGAGTAACTCGAAATTCCCGACGATGAGCCACAACGAGTATCCAAGGAGGATGATCGAAAGGATCGGCGACAGGAGTCGAGCCCAGAGCCCAGCATCGGTTCCCTTGTTCTTCGCGAAGAAGACGAGAACGGCCAATGCAGTGAGCACGTAGAGCGACACGAGCGCCACGACTGCAATACCGCTGAACCAGTAGAACACCACCGCGATCGGGTCGGCGTTCGTCACCACAGCGATGAGAATGAAGATGAGCACCGTGATGGTTTGCACAACGGACGACACATACGGTGACCCGCTTGCGCGCGTTCGCGAGAGCGACTTCGGCAGCACGCCATCGCGACCCAGGGTGTACTGATAACGGGCGATGCCGTTATGAAAGGCCAAGTTGCACGCGAACATCGACGTGATGACGAACAGACTCATGAGCACCGGTGCCCACGATCCGAGGTACTGCTCTCCCGAGGCAAAGACGTACTGTGCGGGGTCGCCACCCTCGAGGGTCGCAAGGGCAGCCTCAACGGCGTTGCTCGGCCCGTAGCCGACGATGAGCATCCACCCAGTGAAAGCGAAGAAGAGGGTGATGAGGCAGATCGAGATGAGAGTTGCCCGCCCGACGGTCTTCTTCGGGTTTCGGGTCTCCTCTCCGTAGAGCGCGGAGGACTCAAAGCCGAACATCGACGCGAAGGCGAAGATGAGCGCCACCGAGATGCCAGCAGCCGTGAGATTCCCTATGCTCCACACCTCACCCGCGGCGAACCCCTCGCCGGCGCCGCCCGTGAAAAGGATGGCGAGTGAAAGCAGGATCATCGTTCCCCACTCAAGCACCATGAGAACGAGCAGAACCTTCGCTCCGATCTCAACGCCGAGGTATCCGAAGACCTGGATGATGGCCATGAGAATAAGGGTGAGGACCCACCATGGCAGTTCAATCCCCGTGTAGTTGGCGAGGGTTCCGCTCGCGACGACGCCGAAAAAGCCATACACGGCCAATTGCACGGTCGTGTAGGCCCACCACGCCAGGCCCGCAGCGCCCAGTCCGATGGGCAAACCCAGACCGCGCCCAACAAACGCATAGAGCGCTCCCGCATTCGTCACCTGACGAGACATCGCGATGTAGCCCGAGGCGAAAATGAGCAAAATTGCGCCGACGAGCACGAAGGCCATCGGGGCGCCAACTCCGTTGCCAAGGACCATGGCGGTCGGAATCGCGCCGGTGAGACCGATGAGGGGACTCGCTGCTGAGAGCACGAGGATGACAACCCCGATCGTGCCGAGCGAGTTCGCCTTAAGTTTCGTTGAACTGACCTGCTCCACTTCCATGGCCATGCCGTCTCCTGATTTTTGGGGCCCGAAGGCCAGTTGTCGCAGAGTTGTCCATTTGGATAGTTCTGTCAAGCACTTTCAGTGAAATTCAATCGGCAGGCTGCTGATATTTCGGATGAACTCCGTGTGCTTGTGCGTGACAGTGCCGCTCACGCGGTAGTCGGGGAAGCGCTCGACAAGGGCGCTTATTGCACATTCCGCCTGCGCCCGGGCGAGGAGTTGGCCATGGCATCCGTGCTGACCGGCTCCGAACGCCATTTGCAACCGAGTGAGATCAGGGCGCTTGTGGTCGAAGGTGTCGGGATCAGAGAACACCCGCTCATCCATGTTCGCCGAGCCGATCATTCCGAGCACGATCGACCCTGCGGGGAGGGTCTCCCCCGAGATGTCGATGTCTTCAGTCGAGAATCGCGTGACGAACTGCTCCGGGGTATCTATGCGAAGCATCTCAGAAATCATGTCGTTGCGAACGTCTCGTTGTGTTCGAAAGAGTTCCCGTTCTTCGGGCATTTCGGCCAGGAGTCTGATTCCGTTCTGAATCAGGAACGAGTTGTCCAAATGCCCCACCGCGTAGAAAAGCGTCACCGTGGCCATGATCTCGGCCTCGCTCATGTCACCCGCCTCCTGAGCCGCGAGAAAGGCATCGAGGAGTGAGGTGCCCGGGTTCCGGCGCTTGAACTCGACGAGGTCCCGGATGTAGTCGACGTACCAGGCAAAGGCAGCCTGGGCTCCAGCCACGTCGTCATCCGTGGCAGCCGGTCGCAAGGCCCGGCCCATCTCGATGACCTTCTGCCGGCACTCGGCTGCATCGTGGGTTCCGACACCGAGGATGTAGGCCATCGTGCCGAATGTCGCGGTGAACGAGAGATCCTCACATGCATCAAGGCCACCTGCGGACTCCCCCTCATCGAGGGCCCTGTCGACAATTCGACGAGTCTCAACAATCCAGTCCGCCGTGCGCTCAGCCGTAAACCACTTCGCGCTGATGCGTCGAAGGCGGCCATGATCGGGTGAGTCCATCCCGAGCACCGAGTCGTGGAAGATGTTCGCCACGCCAAAGTCAAGTTGCGCGGCGCTCAGCCTCTTGTCCCGGAGGAGTGCCGCAACGTCGTTATGACGAACGACAGCGAACACGCCCAGTGGACTCTCGTACAGGGGTGTGAGATCACGGACGATTCGGTAGTAGGGGTACGGGTTGTCCTGATAGACCGGGTCTGCAAAGGGCAGGAGGTCCACATTCACCGAAAGCACGCTCATGACACTCCTAGGACTTCACTCGGATTCGGTCAGGGTCATACACCGGTGTCCTGAGGACCTCAGCTTCACGAACCCCTGATGGCACCTCGACGGTAAGGAGCTGACCCACACGAGCAACATCTCGGTGCAGGCGGGCCATTGCGATCGTCGCGCCGCCTAGAGCGGGCGAGGGTACCGCCATCGTCACCTGACCCACGTCAAGGCCCTCGACCTGAATCGGTGCCCCATCCAAGCCCTCGGAATCACCTTCAATGCGAATCGTCATCACTCTTCCGATCGCGGAGTCCCTTCTCTGGAGAAGGGACTCACGTCCGATGAAGTCCCCCTTCTCGAAATCAACTGACCAGCCCAGTCGGCATTCGAAGGGTGACAGCGTGCCGTCGTATTCAACTTCGGCCATGACCATCCCAGACTCAATTCGACACATCATGAGTGCGGCAGCACCGCATGCTCTGGCATCAAATTGCGCACCGGCCTCCGCAATTGCAGCCATGAGTGCCGAAGCGTCAGCAATCGGGGCCACCACCTCGAACCCGAGTTCCGCCGTGAAACCGATCCGATTGATCTGCACCGCTCGGCCCGCGAGGTCGATCCCCGTCTTGAATGTGTAATAGGGAAAGGACTCGTTCGATAAATCGGAGTCGGTGAGGCCCTGAAGGAGCTCCCTGCTACGCGGCCCCTGCACTGAAAGAACGCAAACTTCTTTTCGCCCCTCGGTCAGCGTTGTCTCCGCTTCAAGCTCTCGTTCGATGATCGGGCCGAGAGCGGGTGTGCCACCCACGAGTAGCACGTGTTCGAGGCCGTAGACGGAGACTGTCGGGTCGTCCACCATCAAGCCCTCTGTGTCGACAACAACCCCGTAGCAGATCTCACCTGCACCCATCGCCATGATGTTCCGGCTGTGGACGCGATTTGCCACAGCCATCGCCCCCGGGCCTCGAATCTCCCATCGGTAGAGCATCGAGTACTCAAGCAGCCCGACCGCTTCTCTGAACGCCCGGTACTCCGACTCAGGGTCACTCACCCATAGCGGGACTGCGTAACCCATGACATCGATCCATTCGGTCTCAAGATCTTCGGGATACCCGTGGGCAAACGGGGTTGTCATAAGACCTGAAGGACTGGACACACACACCTCCGATAACTATCCATTTGGTTAGTTGTCGGAGTCTAGGTTGGACGACGCCCCTTGTCTTGCACATCACGAAACTTTGTCAGTCAGTGAGTTGAGCGCTCTTCAGCAACTCCCGCAGCCTTCGGATTGCCGCACGAGTCGTCTGTGGTTCATTAAGCGCAAGCCCCTGGAAGATCAATCCATCAAGAGCCGCGAACACCAACGTTGCCAGCGCCTTGTCAGCCTCAACGCCGTGCGCACGAAGGTCAGCGAGCATGGCCTTACGAAATCCGGCGTACAGGTCACGTACGGCCCCTTTGAGTTCGGGGCGCCGTCGAGACTCGAGGATCACCTCAAACTGGAATGCGGTGAGCTCCTCCTCATCAATGAGAACCCGAGGCACATCCTTCGCCCAATCGTCAAGCGAGCCGCTCTCGCCTAGGTTCGTCACCTCAATCGCAGGGCCGAGCGAGTACTCAGTGGCAGCGACAATCAGGGCATCACGTGACCCGAAGTGGTGACGAACCAACCCGTGCGTCACACCGGCCTCGGTCGCTACTGCACGGTAGGTCAGGGCGCGAAGTCCGCCCCTTGCCACAACCGTGACCACAGCTCGAAGCAATGCCTCGCGGCCGTCACCATAAGGAACGTCCGCCTTATCTGCACCCTGCGACCCCGCCATGGACCATTAGTAGCAGACACGTGGGTGTCACCTGGTCAGAAGTCCGTCGCACTGAATGATCGTCCTAGATGTACCGGTAATGTCCGTTGTCGATCGACCTTTGCACAGTCCCCAATGCTTGACCTCCGGAGTGGCAACGCGCATGCACGAGCGGGCAACGCAGTGGCTTCCACGACGTACCTTCCGTTGCGTCGACGTTTCCCTCGAGGACGTCGTGCACGCGAAGTCAGCCACTCGCATCAGCGTCGTGCTCCCGGCACACAATGAAGCGTCCACAATCGGGGCCGTCATTGCCCAGATTCGCGAGGACCTCATGGTCGGCTCCACCCTCGTTGACGAACTCATCGTGATCGATAGCGACTCAGTGGATGAGACGGCAGGGGTCGCTCGCGCCGCCGGAGCAACCGTCTTTTCAGCGGCCGACATTGAGCCAGCACTCGGCTGGCGGCCCGGCAAGGGCGAGGCCATGTGGAAGTCGCTGTTCGTCACCACCGGAGATGTGATCGTGTTCGTCGATGCCGACCTCATGAATTTCTCTTCAGCGTACGTCGTCGGTCTCGTGGCCCCACTGC
This sequence comes from Bifidobacterium breve, assembly GCA_945901095.1. Classification (GTDB taxonomy): domain Bacteria; phylum Actinomycetota; class Actinomycetes; order S36-B12; family S36-B12; genus WLND01. The sequence goes on from CAMDKQ010000089.1 coordinate 8,249, forward strand.
TCTTCCACGAAGAAATCTCACTGGTCAAGGGCTTCTACGATCGAGATCTCTCACTCGATGGCGCCGGAAAGTCTCAGGGTGGGCGAGTCACCGAACTCACCGCACGGCCACTCATCAGCCTTTGGTGGCCCGAGCTTGCCGGCGTGATCCAACCGCTCGCGGGCGAGTGGTCAGCTAGGCGGGCCCTGCTGGAAGCGCTCCACTTTCCGTCGGGGTACGGCATCGAGTTCGCATCACTGATCGACACCTACGAGATGCTCGGCCTCAACGCCATCGCCCAGGTCGACCTTGGCGTTCGAAGTCACATCCATCAGGACCTTGCGAGCCTAGGGGCCATGGCAGCAGAAGTGGTCGCCGCCGCAGCCAGCAGACGGTTCAACGACACCTCGCCCTTGGACGCCAGCATCTCGCACGTGGGTAGGTCCTCCGGCGGCATCGCCGACGAATGGACGACTCGCCCGATCAACCTCGCTGAGCGTCCCCCTCGCGCCTCCCTGAACTCGGATCGTGAGCGAACCCACATAATCGAGGGAGCGGAGTGACCTTACAACTGGGCAGGGGCTCGTTTTCTGACACTGACCTCCTCGTCATGGCGATCGTCAACCGCACGCCGGACTCGTTCTTCGACAAGGGCGCCTCATGGGCAGATGACGCGGCCATGGATCGGGTCCATGCGGTCATCGCTGAGGGCGCGGACATCATCGACATCGGCGGTGTCAAGGCCGGCCCCGGCGAGTATGTGTCACCCGAGGAAGAGGCCCGCCGAACCGTGCCCTTCATCGCCGCAGTCCGGGCCGCCTATCCCGACATCGTGATCAGCGTCGACACCTGGCGGCATGAGGTTGGCCGGGCGGCCTGCGAGGCGGGTGCCGATGTCCTGAACGATGCTTGGGGAGGTGTCGACCCCAAGTTGGCCGAGGTAGCAGCCGAGTTCTCAGCCGGAATCGTCTGCACCCACACCGGTGGGGCCGAGCCCAGGACCAGACCTCATCGAGTTGCCTACGACGACGTAATGCAGGACATTCTCACCCGAACGACCGCACTCGCAGATCGAGCCTGCAGTCTCGGCGTCCCTCGAGAGGGCATCGTCATAGATCCGGGCCACGACTTCGGGAAGAACACCTGGCATTCACTGGAAGCAACCCGCCGCATCAGTGACATGGTCCTTACCGGATGGCCCGTGCTCATCTCGACGTCCAATAAGGACTTCATCGGCGAGACCCTCGACCGACCGGTCAACCAGCGGTTGCTCGGCAGCCTTGCCTCGGTCGCCGTAACAGCCCACGCCGGTGCACGAATCTTTCGGGTCCACGCAGTAGCCGAGACACGTGAGGTGCTCGACATGGTGGCCTCGATCCTCGGGACCCGAGCCCCCGCCCGCGCGGTTCGAGGCCTGGCATGAGCATCGTCAGTGTGGCTCTCGTGCCGGCAGCACCGGTGATCGTGCCCGGCCTCAGCGGGCACACGATGCCGGTTCCAGAGGTGCGTTCGGCGGCCCTCGACGCGATCCAGCGAATGATCGATGCCGGTGTTGATGAAGTGATCGTGCTTGCTGAAGCAGTTCGGGATGACCTGCTCGACAGCACAGCTCCCTGGGGCCTGCATCGAATCGGAGGCTTGCACCCTTTCAGCGAAGCTGGAGCCGTCTTTGATCAGCTCCTGACAATGCCGCTAGCGATTGGCGCATCGATGCTTCGCGATGCGGGGTGGACTGGGACCACGTCCTTTCACGCCCTCGAGCGCACCATGTCAGCCGATGCCGCTGCAGAGGTCGGGCGCGGCCTCGGAACGACGAAACGATCAGTCGGGCTCCTTCTCCTCGGCAACGGCAGCGCCTGTTGCACTGAGAAGGCACCGGGCTCCTTCCACCCGCAGGCCGATGAATTCAACACAAATCTCGGTGCAATGATCCGCCAGGGAAATCGCGCCGCCATGTTGGAGCTCCCCACGCAGGGCGCTGCTGAACAACTGAGCGACATCCGAGTCCCCTTGCAGGTGTTCGCCGGAGCCACCTCGGGACATCGGTTCCTCGGCTCGATCACGTTCGCTGATGACTTCGCTGGCGTGCACTACATCTGCGCGACGTTCCTCCCGAACCCCGCGCATCTCCACCCGCACAAATCCGACTCGACGTGACAAGCGAACAACGACGCATCACACTAGCCGTCTGCGTCATTGCAGGGCTCTCCCTTCTCGTTGTCGCAGGTTTGACGTTCCTCGTCACGCCGATGTCCGAGGATCTTGGATTGGACGACGGAGAAGTCGAAGACATTCTCGTCATCCCCAGCGTGGCTTCACTGCTCGTCATATTCATCGCCGGCCAGGCGGGTGACAGGCTCGGGCACCGCAAGACCATCATCATCTCGGGCGCAGGATTCACTCTCGGAGCACTCATTCTGGCCGCAGCCCCCGGAGCCGTAGCCGTCGATGTTGGGCTCGCATTGTGCGGCGGCATGGCGGTGGCACTGCAGATCGTGGGCCTCGGGCTGCTTCAACAAACCGTGCCCGAAGGCAAAGCCCGAGTCTCAGCCTTCACAAGCTACGGAATGGTCTTTCCCCTCGGGTTCCTCATCCTCCCAGTGGCAACCGCAGGGCTACTCGAGGCCGCGAACTGGCGCTTCATCCCGATTATTTGGACGTTGTCAGGCTTGGTCATCTGCACAGTTGCCTTCACGCTCCTGCGCCCCAGTGAGTCGACGCGACCGATGGGCGAGTGGGTCACTCCGCTTCTGGCCGGCCTCACCCTGACCGCAGCCGCTAGGTCCCTGGTCGAAACGAGCCACGACAGCCCTGATTCGCCGACCGTCATCATTGGGGTCCTCGTGAGCATCACCGCGGCGGTGGGCTGCGCGCTCACCATGAGGCATTCGACTCGATCAACGTTCACACTTGAGCCCCTGCGGAGCGGGCTTCTGCGCAGCCTGCTCGTCGGCGTTGGGATCGTGTCGCTGGTCGGGATGCTCACCTATGTGACGATCGCCCTCGAATACCTGTACGCCCTCACATCGCTCGCGGCGGCCATGGCACTCATCGCCGCGCAAGCAGGAGCAGTTTTCGGGGCTAAGTTCCTCGCCGCCTGGGCAATGCATCGATGGGGAGTCTCACTGGCAGCCCGACGCCTCATGATCGCGATAGCCGTCACGGTGCTCCCACTCCTCGCGATGCAGTCAAGCACCCCGGCGTGGTACCTCATTGCGAGCGCCGCGATTTTCAGTTGCATGGGCATGGCGGCACTCACAGTGCTTAACGCCGAGGTCATGGGCCACGCCCCCCACGGGAGCACCGGAGCCATCTCGTCCTTTCGCGCTGCCGCCAGTTCGATTGGCGGTTCCCTGGGGGTCGCGATCCTCGGAACCGCCATCATCTCCGCGGT
>CAMDKQ010000090.1 GCA_945901095.1 Bifidobacterium breve
GAGGAGTTCCTTGCCGCCTCGTGGCACAACGCCGCTGTCGGCAACCAGACCCCGATCGACCTGTCGGGCTCGAGCTATCTGTCGATTGATGACATTCGGGCGACGAGCATGCGGACGAATCGGCAGTGGTGGGAGATAACCCCGCTCACGGTCGATGCCGAAGCACATGACGAGCCCATCATCGATCTCGGCGGTACGGCCCTGGAGTCCTACCGGGGGGACGCCACGGCAGCACTCACCGACATCGCCGCCTGGGCCAGAGCGGGCGAGCGCGTCGTGCTTCTGTGCGAGGGCCATGGATCCGCTGAGCGATTCGCTGAGACCCTCGCCGGAGAGGACGTCGCGGGCCGCCTCGTCGACGACATCTCGGATGCGCCGGCGCCGGGGATCGTCACCGTGTCGACCGCTCGGATCTCGATGGGGTTCCGGCTCCCGGGGACAGGGCTCTGCGTCATCACCGAGCAGGACATCCTCGGACAGCGTGCATCGATGAAGGACATGCGCAAGATGCCGTCGCGGCGCCGGAGGGCGATCGATCCGCTTTCCTTGGAGGTCGGTGACTATGTCGTGCATGAGCAGCACGGCGTCGGGCGTTACATCGAGATGGTTCAGCGCGAGGTTGCCGGGGCCACCCGCGAGTACCTCGTCTTGGAATATGCATCGAGCAAGCGCGGTCAGCCCGCGGACCGTCTCTTCGTTCCCACCGACCAACTTGATCTCGTGTCGCGCTATGTGGGGGGTGAGTCCCCAGCGGTTCATCGGCTCGGCGGCGCGGATTGGCAGAAGGCGAAGGGGCGGGCTCGCAAGGCGGTGAAGCAGATCGCCGGGGAGCTCATTCGCCTGTATGCCGCCCGTCAGGCGACCAAGGGTTTCGCGTTCTCCCCGGACACGCCGTGGCAGCACGAACTCGAGGATGCCTTCGCCTACGTCGAGACCCCCGACCAACTGCTCTGCATTGACGAGGTCAAGCGCGATATGGAGGAGCAGGTCCCGATGGACCGCCTCATCTGCGGCGATGTCGGCTACGGCAAGACTGAGATCGCGGTACGGGCTGCCTTCAAGGCGGTTCAGGACGGTAAGCAGGTGGCGATCCTCGTGCCGACAACCCTGTTGGTGCAGCAGCACTTCTCGACCTTCTCTGAACGGTTCGGCCCCTTCCCAATCCGTCTCGCAGCCCTCTCGAGATTCAACACTGACAAGGAGTCCAAGGAGGTGCTCGCGGGCATTGGCGACGGCACCGTCGACGTCGTCATCGGCACGCACCGCCTTATCACCGCTGGTGTGCGGTTCAAGGATCTCGGCCTCGTCATCCTCGATGAGGAACAGCGATTCGGGGTCGAGCACAAGGAGCACCTCAAGGCGCTCCGGACGAATGTTGATGTCCTCGCAATGTCGGCGACGCCGATCCCACGCACTCTGGAAATGGCGGTGACCGGTATCCGCGAGATGTCGGTCATTCAGACACCACCGGAGGAGCGGCATCCGGTACTCACCTTCGTCGGGCCCTACGACGACAAGCAGATCACCGCGGCCATTCGCCGGGAGCTACTCAGGGACGGGCAGGTGTTCTTCGTCCACAACCGGGTTGAGTCGATCGACCGAGTTGCTTCGCGACTGCGGGATCTCGTTCCCGAGGCGGGCATCTCGGTGGCCCACGGGCAGATGGGTGAGGGGCCACTCGAGCAGGTCATCGTCGACTTTTGGGACAAGAAGATCGATGTCCTCGTATGCACGACCATTGTTGAATCGGGCATTGACATCCCGAACGCGAACACGCTCATCGTCGACAGAGCGGACAATTTCGGCCTCAGTCAGCTCCATCAACTCCGGGGTCGGGTTGGCCGAGGCCGTGAGCGGGCCTACGCGTACTTCCTATACGACCCGCAGCGACCCCTGACCGAAACGGCGCACGAGCGGTTGGCGACGATTGCCCAGCACACCGATCTTGGTTCGGGTATGCGCATTGCGCTGAAGGACCTCGAGATCCGTGGGGCCGGAAATCTCCTCGGCGGCGAGCAAAGCGGTCATATCGCCGATGTCGGGTTTGACCTCTACGTCCGGCTCGTCGGTGAGGCCCTCGCGGAGCACAAGGGAGAAACCGAGCAGACCTTCGCCGACGTCAAGGTGGAACTACCCATCAATGCCCACATCCCCCATGAGTTCATCCCGCACGAGCGACTTCGCCTCGAGGCCTATAAGCGACTCGCTGACGCCGCCACCGATACTGCGGTAGACGAAGTCTCGGCAGAGCTCACCGACCGGTACGGATCGCTCCCAGATACGGTGCTCTCGCTCCTTGCTGTGGCCAGATTCCGCGTGCTGGCCCGCTCGGCGGGGCTGACCGAGGTCAATGCCCAGGGGTCGTTCATCAGGTTCCACCCCGTGGAGCTGCCGGAGTCCGGGCAGATGCGACTGACCCGGTTGTACCCGCGCACGCTCTTCAAGGCGGCAGTCCGTACGATCATGGTGCCGAGACCAACAACCGCGCTCATGGGCGGCCAACCGGTTGTCGACACCGAGTTGCTGGAATGGGCGGCGGATTTCATTCGCGTGGTCCTTCCACCGCCGCAAGCACTTACGACTACGAATGCGCAGGAGCCATCGTGAATACGTCCCATCTGCCCAAGCTCGCCGCCGTGGTCGCCTTCGTGACGCTCGCCATCGCGGGGTGCACGTCTGCGACCCCGGGGGCGGCAGCAGTCCTTGGCGATACGCGGATTTCAGAGACGGCGCTCACCGCGCAGGTGCAGGCGGTGCTCTCCGCCCAAGGAAAGGGGCTCGACACCGCTGACGCTGCGCTCACCACCCAGACCCTCGATCGAATGGTGAAGAGCGAGCTCGTCGACATGCTGGCGACCCAGGCTGGCATCGAGATCACCCAGGGCGAGATCGACGCCCAGATGACGGAGTATGACACTCAGGCCGGCAGTCGCGCCGAGGTCGAGAAAATCTTCCTTGAGCAGGGCATTGCCCCGAGCCAGATTTCCGGCATCATCGCCTTGAATCTCCAGGCGAACGCGATTGGCCTTCAACTCGCGCCCAATGCCGATACCGAGGCCCAGGGCCGGGCGGTCGTGAAGGCAATCTCCGTCCTCAGCGAACTACTCGAGACCGAGGTGAGCCCGCGTTACGGAACGTGGGATGCGGCCACCTTGCAGGTCGGGCCGGCTCCTGACGATCTGTCGTCCCCACCGGCTGAATAGTCGCCTGCAAGGGCAGCGACGGTAACGGCAGGAGTGCGAGACGTGGCAGACATGGCGGTTCAGCCTGGACACGCATTCCTCGACCTCGTGGCGGTCATGGATCGGTTGCGTTCGCCGGGCGGTTGCCCGTGGGATGCCCGCCAGACTCACCGCAGCCTCGTCGAGTACCTCGTCGAAGAGACCTACGAGACCGTCGAGGCTATTGAGACCGATGACCGGGCGGGGCTTCGCGAGGAACTCGGTGATCTGCTGCTTCAAGTGGTGTTCCACGCGCGATTGGCTCAGGAGGATCCCGAGGAGCCTTGGGACATTGATGACGTGGTCGAGGGGATCGTCGCGAAGCTCGTCGCGCGACATCCGCACGTCTTCGCGGGTGAGATCGCCGGTACTGCCGAAGAGGTCGAGGCGAATTGGCATGCGCGCAAGGCTGTGGAGAAGGGACGCTCCTCGGTCACCGATGGAATCCCGATGCAGCTCCCGGGCCTCGTCCTCGCCTCGAAGGTCCTCGCCAGATCAGTTGCATTCATCGAACCCGGTGGAGTGTCACCCGGCTTGGAGCCTGCCCGCGCGGCGGTCCAAGACATTGGCGACGAGGCTGGTTTCGGCGACCTCCTCCTCGCGTTGGTTGCGATCGGACGCGATGAGGGATGGGACGCGGAAGCTGCCCTACGAGGTGCCATCAGGCGCCGAATTGGAACGATCAAGGCACTGGAGGACAGTGATGAGTGAGTCGGCGACTGCACAGTTCCGGGCTCTTGCCGGCGTGGTCGTTGATGAGCTGCTGTCCTGGGAGCCGGTTGCAGCGACCTGGCTTGGCGATCATCGGTTCGACAGCATGCTGCCTGACTTCTCTACGTCACACCTCACCCAATGCCGGGTACGGATCGAGGACTGGCTAACCGACCTCGATGCGATCGACGACCTCGAACTTGACCCTGATGACCTCGTTGATCTTGACATCCTGCGGGCCCAACTCCTGCGCATCCACTTTGAGATCACCGAACTTCGTGCGACTACCTGGAATCCGATGCTCTGGAATCCCGGCACAGCACTCCACCTGCTGCTCATCCGCGATTTCGCGCCGATCGAGGTGCGTGCCGAGAGCCTCCGGGGCAGGCTGGCCGAGATCCCCAGGTTCATGGATGATGCGCGTGCCGAGTTGAATGCGATGCCGCGGATACATGTCGAGACCGCGATGGCCCAGCTCTCCGGTGCAATCGCGCTCATCGACGGCCAGGTAGCCGACCTCGTGGGTGATGCGGGTCTCGTCCGATCAGCGAGCGCAGCGGTGTCACGTTTTGTCGAATGGCTGACCGAGCGACTGCCGGACGCTCATCGAAGTCCGCGGCTCGGCGAGCGCCTGTATTCGGCGGTCCTTTGGCACTCCCTTGATGACGCGGTGACGCCGCCCGAACTACTCGAGCAGGCGGAGCAGTCCCTTGAGGTAATCGGCGCTCGAATGCGCGTGGTCGCAGGGGAGTATCTCGGCGAGTCCCCAGACGCTGACGGAGTCGTCGAACGCGCACTGGCACGCGTGGCGAGCACAGCCACCGCCAGCGACGCGACCGTGCTTGGGATCGTTGATGAGGCAATGAATAGGTCGCTTACTTTCGTCCGCGAGCACGACCTTGTCTCGATTCCTGAAACAGACGTGCGCATTATCGAGATGCCGGAAATTCACCGTGGAGTTGCCGTGGCGTACTGCGACGCTCCAGGGCCGCTAGAGCAGGGCAACGCCGCCACCTTCGTGGCGGTGTCGCCGACTCCGTCCGATTGGTCACCTGAGCGCGTCGAATCCTTCTACCGTGAGTACAACGCCGTGCAACTCCACGACCTCACGATTCACGAGGCGTTCCCAGGCCATGTGCTGCAACTGGCGCATGCGAGGAGGTTCGCTGGCTCGACCGATGTGCGACGCCTTGGCATGAGCGGGGTGTTTGTCGAAGGCTGGGCCGTCTATGCCGAGGAACTCATGCTCGACCGAGGGTATTCGCCGGATGACTCCGCCGAGAGTTCCTTGGCACTTCGTCTTCAGCAGCTGAAGATGCAGGCGCGAATGACGATCAACACGATCCTCGACATCAGGGTGCACGCCGGTGACCTTGAGGAGCAGGAGGGGCTCGACCTTATGCGCACCAAAGGGTTTCAAGAGGAGGGGGAGGCGGTGGGCAAGTGGCGAAGGGCACTGCTCACCGCGGGTCAACTGCCGACCTACTTCACCGGGTATCTCGCCGTGCGAACCATCGCAGGTGACCTGCGGATCATCCACCCCGATTGGAGTGACCGGGCGATTCATGACCTCATGCTGAGCCAGGGATCACCAGCGCCACGTCATCTTCGCGCCCTGCTGGGGATCTAGCCAGCAGGGCTCAAGCACCCAAACTACGGATTAACGGTGATCCTGACCTTTTGGATGACCTTGCCCTTGGCGTCGACTGGGCCGTCGTAGACCTTCACGACCGCGGTGCCGGGTCCGACGGCGCGAAATCCGACGGCCGTGCCGTTTCCGGCCGGGAGGATCTCGATGATCGCAGGATCCGATGAGACCGCCACGTAACCCGTCTTCTTCGAGTATTCAAAGTCAGGGAACACGGCAATTTGGCTCGGAATGAGGTCGATCTTCTTCTTTTTCGCCTTCACGATGACTGGTGACCAGGTGGCGGGATCTTGGCCGACCATGATGTCTTCCGCTGCCTCGAGGGAGGGCTCCGCAAGAGCGGACATCGCAACTGAAGGGGTTACCGTGGGCACGGTCTCTGCCGAATCGCTGCATGCGCCGAGTGTGGTTGCCGCGAGCAAGCCGAAGGCTGCGAAGGCCATGACCCTCGTTGACGGTCGTGTCATATCGAACCCCTTTGGTCGGGAAGGTCTACCGCTGATCAAAAACGCGTAGGTGCAGGCTATGCCCCCTAGGGCTGATAGTTCGGAAATCAGGCCCGCGACACGACGAATTTCTTGTGGAGTCCAGAGGGGATGCCGGCTTAGCGCGGACGACTCCCACCGGATCGCTGTGCTGGAGGCCGGCCCGAACGGCGAGCGGTCGGTGAGGCCGAGCGGGATGCGCCAGTGCCCGCCGAGGATCGTGGTGTGGAAGCGCGCGATCCTGCTGCGACCGCGATGCCCTCCCATTGGGCGGTGACGTCCGCCTTGCGAAGGAGGTCCCGCACCTCGCCAACCTGCTCGGGAGTCGCGATCGTCACGACCTGCCCGGCGGCGCCAGCTCGGGCAGTCCGGCCAGACCTATGGGTGTAGGCCTTGTGCTCCACCGGCGGGTCTGCATGGACGACGAGCGGTACGTCATCAACATGGATGCCTCTGGCGGCGATGTCGGTGGCAACGAGTGCCGTTGCGGTGCCGTCTGAGAAGGCCGCAAGGTTGCGCTCGCGTGCATTCTGGGAAAGGTTGCCGTGCAACTCGACTGCGCCGACTCCTATGGCGTCGAGTTTGCGAGCGAGTTGCTTTGCGCGGTGCTTCGTGCGCGTGAAGACGACCACCCGGCCCTCGCGGGCCATTCGAGCGATCGCTTCGACTCGATCTGCCTCCTCGACGACGATGACGCGATGCTCGAGGAGCACCGGCGCCTCGACGCCAGCGGCATGCGATACCGGATTGGTGAGGTATCGGTCGATGAGAGTGTCGACGCCGCCAGCGAGGGTTGCGGAGAACAGCAGTCGTTGACCGTTCTCGGGTGTGTGATCGAGGATCCGCTTCACCATGGGGAGGAAGCCCTGATCAGCCATGTGGTCAGCCTCATCAAGGACGCACACCTCGATTCGGTCGAGGGAAACATCGCCAGCCTGCATGTGGTCCAAGAGGCGTCCGGGACAGGCAACGACGATTTCGACGCCCGTGGCGAAAGCCTTGCGCTGGGCGGCGTGGGTGACGCCACCGAAAACGGTTGCGGTCTTCATCCCGTAGGCGGCTGCTAGGGGCTCGATGACGGCTGCAACCTGAGTGGCGAGCTCGCGGGTCGGGACGAGCACAAGGGCGCGGGGACGCCCGCGCATCGGTGCCATCGGATCCGCTGCGAGGCGAGCCACAATGGGCAGTGCGAATGCAAGGGTCTTGCCCGACCCGGTACGCCCCTGGCCAAGAACATCGCGACCGGCGAGTGAATCCGGGAGGGTTGCCTCCTGAATGGGGAATGGCTCGGTGACCTGCTGGGCGGTCAGGAGCGCGACGAGCGGCGCGGGCACTCCGAGCGCTGAGAAGCCGGTGCCGGATGCCGCGACGGCGGACGACTTGGCTGAGGGCGCGGTGATCGGCGGCATGTCCGCAAGCTTGGCCGGCGCTTGGCGCTGGGCGTTTGGCGCTTGGCGCTGGGCGCTGGCGCCGCGGCCGGATGAGTTGCCTTGCCGGCGTGGGCCAGAAGAGCCGCCCTGCCGTCGGGGGCCGGACGGTTGTGAGCGCTGTGGCCTGCCGCCTCGGTCACTTGATGTCGACCGGGCAGTATTCGTTGCGGTAATGAGGAACTCCCTTGATTACGTGCTGTTCACAGGTTGCCGCGAACCTGTTAAAAAGGAGCACGCGCCGCTTAGGCGGCAAAAACCCGAAGTGAGTCCATGGTACCCCGCAATCGGGGGAGCGTTTGCCACCAAGGTTCGCCCAGGGTGCTGTCTAGGCGATGACCTCGACCGCGGTGCCAATTCCGGCGAACTCGTACACCTGCTCCGATGCATCGGTCGACATTCGGACGCACCCCCCGGTGCCGATCGGTAAACCGAGCACATTTTCGCCGTGGATCGGGCGGCCGTCGTAGGTCCGAGGGATGTCATGAAAGCCGATCGGCGCCCCTGTGCTCGGGCCGCGAGCGAACCGCACCATATTTTTGAAGGTCAATTCCTGGAGTCGATTGGCACTCGAGGGCGACTTCGAGTACACGCGATAGTTACCGGAGGATGGTCTGTCGGGTCTTCCGACAACGGGGTACAGTGCAACGACCTGCTCGTCCTCGCTGATGAGCCAGATTGTCATGAGGGCCTTGTCATAGACGATGCGCTTGCCTCTCAGCCGACTCTTGGCCGGATACTCAGGTACATTTAGCGCCTTTGTCGTCCGGGTCGCGCCGATGGGGTTCGGATTCGTGTCAATCGCCCAGGCGCCACCCGCCGGAGTGAGGATCAGGGAGGCGGAAAGCGCCAGCCCAGCCGATGCGAGAACCGTCCGCCGCACTACTGCAACTGCTCCGCGCATTCACTGCCCCGCTCGTGATTGATGAACGTCGAGTCGATCAATGTAGATCTCTGTTATCGCCTGATTTGGTGCATATGTCAAGCCGGTCGGAAGGAGTCGTTGGCCACGGTTGCCGCGTGCTTGATCATGATGTGGCGGGTGATCGTGTACTCGAGGATCGACTCGTGGCTCATGTCCTTGCCGAAGCCGCTGCCCTTGACGCCACCATGCGGAGCCTCGGAGGCGATGGGAAGGTGATCGTTGATCCACGTGACGCCTACCTCGAGCTGGTGACTCACCCGCAGGGCCCGGGCAATATCCGAGGTCCACACGGAGCTGGCGAGGCCGTATGGGCTGTCGTTCGCGCACCTGACTGCATCGTCCTCGTCGTCGAATGGGACGACGACGAGCACCGGGCCGAACACCTCACCCTGGACGATCTCGCTCGCCCGGTGGGCGCCGGTGACAAGGGTCGGCGGGTAGTAGTACCCGGGGCCGGCCGGGATCTGGCCTCCGACGATAGCGGTGGCTCCCTCGTCGACCGCCCGGCTCACAAAACCATGGACCCGCTCACGGTGAGCCGATGAGATGAGGGGCCCGATGTCGGTGGCGGGATCGAGGGGGTCGCCCCACCGGACGGATCCCATGCTCGTCGCCAAGGCCTCGGTGGCCTCGGTGAGGCGCGAGCGCTCGACGTAGACACGGGTCGCGGCTGTGCAGTCCTGGCCGGAGTTGTAGGTGGCGCCCATCGTGAGCGCCCGGGCCATTGCATCGAGGTCGGCGTCAGCGAAGACGAGGCCGGGGGCCTTGCCGCCGAGCTCGAGATGGACTCGCTTCGACTGGGGCGCTGCCGCTGCCATGACGGCTTGACCGGTCCGAGCTGAGCCGGTGACTGACACCATCTGCACTCGGGGGTCGCGAACGATGGCCTCGCCGATATCGGCCCCCCCGGTGACGATATTCAGCACTCCCGCAGGCAAACCGGCCTGCCCCGCCAACTCGGCGAGTCGAAGTGTGGAGCGCGGTGTGCCCGGGGCAGGCTTGAGCACCAGCGTGTTACCGGCGGCGAGGGCGGGCCCCATCTTCCAGATAGCCATGATGAACGGGAAGTTCCATGGAGCAATACTCCCGACCACCCCGATCGGCCGGCGAACGAGCATTGAGGTGTAGCCCTGACTCAGCACTCCGGCCCCGGTGCCGTCGAGTGACCGTGCCGACCCGGCGAAGAATCGGAGGTTATCGGCTGCGAACGGCAGCTCGCCGTCGGCGAAGACGGCAGTCGGCTTGCCGGTCTCCTCGACCTCCAACCGGGTGAGCTCAGGTCCATCGGACTCAATGAGGTCTGCGAGGCGCAGGAGGATTCGGGCCCGCTCGCCGGCCGTGCGCCTCGACCATTCGGCGAAGGCATCCGCGGCGGCCGTGCAGGCCAGGGTCACATCCTGTGTTGAGGACTGGCTGACGGTCGCGAAGGCCTCGCCCCTTGCCGGATTGACGAGGGCCAACGACTCGCCTCGCCCCGGGCCTGTGACCCCGCCGATGTGCTGGCCAGCGACGTCAGACATTGATGCTCCTCAACTGTTGAATCCGATGCCAAAGCGATCGAGTGTTCGCAGCCAGATGCCGCGCCTACCTGCCTCGTCCTCCCGCGCGAGTGCTGCTCGAGTGAATTGAACGAGGGGGTACCTGAGCGGCTCGGGCGGGAAAGGAAAGGGCTTGCGGCGCACGAGTTCGAGTTCGGTTCGCTCTGTTGTGCGCCCGGCGAGCAGGTCGAGCGCGGTTCGTGCGCCGAACCGCGAGGCCCCAACGCCGAGTCCGGTGAACCCAACGGCATAGCCGAGACGCCCACCCATGGCCGTGCCGAAGACGGGGGTGAACCGCGAGGTTGAGTCGATGAGGCCAGCCCAACGGTGGGTGAATCGCAGCCCGGTGAGCTGGGGGAAGGTCTGGAAGAACTGGGCCGCAAGGAGCTCATGTGAGCGGTCGCGCTGCTCCCGGTCGGAGTCAGTGCGATTGCCAAAGTAATAGACCGCGTCGTAGCCACCCCAGAGAATCCGGTCATCGGCTGTCCGGCGGTAATAGTGAAACTGATTACCAGCATCGGTCATGCCTTGGGACTCCCGCCAGCCGATGGCGGTGAGCTGAGCGCCGGTGAGCGGCTCGGTGACAAGCACATGGTCGTAGATCGGGAGCACCCGGGACCGCAGTCGCCGAAGCAGTGGCGGGTAGGCGTTCGTCGCGAGGAGAACCCTTCGAGCGGTGACGGTGGCCTGATTGGTACGAACAGCAATTCCCGGTTTGGCGGGCTGGAGCCCTGTGACGGGTGAGTGCTCGTGAATGCGCACACCCCTTGCCAGGGCCGCTCGCTTGAGTCCCCAGCACAGGAGCGCTGGGTCAAGGAGGCCGCCACCGCTGCGGACCCGCATGCCGGCGAGGTAGGTCGGTGAGTCGACATCGGCTCGCACCTCATCGGCGTCGAGCATGATGGCGGACTCACCGTATTCCTGATGGAGGGCCACTGCCGCGCGAAGCTCGTCGATCTGATGCGGTTTCACCGCCACTGCAGTCTTCCCGCACATTCGAAGTCCGGCGTCGATCCCCTCGGATGAGAGAAACTCGATGATCTCCTTGATGTTCTCGCGCCCGAGCCGAAGCAGGGTCGGCAGTTCGTCAGGCCAAAGGGCCAGACCGTGAGCGACCCCGTGCGAGAGCGACTCTGAGAAGAAGCCGCCATTGCGTCCGGAGGCCCCGAAGGCGATCTCGCTGCCTTCGAGCAGGACGACGTCACATGAGGGATCTATCGACTTCGCTTCAATGGCGGCCCACAGTCCGGTGAGCCCACCGCCGATGACGAGCAGGTCGCAGTTGGTCGCCGAGATGAGGGGCTCGCAGGGCGTGGGCGCATCGGGTCGATCTGTCCAGAAGGGCCGTGGGACGGCATCCGCTAGTGCCGGGACTGCCGCGGCGAGATCAAGGCTCATGAGGTGAGGACGATGGCGGCCGCGGGATCCCAGGCGAGTCGCACCCGTGAGCCCCTTGTCGCGGTCGCGAGTCCGTGGCAGGTCAGGACCACCGGGTCGTCATGGCCAACCACCTCGACGGCAATGGTTGAGGAACCTCCAAAGAACTGCGTGTCGAGCACTGTTCCTGTCAGTGACCACCCGTCTGCTTCGACGATGTGGACATCCTCAGGCCGGACGATGAGATGCGCCTCCCCTGAAG
>CAMDKQ010000091.1 GCA_945901095.1 Bifidobacterium breve
GTCGACAGGTCGAGCAAGGTCGCGACGACGGTGGTCGTGCCCAGGTCGAACGCGATGCCGAAGAGCCGCGAGGTCGTATCGCCCGGCTCAACGGAGACGAGCCGATCGTCGACAACGACAGCGGTCAGCTTCCAGTCGCTTGAGCGGGCGACGGAGGGGAGGCTGCGGAGCATGGCGGGGTCATAGCGCTCGGTGAGGTCGGTGACGCCGTCGAGCACCCGGTCGATGTCGGAGCGCTGGTCGGAAAGGCTCGGGTCGTCGAGCTCGAGATAGCGCTTGACGAGGCTCGGCCTCAGGATCACCTGGCGGCCTACCCCGACCGTTGCCGCCTTCGGACGCGTCGTCATCGGAGGCACGTCGATGCGCAGGCTGCACGTCGCATTCGCGAGGCAGGCCAGGCGCCAGCCATCGTCGATCTGCTCGGCGGTGAATGCCCTCGTGTCGTGACGGCTCGCAGGGACGGTGCCGTCGAGCACTTGGACCCGGCACTTCTTGCAGGTGCCATGGCCACCGCAGGTCGAGTCGATCGCGATGCCGTTCCAGCTTGCGGCATCGAAGATGCTCACGCCGGGCGGCACGCGCACCTGCTTGCCGGAGGGCTCGAAGGCGAGGTCGATGCGAGCGGTGGGATCTGTCACGGGGTGAGAATCTCAGCCTTCTGCGTTCTTCGCGAGCCGGGCCCGGTGGGCGGCGATCCACGCCGCGCCCCACTCGTCATTGCCGAGCATGAGGTCGGCGGCCCGAACCGCCATGACGACCTGCTCGGTGCGGGAGTCCATGATCGCGCTCGTCAGGCCGACGGCCATTGCCATCGGGACGAATACCGAGTTGATCGCGTGACGCTCCGGCATTCCGAACGACACATTCGACGCACCAAGGGTCATGTTCACCCCGATGTGCTCCTTGATGAGCGCGATGGTCTCGAGGGTCCGATTGACGAGGGACGAGTCGGCGCCGATCGGCATTGCGAGCGGATCGATGATGATGTCCTCAATCGGGATGCCGTACTTGCCGGTTGCGGTCTCGACGATGTGGCGAACGAGCTCGAGCCTGCGCATCGGATCCTCGGGGATCTCGAACTCGTCATTCGGCAGGGCGATCACTGCAGCGCCGTACTTCTTCACGAGGGGCAGGATGAGCTCCATGCGCTCGTCCTCGGCGGTGATTGAGTTGACGAGCGCCTTGCCCTGATAGGCCTGCAGGCCTGCCTCGAGAGCTTCGACGACCGACGAGTCAATGCACAGCGGCAGGTCGGTGAGGCTCTGCACGAGCTTGACGGCCTGCGCGAGAACGACCGGCTCGTCGATGAGCGGTGCTCCCATGTTCACGTCGAGCATCGTGGCCCCGGCCTCGACCTGCGCGATGACATCGCGCTCGATGGCTGAGAGGTCGCCAGCGCGCAACTGCTCTTGGAAGACCTTGCGACCGGTCGGGTTGATGCGCTCGCCGATAATGCAGAAGGGCTGGTCCGGCCCGATCGTGACGGTCTTCGTCGCCGAGCTAAGAACTGTGTGCATGACGCTCCTCGTGCTCGATGGATATGGCCGTGTCGAACTTCGGGCCGATCCGGAGCTCCTCGGTGAGGCGCTGGACTGAGCCGTCATGGCGGAAATCGGTGATGTGGATGCCGGCGACTCCGGGTAGTTGAAGGGCGTGGGCGGTGAGGTCGCGAACGAGGAGGTAGGCCTCCTCTGACTGGTCGTCGGCGTTCGCGACGCGGTCGATTGTCTCGGCGGGCACGCTGATGCCGGGCACCTTGTCGTTCATGAACGACAAGGCCCGGGCGCCCTTCGTCAGGCACACCGATGGCAGCACGATCGCGCGCTGGGCGACCCCGTTGGCGACGCAGGCGCTCATGAAGGCCTTGACCTGGTTGGGGCGGTATGAGATCTGGAGTTGCACCATCTGGGCTCCGGCATTCACCTTGAGCAGGGCGCGGTCGGCGCGGTAGTCGAGCGGGGGAGCGCCCGGGTTCTCCACGGCGCCGATGAAGAAATCACCGGTGGGCGTGAACTTCCGGCCGGAAAGGTAGGTGCCGGCCTTCATCCCCGCGAGGACGGAGACGAGCTGTGGGCCATCGAGGTCGAAGACGCGTCGCGCCTCGGGTTCGTCGCCTGCAGTGACGTCGTCGCCGGTGAGGGCGGAGAAGTTGACGATGCCGAACATCGCCGCCCCGGCGATATCAGCCTGGATTGCGAGCCTGTTCTTGTCGCGGCAGACGATCTGCATGATCGGCTCGATGCCAAGCACGGCGAGGGCGATTGCCATCGAGACGTTGGAGGCGTGGGCATGCGCTGCCGGATTATCGGTGACGTTCACTGCATCGACGAACGGTGCGATGGTCGCGAGGCGGGCAGCGAGGTCATCGACCGTTCCACCATCGGCGGACGGGCACTCGGCGGTCACGATCGGGCGGTGACGCGAGCTCGCGAGCGCCGCGAGCCGATGGTGCGAGCTTGCGAGCGCGGCGAACTGATGAGGGGCGCTTGTCACGGAGCCTTCGCCCCGATCCATCCGGCCGGAGTCTGCTGGTCGCGCTTCGTCACGAGGTTGACCCACGAGGACGTGCCCGCGAGCGAGTTGTCGACCGGCGGTCGGAGATCGCGGATGTGTAGGCGCCATGACTTCGGGAGCAGCGGCATGTGCTCGGCGCGGTCGTGGGCCTTGACCCACACGCACCGCATGTCGGGCACGACCTCGCAGTTGCCGTCCTCGCGAACGCCCCCGCAAGGCCCGTTGCGAAGGGTCTTTGGGCAGGTCATCGGGCAGGTCATGCCGGTCGAGTGGAGGACGCACTGACCGCACATCCGGCAATCCCAGACTGGGGCTTTCACGACGTGCTCGATCGCAGCAACCACCGCGACAGCGCCTGCCCCCGGGGACTTCATCCGGCGCGCCGCGCTGCGACGAGTTCCTTCGCCTTGCGAACCGCGGTGGCGGCGTCGGCTGCGTAGCCATCGGCTCCGCAGACATCGGCGTACTCCTGGGTGACGGGAGCGCCGCCGACCATGATTGCGCAGGCCCCGCGGAGCCCGGCCTTCTCGATCGCGTTGATGTTTGCCTTGAACATCGGCATGGTCGTGGTGAGGAAGGCAGACATCCCGACGATGTCCGGTTTGTGCTCCTCGATTGCCGCGATGAACTTCTCAGGTGGGCACTGCACGCCAAGATCGATGACGTTGAAGCCGGCACCTTCGAGCATGATGTTCACCAGGTTCTTGCCGATGTCGTGAACGTCGCCCTTGACGGTGCCCATGACGTAAGTGCCGACGGTCTCGGCTCCAGTCTGCGCGAGGAGCGGCCGCAGGATGTCGAGGGCACCGCTCATCGCCTTGCCGGCGATGAGCATCTCCGGGACGAAGTAGTCCCCCCGCTCGAAGCGGGCACCAACCTCCTCCAGCGAGGGGATGAGCGCATCGAAGAGAATGGTCTCCGGGGTCATGCCCATCTCAAGCCCGGCATTCGTGAGTTCGAGGACGGCAGAGCGATTGCCAGCCATGGTCTCGTCGTACAAGCCCTTGAGTACGTCGTCAGGAGTCATGCTGCGCCTGCCTTCCCGGTCTTTGATTGGTAACCCATTGATGCTGAGATCTCATGTGCATCGGCGACGAGAAGTCTCGCGAACTCTCGGATGCGCGCAGGCGTGAGTCGGGACGAGGGTCCGGTGATCGAAAGTGCCGCGATCACGCTCCCGCTGCTCGCCCGCACTGGTGCGGCGATTGCGACGAGGCCGGGCTCGAGTTCTGAATCGGCGATGGCCCAGCCGCGCCGCGCCGCGACCTTGATGTCATCGGCGAGCCGGCTGACGGTGGTGAGGGTGCGGGGGGTGCGTCGAGCCAGTGGCCCCCGAGGCATGGGCGCGCCTCCGGCGAGGAACACCTTTCCGAGCGCGGTGCAGTGAGTGGGAAGGCGCTGGCCAACCCAGTTCACGTTGCCGATGAGGAACCGGCAGTCAACCTGTGCGATCTGCTCGACCTCGTCGCCGACGAGGATCGCGAGGTTGATGGTCTCGCCGGTGGCCTCGCTCAAGTGCTGCAGGGCCGGGCGTGTGAGCTCTATCAGTGAGTCGTGTGATCTGTCGGAGTGAGCAAACCGGGTGACGACAGGCCCGGGGCGAACAGCGCCGTCATCAGATCGGAGCGCGAGCCCATGCCGCTCAAGGCTCGACAGCATCCGTGAGAGTGTGCTTTTGGCCAACCCGCTCGAGGATTGAAGGTCGCCGAAAGTGGGCGCGTTCGTGGATTCGAGAATCGACACGAGGAGTGCCGCAGCACGGTCGATAGCCTGGGTGCCGCCTGCTCCGTTCGTGCCGACTGGAATCGCCACGCGGTGCCTCCTCCAGGATCGTGTTGATTCACGAACGTTCGGTCATGGAAAATGTTCCACGATATGGAACACAAGTTCCACATCAGAGTGTATGGTCGTGCAAATCTTCGGTCAACCGATTTCGACGTATCTCACTGGAGCCTTGGAGGCGCACGCATGTTCATCAACAAGATGCCTCGCTACGACATCCTCTCGACGGATGCCATGGCCACTCTCGACAAGGGTTGGAAGCGACTCCTCACCGATATCGGGATCGAGTTCATGAAGCCTGAGGCACTCGACCTCTTCCGCAAGGCGGGCCAGCGCGTCGAGGACAACACCGTGTTTCTCGACCCCGAGTTTGTCCTCGAGCAGATCGCGAAGGTGCCGCGCGAATTCGACATGCAGGCGCGAAACCACGCGCACGACGTCCATATCGGCGGCGACCACATGGTTTTCTCAAGCGTGTATGGCTCGCCGTTCGTGCGAGCGGGCGAGACGAGGCGCGAGGGTACCCTCGCTGACTTCCAGGACTTTGCCCGCCTCGCCCAGAGTTTCGACGCTATGGACTCGGTGGGCGGAGTGGTGGTTGAGCCGAATGACGCGCCCCTCGACTCCCGTCACCTTGACATGGTTTACAACGCGCTAACCCTCACGGACAAGATCATCATGGGCAACGTGGTGAGCGCAACGAACGCGCTCGACACCATTGCGATGGGTGAAATGGTGTTCGGCGGCAGGGCATCAATCGAAGAGAAGCCCTTTTGCATCTCGCTCGTAAACTGCAACTCCCCGCTGCGCTGGGATGACCGGATGCTTGATGCTCAATTCGAGTACACGAGGGCCAATCAGCCGGTCATCATGACCCCGTTCCTCCTCATGGGGGCCATGTCGCCGGTGACGATCCCCGCAGCCCTTGTCCAGCAGATCGCCGAGTCACTCTCGGGCATCACGCTCTCCCAACTCATTCGGCCGGGTGCCCCCGTTGTCTTCGGGTCATTCCTGTCGAACATCGATATGCAGTCCGGCTCCCCGCAGTTCGGCACCCCGGAGTCCGCGATCGGACTGCTGTGCACCGGCCAGATTGCACGACACTTCGGCCTACCATTCCGTACCGGTGGCGGGCTGAACTCCTCGCAGTTGCCGGATGCTCAGGCTGCCTACGAATCGCTCATGACGATGCTCCCGACCTTCCTCGCGGGAACAAACTTCGTCATGCACACAGCCGGGTGGCTTGAAGGCGGCCTCGTGTCATCATTCGAGAAGTTCGTCATTGATGTGCAGATCCTTGAGAGCCTCCAAAGGGAGTTCACGCCCCTGGAGATCAACGAAGACACCCTCGCATTCGAGGCGCACGACGAGGTCCGCCACGGCGGCCACTTCCTCGGCGCCAATCACACGATGGAGCGGTTCCGTGACTGCTTCTACCGACCCTTCCTGTCGAGCTCTGACAACTTCGAGCGCTGGACCCGGCTCGGCGCGAGGGACACCGCGACCCGAGCGGGCGAGATCTACAAGAAGAAGCTTGAGGAATATGTCGAGCCACAGATGGACCCGGCATTGAAGCAGGAGCTTGCTGACTTCGTTGCCCGTCGTCGCCACGAACTCGGGGACTGACCACGTGGGGACCTACGACGTCATCATCGTGGGAGGCGGATCAGCGGGTTGTGCACTGGCCGCACGGATCTCCGCAGACCCGTCGACGAGCGTGCTCGTGCTCGAGGCCGGGCGGCCCGACCGCATTGTGGATCCGTTTATCCACATGCCGGCAGCTCTCACCTTTCCGATCGGCAACAAGCGCTACGACTGGATGTACTCCTCCGAGCCGGAGCCGCACATGCTCAATCGGCGGATCACCGCAGGGCGGGGCAAGTTGCTCGGCGGATCAAGCAGCATCAACGGGATGATCTTCCAGCGCGGCAACCCGCTCGATTATGAGCGCTGGGCGGCCGACCCGGGGATGCAGGACTGGGACTTCGCGCACCTGCTTCCGTACTTCAAACGGATGGAGACCTGCCTCGCTGGCGCCGATGAGTACCGCGGCGGAACCGGTCCGCTCCTCCTTGAACGCGGTCCGGTGAGCAACCCCTTGTTCGGCGCATTCTTCGAGGCGGTTCAGCAGGCGGGTTACCCGATCACGAGTGACGTGAACGGTTACCAGCAGGAGGGATTTGCCGCGTTCGACCGCAATGTCAAGCGGGGACGCCGTTGGTCGGCGGCTCGCGCATACCTCCATCCGGTGATGCACCGGCCAAACCTCACCGTCCGTACCCGCGCGCAGGTGGCTCGCGTGATCATGGACGATAGGCGGGCCGTCGGGGTCGAGGTCCTTGAGCGGGGCGGGGGCACAACCCGCATTCTCGCCGGCGAGGTGATCTTGTCTGGCGGGGCCTTCAACACCCCCCAGCTTCTCCAACTCTCGGGGATCGGTGATGCGGAGTTCCTTCGGTCGGTCGGGGTCGAGCCCGTCCACCACCTGCCCGGGGTCGGCCAGAATCTTCAGGACCACCTCGAGGTCTACGTTCAGCACGCCTGCACCCAGCCGGTCTCGCTCAACCCGAATCTGAAGTTCTGGAAGCGACCCTTCATCGGTGCCCAGTGGCTCTTCCTTCGGTCGGGCCCGGGCGCATCGAACCACTTCGAGGGCGGCGGCTTCGCGCGGAGCAATGATGAGGTTGACTACCCGAACCTCATGTTCCACTTCCTGCCGATCGCCGTCCGCTACGACGGCACGGCGCCGGCAGGCGGCCACGGCTACCAGGTGCACATTGGACCGATGTACTCCGATGCCAGAGGATCGGTGACCATCCGCAGTAACGACCCCAGGCAGGCACCGGCCCTTCGCTTCAACTACCTGTCGACCGAGCAGGACAAGCGCGAGTGGGTTGAGGCGATCGCGGTGGCCCGCTCGATCCTCGGGCAGGACGCCTTCGCGCAGTACAGCGGGGGAGAGATCTCGCCCGGCCCCGAGGTCGCCACTGATGAGCAGATCCTCGACTGGGTCCGCACCGATGGCGAGACGGCCTATCACCCGTCCTGCTCGGCACGGATGGGTATCGACGACATGTCGGTCGTCGATCCATCGTCGATGCGCGTGCATGGTATCGACGGACTTCGGGTTGTCGATGCCTCGGCAATGCCCTACGTGACGAACGGCAACATCTACGCTCCCGTAATGATGATGGCGGAGAAGGCGGCAGACCTCATCATGGGCATTGAGCCGCTCGCGCCCGAGCACGTGCCGTTTTACCGATACCGCGACGAGCACCCCTCTTCGCCGGGAGTGGAATAGGGACCTGCCATGCCCACCTTGTTCATCGACGGTCAATGGATTAGCGCTGCTGCAGGTGGCACCCGGGAGATCCGATGCCCGGCCGATCAGTCGTTCGTGGCGATCGTCGATGAGGCAGGGGCCGTCGACACCGTTGCGGCGATCGCCGCTGCTCGGCGCGCCTTTGACGCAGGCGACTGGCCGTCGACTCCGTTCACGGCGCGAGCAGCGCTCCTGCACCGGGTCGCGGACATGCTCGAGGCAAACTCCGCGGAGATCTCCCGGGCGGAGTCGCTCGATACCGGCAAGCGGCTCGTCGAGAGCGAGTACGACGTTGTCGACGTTGCACGTTGCTTTCGGTACTTTGCCGGCCTCGCAGCCAGCGGAGGCAGGGTCGTCGATACCGGTAATCCGAGTGCCATCTCGCGCATCGTCCAAGAGCCGGTCGGTGTATGTGGGCTTATCACCCCCTGGAATTACCCGCTGCTGCAAGCCTCCTGGAAGGTCGCACCTGCACTCGCGGCGGGCAATACCTTCGTCCTGAAGCCGAGTGAGCTCACCCCGAGCACCTCGATCGTCCTCATGCGGATTCTTCAGGAGTGTGGGCTCCCGGCAGGGGTCGGCAATCTCGTCCTCGGCGCAGGCGCGACTGCGGGCGCGCCCCTAGCTGAGCACCCCGACATTGACCTCGTGTCCTTCACCGGCGGCCTCGTCACCGGTCGCCGTGTCATGGCCGCCGCAGCCGCGACGGTGAAGAAGGTCGCGCTCGAACTCGGTGGGAAGAACCCGAACATTGTCTTCGCCGATGCAGACCGGGCAGCGGCGCTCGACAACGCTCTTACGGCGGTGTTCCTCCACTCCGGCCAGGTGTGCTCGGCAGGTGCTCGCCTGATCATCGAGGAGTCCATCCATGATGGGTTCGTTGATGAGTTGGTGCAGCGAGCCGACAGGATCATCCTCGGGGGCCCGTTCGACACCCGGGCGCAGGCCGGCACCCTTATTTCACGTTCCCATCGCGACAAGGTCGCCGCGTACGTCGAGGCGGGGATCAAGGAGGGGGCGGTCCTTCGGTGCGGGGGCGGGGGAGGGGCGCCCGACGACTTCGGCCACGAGGCTGGCTGGTTCTACCGGCCCACGATCTTGGACCGCTGCCAGTCGTCGATGGGGTGCGTTCAGGATGAGTCGTTCGGGCCAGTCCTCACGGTCGAGACCTTCCGCGGCGAGGATGAGGCCGTGGCGATCGCCAACGACACGATCTACGGGCTCGCGGGCGCTGTATGGACGTCCGATGCCAGCCGAGCGCAGCGGGTTGCAGGCCGCCTCCGTCACGGCACGGTGTGGATCAACGATTATCATCCATATCTTCCGCAGGCAGAATGGGGCGGATTCAAGCAATCCGGTGTCGGAAGGGAGCTCGGTCCGACAGGCTTGGGGGAGTACGTTGAGTTGAAGCACATTTACCAGAACGTGAATCCGGCACCGAGTGGCTGGTTCGCGACCGACGAGACCGGAGATGACTGATTGGCAGCCAATGTCCCTGCTCCGGTCATGGGTGATGTGGAGTCGATGTCGGCAATCACCGTGCGATCCCTCTGGAAGGTCTTTGGCCCCAAGGCGCACACGATCGCCGGGTCGCCCGCTGCAGACCTTTCGCGCAGTGACCTCCTCGCGACCACCGGTTGTGTCGCCGCCGTCCGCGACGTTTCGTTCGATGTCGCGCCCGGCGAGGTGTTCGTCGTCATGGGTCTTTCGGGGTCAGGCAAGTCGACCTTGGTGCGATGCCTCACGAGGCTGATCGAGCCGACCTCGGGGAGCGTGCTCCTTGCCGGGGAGGATATCCTGAAGGCAACCCCAGCACGCCTGCGCGAGTTGCGCCGGACCTCGTTTTCCATGGTGTTTCAGCACTTTGGGCTGCTCCCGCACCGCAAGGTCATTGACAACATCGCATACAGCCTCGAAGTCAACGGCGTGAAACGCGATGCCCGGTACCGGCGGGCGAACGAGGTCATCGAACTTGTCGGCCTCGACGGCTACGCCAATCACTACCCCGAACAACTGTCGGGAGGAATGCAGCAGCGGGTGGGCCTTGCACGCGCGCTGGCAGTGGACCCGCAGGTTATGTTCCTCGACGAGCCGTTCAGCGCACTCGACCCGCTCATTCGCCGCGACATGCAGGCGGAGGTTATCCGGCTCCACCGCGATCTTGGCAAGACGATGGTGTTCATCACCCATGACCTCTCCGAGGCGATGAAGCTCGGCGACCGCATCGCGATCATGCGTGACGGCGCGGTCGTGCAGGTGGGAACCCCCGAGGAGCTCGTTGCGAATCCAGCGGACGATTACGTCACGGACTTCATCCGGGATATCCCCAAGTCACACGTCCTCTCAGTCCGAGCGATCGCCCGACCCCTTCGACCAGACGAGGACTCCACAGGCCCCGAGATCGACGTCACGACGATCGTCCGCGACGCCACCCCGGTCATCATCGGGGCGGGGCGCCCGGTGAAGGTCATGGAGGCGGGTGTCTTCGTTGGGGTCGTAACGAGCGATGACGTGCTCCGTCTCATCGGGACCGACGGCGGCGATATTCGGTGAGCGTGACGGCGAGCGAAGGGGGTTCGGCGAGCGTTCTTGATCGCACCAAGGTCCTCGTGCGGCGGCGCGGAGTCCTCATCGTGCTCGTTCTCCTCGCGTGGGTTGCCCTCGGATCGGTGCTCAAGGGAGTGAACACGCTCGCGCTCCCCACCTCGGAGAACACCCCGTTCACGTCGGTCCTGCGCGAGGCGGCGGCCTCGATCCGCGGCAATCGCACCGAGAGCCCGGCATTCATTTACTTCTTCAACCCGATCAGGGCCTTCGTCGAGGAGTTCATCGACCTCATCAGGTCGGTCATCTCCTTGCCGTCGGGCGACGACATCATCCCGGCCGTCGGCTGGCTCGGTGTCGTCGCGATCATCGGCTTCGTCGTCTTCGCGACATCGACCCTGCGGACGTCGCTGCTCGCCATGGGTCTGTTGTTCCTGTGCGGCGTCCTGGGAATGTGGACCTTCACGATGGACACCCTCGCCATGACCCTCGGCGCGGTTGCGCTGTCCTTGGCCATCGGGCTACCCCTCGGAGTCTGGGCGGGACTATCGGATCGGGTGCTCGCGTTCCTGCGCCCTGGACTTGATCTTGCGCAGATCCTTCCAACCCTCGTGTACCTCGCGCCGCTCGCGCTCTTCTTCCTCATCGGTACGGCTGCTGCAACCATCGCGACGATGATCTACAGCATTCCGATCGCGATTCGCATCACCTCGCATGCGATTCGCAACCTGAACGCGGGCCCAATCGAGGCCGCGACGTCGATGGGCTCCACCCGCTGGCAGTTGCTTACGAAGGTGCAACTGCCGATGGCCAAACGCACGATCGCGCTCGGCGTCAACCAGACCATGATGGCCGCGCTCTCATTTGTCGTCATTGCGGCGCTCATTGGAGCGCCGGGTCTCGGGAAGCCCGTCGTCGCGGCCCTCATCATCCGCGACGTCGGGGACGGCATCGTGGCAGGCCTTGCCGTCGTATTCCTCGCGATCATGCTCGATAGGGCGACGACGGCGGCCGTCGTTCGAACCGGAAACGTCGTCCATGAGGCCGGTGCCGCGCGAACCCGTCGCAGGATCGGCCTCGGCGCGGCTCTTTTGGGCACCGTTGTTGCGGTCGTGGTTTCACGCTACGAACTGTGGGCCGCAGTCTTCCCCGAGCAACTCATCGTTGGCGAAACCATCTCAAGTGCGACGAGCGCCGCTGCGGAGTGGATCACGACGAACCTTTATTTCCTCACGACAGGCTTCCGCGAGGTGGTGACGGTCGGGTTCCTCAATCCTCTCGAATCGCTGCTGGCGAATACCCCATGGTACGTCACGATTATTGCGATC
>CAMDKQ010000092.1 GCA_945901095.1 Bifidobacterium breve
AAGACGAAGGGAACGACGAAGCCGATGAGCGCGAGCGCCTCAGCAAGGGCGAAGCCCAGGAGCATGTTCTGGCGGATGATGCCGTACGCCTCAGGCTGACGCGCGATGGCCTGCACGCCCTGACCGAAGATGATGCCGATACCGATGCCCGGGCCGATCGCGGCGAGGCCGTAGCCGACCGAACCGATTGAGCCGGTCAGTTCTGCGAGGAGCGACATGTCATGTCCTTTACTTGCCGGGCCGACGGTCGTTCCGCCGGTCTGGGGTCTTTTGGGTTATTCAGTTATGGGCGAGGCTACTGATCTGCGTTGCGGTGGTGATGCCCTACTTAGTGCTCGGCATGCAGCGCACCGCTGATGTAGACGGCGGTGAGCAGCGTGAAGATATAAGCCTGCAGTGCCTGGATAAGGATCTCAAATCCGGTGAGGGCGATCGTCACTGCGAACGACGCTACCGAACCCATGATTCCGATAAGGCTGGCACTGATGAGATAAAACGTCGCGACGCTGAACGAGGCGATGAGGAGGTGTCCGGCGAACATGTTCGCAAACAGACGAACCGAGTGGGTGAAGGGTCGCACGATGATGTTCGAGATGAACTCAATCGGCGCCAACAGGCCGTACATCGCCTTCGGGACCCCCGGGGGGAAAAGCATGTTCTTGAAGAATGGCCCGAACCCCTGACGGTAGATACCGAGAGGAACCCACGTCAGATACACGATGAGCGCGAATGCCACGGGGATAGCGAAGATCGAGGTGATGGGAATCTGCGCGAAAGGCACAATGCCCACGAAGTTCGACATCCAGATGAGGAAGAAGAACGAGAAGAGGAAGGGGACGAACTTGTCGCCCTCCTTGCCCATCGCCTCGCGGGCGATGCCGTCGCGGATAAATAGGTAGCCGAGCTCCCCGACGTTCTGCGCCCCGCGCGGCACGAGCTGCGGCTTGCGGAAGGCGTAGAGGAAGAAGCTGAGGAGGACGACGACGACGATGAAGAGCAGGATCGTCACCTTCGTGATGTTGAACTCCAGGCTGCCGACGGTGAATGAGAACACGGCGTCGAACTGGAAGATCTCAGCGCCGGGGGCGGGGAACCCGCAACCGGACATCAGGTGACAGTCAATGCCGCCAGAGGCGAGCACTAGTTCAGCTGACAACAGGGTCCTCCCAGAACCGCAGGTTCATGAACATTCACTGCACAATTCCTTGGTCTTCATCGGCGCTGGCAGCATCTCGCCTCGACTCGCGGGCGAGGCCCGTGAATACGAGGGTGTACGAGAGCCCAAGGCCGACGAGCGCCCCCACAGCCATTAACACCTGCTGGTGTCCGAGCCATAAGGAGAGCAACCATCCCACGCCTGTGTAGAGCAGCAGGCCCGCGATGATTCGACTGGTGATCGTCCATGCGGAGTCCGACATTCCCCGAGGCGAGGCCCCGGGATTCGGTCGAATTCCAGCGCCCGAACGGTACCACCCGAACTGCGGGCGCTGAGGCGCGGGGGCGCTCACGCGGGACCCCCGGGCTCGACGTACAGCACCTTCGTCCGACTGAAGACCCACACCTCGGCTGACGTCCAAACAATGGTGCACACCACGACTGTGGCGGCGAATACCTTGGTATCAAACAATGTCGTGTCAGCGAACACGATGATGAAGACGAACAGCACACCGATCTTCACTAGGTATGTCATGAGGGCGACCGTCATGGCCATCTGCGGGTTGTTACGGAGAACCGAGCCAAGGATGAGCTGGCCAATTGAGAAGAACACCACCACAATCGCAACGGCAATGGCTGCCCCAACACCGCCGCCCAAACCGGACACCGCAAAACCGATGATCACCGCGATCACGCCCACCGCCAGGGTGGCAAGGCCCGCCCAGCGCAGGACGAGCGAATCGATTGACGCCGCCGTGTGAACTGGGGGCCCGGACGCAGGCGTCAGCGGAATGGACACGAATTGAAAGTAGCGTAAGTGACCCGGATCCCCCAAACCGGTGTCCAGTGGACTACGTCACGTTCAGTTGCGGGTGCCCGTCCGCAGGGTCTTCACTGCCGCAAGGGGCCGGTTCACGGGCGGACGAATCGCGATGAGGATCCCGGCGAGGCCCACGAGAAAACCTAACAGGGCGTAGCCAACAGGGATGAACGCTACGGCCACGGCGGTGAAACTGATGAGCCCTGTCCAGGCGTACATGACAAGCACGGCCCGAGCCTGAGAGTGCCCCATCTCGAGCAGTCGGTGGTGCAGATGCTGCTTGTCCGGAGCAAAGGGGTTTCGCCCAGCACGGGTGCGGCGGATGACCGCGAGAAACAGATCGACAACTGGCACAGCCATGACCGCGACCGGCAGCAGGATGGGCAGCAGTGTCGGTAAAAGAGTGGGCCCGGCGATCGAGCTCGGGTCGACCTGCCCGATGAGGGTGATGGTCGCCGCGGCGAGGAGCAGTCCGAGCATCATCGAGCCGGTATCGCCCATAAAGATGCGGGCCCTGAAGGTGTTGTGCGGCAGGAACCCCAGACACATGCCGACGAGGAGCACCGACACGAGGGTTGCGAGTGTGGCTCGCTCGACGCCGAGCTCAACCGACAGTAGATAGGAGTACATGAAGAAGGCGCCGGCAGCGATCGCGACGATCCCCGCAGCGAGGCCATCGAGTCCGTCGACGAAGTTGATGGCGTTGATGCTCACGAGCACGATGAGGACGGTGAACAGCACACTCGTGAGTGGATCAAGGACGAGCGTTCCACCAAATGGCAGCCAGATGACGGCAATGCCCTGGAAAGCCATGACTGCGGCCGCCAGCACCTGGCCGGCGAGTTTCACCGGCGCGTCGAGACCGATTTTGTCGTCAACGATGCCGAGGACGAGCAACACGAGCACACCCGAGAGCAGCGCTGCCGGGGCGCTCCCCGAATCGAAGACGGATCGCATCATCGGCAGTTTGCTCGCGAGCATGAGCCCAGCGAGTAGCCCGAAGAACATCGCGAGCCCGCCAAGCCTCGGGGTGGGCTCGGCGTGGACATCACGATCGCGGACCTCGGCCATGACCCTGAACTTCACGGCCCACCGCTCAACGAGCGGGGTCGTGAGGTACGTGACCGCCGCGGCGGCCAGCAGGCACAGGAGGTATTCGCGCACCAGTGATCAGCCTCTTGGGTATGCCGGGAATCGAGTGACGAGGTCAGTTACGCCCGCCGTTACAGCGGCGACATCGGAGCCATCGGCGTCTCGAACCGCCCGCGCAATGAGACCGGCCATCTCGGTCATCTCGGGCTCCCCCATGCCTTGGGTTGTCGTAGCGGGGGTACCAACCCGGATGCCCGAGCCGATGGACGGCGGCTGAGGGTCATAGGGGATCGTGTTCTTGTTCAGCGTGATCCGCGCGGCGTCGCAGCGGACCTCAGCATCGGCACCGGTGACACCCGAGCCCTGGATGTCGATGAGTGCGAGGTGGGTATCAGTGCCACCACTTACCGGACGCATACCTTCGGCTGCAAGCCCTGCGGCCAGAGTCTGGGCATTGACGATGACCTGCCGTGCGTATGCCTGATAGCCGGGCGTGGCCGCCTCCTTGAGCGCGACCGCCTTTGCCGCCACGGCATGCATAAGCGGGCCGCCCTGCATCATCGGGAATACCGCCTTGTCAATCTTCGCGGCATGCTCCGCCTTGCACAGGATCATGCCGCCGCGGGGGCCGCGCAGGACCTTGTGCGTGGTGAAGGTGACGACGTCGGCATGCGGCACCGGACTCGGGATCGCCTTCCCTGCGACGAGGCCAATGAAGTGCGCGGCATCAACCATGAGGATTGCACCGACCTCATCAGCGATAGAACGAAACGCAGCGAAGTCGATAAGCCTCGGGTAGGCCGTGGCGCCACAGATGATCATCTTGGGCCGGTGCTCAAGCGCAAGTGCCCGTACCTCGTCGTAGTCAATGAGTTCGGTATCCTGCCGAACGCCGTATGACGCGATGTTGAACCACTTACCGGAGAAGTTCACCTTCGAACCGTGTGTGAGGTGCCCGCCGTGCGAGAGGCTCATGGCGAGCACGGTGTCGCCCGGCATGACGAACGCCCCGTACGCCGCGAGGTTCGCGCTCGCACCGCTGTGCGGCTGCAGATTCGCGTGCTCGGCTCCGAACAACTCCTTCGCCCGGGCGATCCCAATATTCTCAGCGACGTCTACATCCACGCAACCGCCGTAGTAGCGGCGTCCCGGGTACCCCTCGGCGTACTTGTTGCTCAGGGTCGATCCGAGGGCGGCGAGTACGGCCGGCGAGGTGAAGTTCTCGCTGGCGATGAGTTGCAGGCCGCTGCGGAGCCGCTCGAGTTCAGAGAGGACGACGCCGGCAATCTCAGGGTCCTCGACCTGCAGCGCATCGAAATCCGGCCCCCAGAACGGTGTCGCAGTCATGTCACTCCCTAAATCGTGTGAGTGGAGTCTACCCTCGCATACGCGGATCAAGCTGACGCAGCGTCGAGCAGATCGGGGCAGATCTCACGCAGGAGATCAATACTGACACCGCCGTAACGCCGAACCACCACAACATCTCCCGTGACATCGACGACGGTACTCAGCTCCGCCGGCTCGATCGGCCCGGAGTCCAGCGCGACCACCCAGGCTTCCCCGAGTTGCGCGGCCGCCTCGTCAACGGTGAGCGGCGGCTCGAGGCCCGCAGCATTGGCGGCGGTCACGACGAGTGGCCCGGTCCTGTCGAGGAGTTCGAGCAGGACGGGGTGAAGTGGCATGCGCACTGCGACGGGGGTGCCCTCAGGAAGGTCCCAATCGAGGGTGGACTGGGACTTCATGAGAAGGGTGAGTGCACCCGGCCAACAGGCCGCCATGAGCGCACGTGCCTCGGTCGACATGCCTGACGCGATGCCCCCAACGGTCATGACGGATGGCACCATTACCGGCAGCGGCACCTGGCTCATCTGCCCCTTGGCCCATCTGATGGAACGCACGCCACGCACGGAGAATGCGTCGCTCGCGAGCGCGTAGCAGGATTCTGTCGGAACAAGGACGACGTCGCCGCGACGGGCCGCCGACGCCGCGGATCCGACCGAGCGTTCCCGTCCCGCACGCTCACTGCTGTCGAGTCGAACCACCATCACTCCACCAGTCGTGCCAAGGTGAACCTCGGGCGGCCGCTGAGGTCGATCCGATCGGTAATCCTGGTCCACACCGGGCTGCCCGGCAGGAGGCTCGTCATCGTCGAGAGTTCCTCATCGGCAACCATCTCCCGGGCCGCGCCCGGAACTCCCTTCGGCCCGGCGGCGATGCCCTGCATATCGGAATGCTCGACGACGAGCAGGCCACCCGGCCGCAGAAGGATCGCGGCGGTGCGCAGAACCCCGCGCACGACGTCGAGGCCGTCCTCGCCTCCATACAGGGCAATCGTCGGCTCGTGGTCGCGGACTTCGGGCTCACGGGGAACCATGCCGGATGGGACGTAAGGCGGATTCGAGACGACGACCGCGACCTGTCCCGCGAGGGCTGCGAGGGCATGCCCTGGGTCAGCGACGAGCGCCGCATCATCGTGGATGACCTCGACTCGCGAACCCGCCTCGCTCAGGCGCTCCGCGTATGCGGACACATTGCGACGCGTCCAGACAATCGCATCATTGCTGAGTTCAACCCCGTGAATAACCGAGCCCTTCGCCTCAGTGGCAAGCGCGATGGCAATCGCGCCGCTTCCGGTGCACAGATCAACGGCGATCCGTGCTCCCTCAGGCTGAAGCCTTATCTCCCGGATAGCGGCCTCGGCCACCAGTTCAGTCTCGGGCCTTGGGATGAACACGCCCATGCCCACCGACACGTCGAGGTATCGAAAGCCCACCGTGCCGATGAGGTGCTGAAGCGGCACCCGGGACAGCCGCTTGGTGAGCAGTCGCTCGATCTGCACCCGTTCGTCCGACCCGATGGGGTCCAAGAGGATGAGGTGACTGCGCGTAGTACCCATCGCGAACGCCACTATCTCCGCCGCGTCGACACTCGGGGATGGCACACCAACAGCGGCCAAGCGATGCTCGGCATCAAACAGGACATCGCGGATGGTTTGGCGCCCACCCATGGTCCGGTCGATGTCGATGCTCATCTACACACTCGAATCGGCGAGCCGCGCCGCATTGTCAGCCGCGACGCACGCGTCAATCACTGGATCAAGATCGCCATCAAGAATCTGGTCGAGGTTGTGGGACTTGAAACCGACGCGATGGTCGGCAAGTCGATTCTCAGGGAAATTGTAGGTACGAATGCGCTCGCTTCGATCCATCGTGCGCACCTGGGATCGCCTGACGTCGGACGCGTCCTGCGCCGCTTGCTCCTCCGCGGCCGCCAGAAGCCGGGCGCGCAGAATCCGCATCGCCTGCTCCCGATTCTGCAACTGACTCTTCTCGTTCTGGCATGACACCACCAAGCCAGTCGGGAGATGGGTGATGCGAACAGCGCTATCGGTCGTGTTCACGCTCTGGCCCCCGGGACCCGATGAACGGTAAACGTCGATGCGAAGATCGCCCTGATCGATCACGACCTCAACCTCCTCGGCCTCGGGCAGCACGAGCACGCCTGCCGCCGAGGTGTGGATGCGCCCCTGTGACTCGGTGACGGGCACGCGCTGAACCCGGTGCACCCCGCCCTCGAACTTCAGGCGGGCGTATGGGGACTCCCCCGGCTCCTGAACACCCTTAGCCTTCACGGCGATCGCGACGTTCTTGTAGCCACCGAGATCTGATTCAACGGCATCGATAATCTGCGTGGACCAGCCGTGGCGCTCCGCGTAACGCATATACATGCGTACTAGGTCTGCGGCGAAGAGCGCCGACTCCTCACCACCCTCGCCCGCCTTCACCTCAACGATGACATCCTTATCATCGAGGGGTCCGCGCGGTAGCAGCAATGAAGTGAGTCGCTCGGCCGCGATGGCCTCACGCTCCACCAGCCCAGCCAGCTCGGCTGCGAAGGAGGCGTCCTCCTCCGCAAGTTCGGTGGCGGCCGCAACGTCGTCGGCGAGCGCTGCCCACTCGCGGTAACCCGCCACGACGGCACGCAATTGCGCGTAGCGGCGTCCTAGGCCACGGGCGAGTTCCTGGTCGTCATGCACCTCCGGAATCGCGAGTTGCCGCTCAAGCTCGGAGTATTCGTCGACCAACTCTAGGCAGGATTCGAACACGGTCGCGCATCCTTCCCACGAGAGCCTCGGTGCGAGCTTCTGGTTGCCGGATGATTCCCGGATGTATTCCAAAACATTGGCCGAAATAGCCCCGGGCGCCGGTCGGGGGTCGACCGCGCGACGGGGGAGACACGCGGCCGACCCCGGGCCGGCGCCCGGGGGGAAAAACTACTGGTTGGGGGTCTTGCCGTAACGCGTTTCGAACTTCGCTACTCGACCGCCAGTGTCAAGAATCTTCTGCTTGCCAGTGTAGAACGGATGGCACTGCGAACAGACATCGGCATGGATCTGGCCGCTCTTTGCAGTGCTGTGAGTCATGAACGTGCTTCCGCAGGTGCATGTCACCGTGGTCTCGACATACGCGGGGTGAATATCGGCTTTCACAGAATCTCCTTGATCGGGTGCCGGGTCGATTCGCGTGGCAAACCGTGGACCGGAACGTGACAATTATGCACGGTCATGTCCCGCTGATGAAATCCGGGCTCATCAGTCGTCGTCGTTCGATCCACCGGACGACGGTGTCGTCTTTTGCACCTGCAACAGGAACTCCAGATTCGTCTTGGTCTCCCTCAGTTTCGAGAGGAGCAGTTCAATCGATTGCTGCTGGTCGAGGGCATGAAGCACCCGGCGCAACTTCCAGACGATCTTCAGTTCATCGGGCGCGAGCAGGAGATCCTCCTTACGCGTACCCGAAGCATCGACGTCAACCGCAGGGAACACCCGCTTATCGGCGAGCCGGCGGTCAAGTTTGAGTTCCATGTTGCCGGTTCCCTTGAACTCCTCGAAGATCACCTCGTCCATGCGTGAGCCGGTCTCGACGAGCGCGGTGGCGAGGATCGTGAGCGAGCCACCGTGCTCGATGTTGCGGGCCGCACCGAAGAACCGCTTCGGCGGGTAGAGCGCAGTGGAGTCAACGCCTCCAGACAGGATGCGACCAGACGCCGGAGCCGCGAGGTTGTACGCGCGGCCGAGCCTGGTCATCGAGTCGAGGAGCACAACCACATCGTGGCCGAGTTCAACAAGGCGCTTCGCGCGCTCGATCGCGAGTTCGGCAATGATCGTATGATCCTCCGCCGGTCGATCGAAGGTCGAAGCAATGACCTCACCCTTCACCGATCGCTGCATGTCGGTGACCTCTTCGGGTCGCTCATCAACGAGGACCACCATGAGGTGCGCTTCGGGGTTATTCACGGTGATCGCGTTAGCGATGGCCTGCAGCACCATGGTCTTTCCCGCCTTCGGCGGTGAGACGATGAGACCACGCTGGCCCTTGCCGATCGGCGCTACGAGGTCGATGACCCGCGTCGTGAGATTGCCCGGCTCAGTCTCCAGACGCAGGCGATCTTGTGGGTAGAGCGGAGTGAGCTTCGAGAACTCCGGCCGATTTCGGGCCGACTCAAGGTCCCCGCCATTCACGGTATCGATGCGGACGAGCGGGTTGAACTTCTCGCGACGGTCGCCCTCCTTGGGCTGCTTCGTCGAGCCCGTGATCGCATCACCCTTGCGAAGGCCATGCTTGCGGACCATTGCGAGGGAGACGTAAACATCGTTCGAGCCAGGCAGGTAGCCGGTCGTACGGACGAACGCGTAACTCTCATGCACGTCGAGGATGCCCGCAACTGGCACAAGGATGTCGTCCTCATGGATCTCGGTGTCGATGTCGTTATAGGAGCCCCCGCCACCGCCACCGCCACTGCGCTGACGGTCACCCCGGCCACTGCGGTCGCGGAAGCGGTCACGGCCTCGCCGTCGACTGTTGCCACCACGATCAAAGTCACGGTCCTGATTGTCGTTGCGCGAATTATCGCTGCGCGAATTATCGCTGCGCTGATTGTCGTTGCGCGAATTATCGTTGCGCTGATTGTCGTTGCGCTGATTGTCGTTGCGCTGGCTCTCGCCCCGCGAATTGTCACCCCGCTGATTGTCACTGCGCTGGTTCTCATTGCGCGCACCTTCGCCGCGCTGACGATCCTGGCGCGGGGGCCGTTCACGGCGCTCCTCATGCTCGCCCCGCCGGGGCCGTTCGGCGTTGCCCCCGGATTCGGGTGCCTGATCGCTTGCAGCTGCAGCAGGCGCCGCCGACTCGGCGGGCGCGGTCTCAGCTTGGTCCTGCCTCGCTCTCACAGGCCGACTGCGTCCGGTCGAGGCGGCCGCAGGTGCGTCCTGAGAACGGCCCTGCCGATCGCCAATCGCGGTGACGAGGTCACCCTTTCGCATTGCGCTTGAGCCGGTGATCCCCAGCTGTCCTGCAAGCGCCTTAAGTTCTGGGAGGAGCATGGAGGACAGGTTGTCGCCGCGGCCTTTGGCCCGAACGGCTGACGTTGTTTCAGTCACGTATTTCCTTCGTGTTGTTGGTTACCCAAGGAGGCGTGAACGAAGGTCGCGGCCCCACCGGTTCCATGTATTTCGAATGAATGGTGAATTCCGGGCGAACCTTCGCGATTCAGTGCGGTGCTGTTCGGTGCGCTTCAACGCGGTGCGAATCACTCTGAACGGCATCGTTGCTGATCATGATGACTTCTTGTAATCGCAGATCGCGCTGATGCTTTTCGCGGGGATTCACCTAAATTGAAGGTGCGGCGCACGGCCGACTCCTTGAGAGTGGCTTTACCCTAACACGCCACCTGCACCGGTCAAAGGCGGGTGGGGTCATCCGGCAGTTCCCGCGCACCATGGTGCGCGACAGCGCATTCGACAACCCGCCACGATGGGTCGGCGAGTGCACCGATGCGCGAGGCATCCTGCGGCCGCGGGAGGGCAAGAACCGTAGGCCCTGCACCCGAGATGACCGCGGGAATCGACTCGGCCCGAAGCCGCTCGACCAGTGCGATTGAGGGCGCATACATCGTGCGCCGAGCTTCCTGGTGCAGGCGATCCCGTGTCGCCTCGAGCAGGTAGCCAGGGTCACAGGTCAGGGCGTGGACGAGGAGCGCTGCGCGCGCGATGTTGAACGAGGCATCCTCGAAGTCGACCTGCGCAGGCAGTGCCGTCCGGGCCTTCGATGTTGGGACTGCATCGCAAGGAATCGCAAGTACTGGAACAACTTCCGGGTGAACATCAAGTTTCACCGTGCCCGCGGTTCCGCTCTCGGAGAGCCATGAGAAGTTGAGCCCGCCGTACAGGGCGGCCGCGATATTGTCGGGGTGCGACTCAATTCGCAGGGCGAGTTGGAGCAGGTCGTCGTCGGTGAGCATGGCCGGGCCATCGCTCACCATTGCGCGCGCGAGAACGAGGCCGCCAATAATCGCCGCTGCCGATGATCCCATTCCGCGCCCGTGCGGGATCGCGTTGGTGCACCGCAGTACGAAGCCGGCCGGCTGAACGTCCATCGCAGTGAACGCGAGGGCCATCGATCGGGCAACGAGATGTGATGCGTCGAGCGGCACCTCACCTACGCCCTCGCCGGATACCTCGATCAGCACACCGGCATCATTGGAGACCACCGCGAGGTACTCGTCGCACACGTCAAGGGCTAGGCCGCCACAGTCGAATGCCGGACCGAGGTTCGCACTCGAGGCGGGCACGACAACGCGAACCGCCTCACTCCGAAACGGTGTCACGCTCAAGCCTCAAGCCTCGAGGCCGAGTGCGCGCGCTGCCGCAGCCACATCAACGGGAATGACCACGGGATCACTCGCACCCTCCAATGCCCACTGCGGGTCCTTGAGCCCATTACCCGTGAGCGTGCACACGATTCGTTGCCCGGCGTCAAGGCCCCCCGATGCATGGAGTTTAAGGAGACCTGCGACCCCGGCAGCGCTGGCCGGCTCGCAAAACAGGCCCTCCTTGGCGGCGATGAGTCGGTAAGCCGCGAGGATCTCCTCATCGGTCACCGAGTCGATGAGGCCACCGGATTCATCGCGGGCGGCGATCGCGAAATCCCATGATGCCGGATTGCCGATACGAATCGCCGTCGCGATGGTCTCTGGATTCAGGACGGGGGCACCATTGACGAGCGGTGCCGCACCCGCCGCTTGAAATCCCCACATACGCGGTGCAGAGGCGGCAAGGCCGGCGCGTTGATATTCCATATAGCCACGCCAGTAGGCGGTGATATTGCCGGCGTTTCCGACGGGCAGGCAGTGGATGTCCGGGGCCCTCCCGAGCATGTCGACGATCTCGAAGCTCGCGGTTTTCTGCCCCTCGATGCGCACCGGGTTCACACTGTTGACGAGCGCAACCGGATAGGTGTCGGAGAGCTTGCGGGCGACGAGCAGGCAATCGTCGAAGTTGCCATCGACCTGAAGGAGCACCGCCCCATGAACGATC
>CAMDKQ010000093.1 GCA_945901095.1 Bifidobacterium breve
GGGGACGGCTAACCGGGCGCTCCGTGCAAGGGCGCTTCGCGAAAGGGAAACGAGCGGGGCCGAGGGAGAGGTGTCCACATGACGGACTATCGCAAGGCGCACGAACGAGCGCGACTGACGCCAGGGGAATTCTGGGGCGAGGCAGCCTCGATGATCGACTGGGTGAGCAGTCCCGATCGAGTCCTTGACGATGATCGGCCGCCGTTGTATCGATGGTTTCCTGATGCGACCCTGAATACCTGCTGGAATGCGCTTGACCGCCACGTTGAGGCCGGCAGGGGCGATCGTCCCGCCATCCACCATGTCAGCCCGGTGACTGATTCCGCACGCACGATCACTTATCGGGAATTGCTCGACGAGGTCGCACTGTTCGCTGGCGTGCTTCACGGGCTTGGCGTTCGAGCCGGTGATCGGGTCATCATCTACCTCCCGATGATTCCAGAGGCTGTTGTCGCAATGCTTGCCTGCGCGCGAATCGGCGCGGTCCACTCGGTCGTGTTCGGTGGGTTTGCCCCCAATGAGCTTGCCGCCAGGATCGATGATGCGCGCCCGAAGGTCATCGTCACCGCCTCCTGCGGTATCGAGCCTCGGCACGTGATCGAGTACAAGCCACTGATCGACGACGCGGTGGCGTATGCGACACATACTCCCGAGCGCGTCATCGTCCTTCAGCGAACACAATGCCGGGCGGCGATGGGGCCACTCGACCTCGACTGGCACGAGGCGATGGACGGAGCCATACCGCATGGGACGGTTGAAGTTCAGGCGACTGATCCGCTCTACATCCTCTACACGTCGGGAACGACGGGCAGGCCGAAGGGTGTCGTCCGAGATAACGGCGGGCACGCGGTGGCGATGGCATGGTCATTTGCGAATGTCTACGGCATGGGACCTGGTGATGTGTGGTGGGCAGCATCCGATGTCGGATGGGTCGTCGGGCACTCATACATCGTCTACGCGCCGCTCATCAGCGGCGCTGCGAGCGTGATGTTCGAGGGCAAGCCCGTGGGTACCCCCGATGCCGGGGCGTTTTGGCGCGTCATCGAGGACTTTTCCGTGAACGGGCTCTTCACCGCCCCAACCGCGATCCGGGCGATAAAGCGCGAGGATCCTGAAGGAACCCTTCTTAGGGGACGAGACATCTCGTCGCTTCGGACACTCTTCCTCGCGGGTGAACGACTCGACCCGGACACTTATCACTGGGCCTCCAAGCACCTGCAGGTCCCAGTGATCGACAACTGGTGGCAGACGGAGACCGGCTGGCCGATCGCTTCCAATATGCGGGGGATGGCGCCGATGCCCATCAAGCCCGGGTCCCCGACGGTTCCGGTGCCCGGCTACGACGTCCATGTCCTTGACGATGAAGGTAGGAAGGTTGCGCCCTATCAAGAAGGCTCGATTGTCATCAAGCTGCCGATGCCGCCGGGTACGCTGCCAACCCTCTGGGGTGACGATGATCGCTACATTGACGGCTACCTCACCGCGAACCCCGGCTACTACACGAGTGGAGACGGCGGGTACTTCGACGATGACGGGTACCTGTACGTCATGGGCCGCACCGACGATGTCATCAATGTCGCAGGCCACCGGTTGTCGACCGGATCGATGGAGGCGGTGGTCGCGGCGCATCCCCTCGTGGCGGAGTGTGCGGTGCTCGGCGTCCACGATGACATCAAAGGTCAGGTGCCCCGTGCTCTCGTCGTACTTAAGGCGGGGGCCGACATCGACCCTGATGTGTTGTCCGCGGAGATTGTGCTGTCTGTGCGTACCGAGATTGGTCCGGTTGCCGCTTTGAAATCCGTCATCATCGTGCCGGCCTTGCCGAAGACTCGCTCCGGCAAGATTCTGCGCAAGACGATGCGTGCGATTGCGGATGGCCGTGATGAGCCGGTTCCGAGCACGATTGAGGACCTGTCGGTTCTCGAAACAATCACGCCGTTGCTCACCGGTCGGTAACGACGGGACGGCGAAGTGTGTCCAACTGATGGGCGATGCTGATCAACGCGTGGTCCCGGTGCGTGTCCTGCCACCCAATCGCTTGGGGCACATCCCGGGCCCGCAAGGCGTCCAGAATGCCGGCGTGCTCGTGGGCGATGATTTGCAGGCTCCCATGCGCGGAGAAGTAGACGGACCGGTAGACATCGGTCGCGTCCCACAACTGCGTGAGTATGCGAATGAGGCGCGGCATTTGGCTTGCCTCAAAGATCATGAAGTGGAAGCGGCGATTGGCGAGGGCGATGGCAAGTAATTCGCCTGAAGCGGCGGCTGAGCCAACCTCATCGGCCATGGCCGCGATGGCCTGAATGTCGGCATCGGTCAGGTTTGGGATGGCGGCGCGGATTGCCTCGCTCTCGAGAATCTCGCGAAGCCGGTAGACCTCGCGCATGTTCACGAGGTCGAGTTCGGCCACGAAATAGCCGCGATGCGGTAAGTGGATGATCTGGCCCTCACCCTCGAGAACCCGCATTGCCTCGCGCAGTGGTGCTCTGCTGACACCGTAGCGACTCGCGAGTGACTCTTGGATGATTTGCTGGCCCGGTGGCAGCACTCCGGTGAGGATATCCGCCCGAAGATGGCGCAGCACCACCTCCTGGGTTGTCGGCGCCTTCACATGCGTCATTGGGGCACGCTCCTTCATGCGAGACCGAACTCCTCGATAACCTCCTTGTTTCCCTCACCAATCGCGGGAGGGGGGAGCAGGTAGCTGGTACGGGTTCGGGAGTAGATCACGGGATTGGCGACCTGGCGGCTGGAATCTCCGCCGAGCGCGACAATCGGATCGAGTCCGAGTTCGGTCGCGAGGGCGAACGCCTGCCTGATGTCATTGATGGGGCCGCAGGGGACTCCGACGGCCGTGAGATCACGCTGCCAGTGGTCGGCGCCTTGGCGCGCCAGTGCCGCGTTGAGCAGGGTAGAGAGTTGGTCGCGGTGAGCAACTCGCATCGGGTTCGTGGCGAAATCCGGATCCTCGATGAGCCGAGCGAGACCGAGTACCGTCACCAAACGTTCAAATTGTCCATCGTTTCCCACCGCGATGACGATTGGTCGATCTGCGGTCTGATAAACCTCATACGGTGAAATGGATGGATGGGCATTGCCCATGTGGACTGGGACGTAGCCTGCCCCGACGAATCCGGAAGCCTGGTTGACGAGGGAGGACAGGAGGACGGACAGCAAGGACACTTCGACCAACTGCCCCTCGCCTGAATGATCGCGATCACGTAGGGCCGCGAGGATTGCGACCGTGGCGTGCAGGCCTGTCAGGACATCGACGACGGCGACCCCAGCCTTCACCGGCTCCGTTGTGCCGGTGATGCTCATGAGCCCGCCCATCGCCTGCACGAGCAGGTCATACCCCGGCATGTCTTTGCCGGGGCCTGAGCCGAACCCGCTGATCGAGCAGTAGACGACACCCGGATTGGTCTGGGAAATCCGTGGATAGTCGAGGCCATACTGCGCGAGTGACCCGGGCTTAAAGTTCTCAATCATGATGTCGGCGCGGTTGGCGAGGTTGACCGCGATGCGAATGTCAGCGGGGTCGGCGATGTCAAGAGCGAGTGAGCGCTTATTGCGATTGACCGATTCGAAATAGGTCGATTGGCCATCGTTAGTGAAAGGGGGTCCCCATGAACGGGTGTCGTCGCCGGTGCCGGGCCTTTCAACCTTGATAACCGTGGCACCGAGGTCGCCGAGGAGCATGGTGGCGTAAGGACCGGCGAGGACTCTGGAGAAGTCAGCGACGACAACGCCATCCAGAGGCCCGTTGGTGCTAGCCCCATTCGTACTGGCCCCGGTCACCTGAATGCGGCGAGGCCAGTGAGCGCCTGGCCGATGACGAGGGTGTGCATTTCGTTCGTGCCCTCGTACGTGTAGACCGACTCGAGATTGTTCATGTGGCGGATGATCGGGTACTCGAGGGTGATGCCATTGCCACCGAGAATGTTTCGGCACTCGCGGGCGATCGTGAGGGACTCGCGGGCGTTGTTCAGTTTTCCGAGGCTCACCTGCTCAGCCGTGATGATGCCCT
The DNA here is from genome assembly GCA_945901095.1 of Bifidobacterium breve. Lineage (GTDB taxonomy): Bacteria > Actinomycetota > Actinomycetes > S36-B12 > S36-B12 > WLND01. The sequence goes on from CAMDKQ010000093.1 coordinate 4,028, forward strand.
CGTCCTTGAGTCGGCCAAGGTGGAGCGCGAGGAGCATGCCCTTGCCGAGTTCGAGGGCCATATCGGCAAACTTCCGCTGGGTGAGCTGGAATCCGGCGATGGGTCGGCCAAATTGCTCACGGTCGAGTGCATAGCTGATGGCGGTCTCGAGGCAGTCACGCGCTGCTCCAAGTGTGCCGAAGGCGATGCCGAATCGGGCCTCGTTTAAGCAGGAGAGCGGCCCGCGCAGGCCGCGCACCCCTGGGAGCATCGCGCTTTTCGGCAGCCGGACGTCGGTGAAGACAAGTTCGCTCGTGACTGAGGCACGCAATGACATTTTCTTGTGAATCTCGTTCGCGACGAAGCCGGGCGTCGCAGTCGGGACGACGAAGCCGCGGATGCCATCGTCGGTCTGTGCCCACACGACCGCTACGTCGGCGACACTACCGTTCGTGATCCACATCTTGGATCCGTTGAGCACCCAGTCTGAGCCATCGGCCTTCGCGTTGGTGATCATGCCGGACGGATTCGAGCCGTGGTCGGCCTCGGTGAGGCCGAAGCAACCGATGGCATCGCCCGCCGACATCGATGGCAGCCACTCCTCCTTCTGCTCCTCGGAACCGAAGGCATGGATCGCGTACATCGCAAGGGATCCCTGGACGCTGACGAGGGATCGGATGCCTGAGTCACCGGCCTCGAGCTCAAGAGCAGCGAGGCCGTACGCAACTGCACTGGTGCCAGCGCAGCCGTAGCCGTCAAGGTGCATACCGAGCAAGCCGAGTTCGCCGAAGCCTTTCGCGAGATCGCGCGCTGGGATACTTCCGGCCTCAAACCAGTCTGCGACGTAGGGGCGGACCTGGGCGTCGATGAAGGACCGCACAACGTCGCGGATGGCGCGTTCCTCCTCGGAGAGGAGATGGTCAATGGAGAAGAGCGCGAAGGGCGACTGGGGTTGCATGGCGAGGGCTCCTTGGGGGGCGCGATTCAACTGATCAACGGAGGATAACGTCAGATTGGCTCCAAAATAGCAGATTGGATCCAAAAAGTCGCGGGCGGACGAGGGGGTGGGTTTGCGCCCCGTCAGTGGCCGATCTTGCTGGCGAACAGCGCCGCGAGTCGCGACTCCTTGCCAGTGCGTTGCTCCTTCGCGTCAGCCTTCGTCATCACCTGAAGGCCAAGGTTCGTGCCGAGCCATCGAAGCGGCTCTGGCTCCCACTGGCGAGAGCGATGATCGACCCATGGGAGGGTGGTGAGGTCGGTGGCTTGCTCCAGGATGAGATCGGCGAGGGTGCGGCCGGACAGATTGGACGTGCCAACTCCGTCGCCTACATATCCGCCTGCCCAGGCTAGGCCGGTCGAGCGATCGAGCCCGACCGACGCCCACCAATCCCGTGCAATACCGAGGGGACCACCCCAGGTGTGAGTGATGGTGGCTTCCGCGACCGATGGGAACAGGTCGACGAGGACCTCGCGCAACGCAGTATGTACTGAGGCATTGCGGTCCTGGGCGGGGTCGATCCGCGAGCCGAAGTGGTAGGGGGCGCCGCGGCCGCCGAACGCCAATCGGCCGTCGGCGGTGCGCTGCCCGTAGATGATGAGATTACGTCCATCGTGGAAAGTCTGTCGCTCGTTAAGTCCGATCTGGGCCCATGTGTCGTCCGAGAGCGGCTCGGTTGAGAGCATAAGTGAGTACACGGGGGCGAGCACGCGCTTTTGCCCCGCGAGCGAAGCCGTGTAGCCCTCGGTCGCTCGCACGACGATTGGAGCGCGCACTGAACCGCGGGTTGTACGCACAACCCCGGGTTCTATCGAGGTGGCCGGGGTCTGTTCGAAGATTCGGACACCCCGGGAGGCCACGGTCGCCGCGAGCGAGCGGACGAGCCGTGCCGGATTGACGGCGGCGCAGTGCGGGGTGAAGGTCGCACCGAGTGTGTCCGTCATCCGCGTCAAACCGAGGGACTCCTCCTTTGTGAGGAGCGAGTAGTCCTCGGGGCCGAAGCCCCACGCGCGCATGTCTTCGATCTCCTCCTCGGCTCGCCGCAACTGCAGCGCCGAGCGCGCAACTCCGATCGTGCCGCCCTTGCTCCACTCGATCTCCCAGCCCTCTGACGCGGCCACGCGGCCGATCTCGGTAACTGAATCGTGCATCGTCCGCTTCATCCGGATCGCGGTCTCGCGATCACTGCGCTCGGCGAGTTGCCGCAAGGACGCGGGGAACAGTGCAGAGGCCCAGCCACCATTGCGACCACTCGCTCCGAAGCCAGCGACATTGGCCTCGACGACGCAGATACGAAGTGCCGGGTCAGCCTGCTGAAGGTAGTAGGCAGTCCATAGTCCGGTATAGCCGCCGCCGACGATCGCGATATCGCATTCGATATCGCCGTCAAGTTGCGTGCCGAGCGCGGTGGTCATCTCAGCGGGCAGCAGGTCCCACCACAGGGAGATCGGCTGGGTGTTTGTGCTCGCTTCGGTGCTCGTCATCGCTCCCACGATCGCACGTACTCGGGCACCGGCACTCCCGCCGGGGTGTGCTCATCGGTGACTGGCTCGGCGAATGCCTCACGCAGCGGAACGATCCCCGCCCAAATCTTTGAGTACACCGGATCGAGGAGGTCTGCTGGGTCGTCCTCAGGGGGACCCTCGCTCACCTTGAGCGAGCATTCGGAGAGGTCGAGGGCGAGCGTCAAGGTTGCTGCCCGTTCCTTGACCGTGGGCTGACGTGCTTCATCCCATCGTCCGGGCAGCAGGTGCTCAGTGATGACACGCAGCGCGTCGAGCTCATCATCGCCGGTGAGTCGTTGCGCTACACCGATCACCATTGCGCATCGGTAGTTCATGCTCGATTCAAAGGCGCTGCGGGCGAGCACCAAGGCGTCGAGGAGGGTGACGGTGAGGCAGGTCGGCTGTCCTTCTGCGAGCGATCGGAACAGTCGCGATCCGGTCGATCCGTGGAAGAGCACCTGATCTCCGCGACGGGCATAGGCAACCGGCACCACATAGGGCTGGCCCTCGGAGTCCTGAACCGCGACATGCGCAACGAGGCCCGCATCGAGCACACGTCGAATGGCATCGGGATCGGTGACAGCCTTCTCGGAGAAGCGTCGAACCCGGGTCCGCTCGGTGGACCCGGGTTGCATGCCTTGGTTCTCGTTCAGAGGATTGTCCAGGCCTCGGTGAGAACGGAGCGGAGAATCCGCTCCATCTCGTCGAACTCCTTTTGGCCGCACGTGAGGGCCGGCGCAAGTTGCACCACCGGGTCGCCACGGTCATCGGCCCGACAGTAGAGCCCGTTCTCGAACAGGGCCTTCGACAGGAAGCCCCGCAGCAGCCTCTCAGCCTCGTCGTCCGTAAAGGTCTCGCGCGTCACCTTGTCCTTGACGAGCTCAATTCCGTAGAAGAACCCTGCCCCGCGCACGTCGCCCACGATCGGCAGATCATTGAGCTTCTCGAGGGTCCGACGGAAATTGCCCTCGTTTGCCAAGACGTTGGCGTTGAGTCCCTCGCGTTCGAACAGATCGAGATTCTCCATCGCGACGGCCGCCGCGACCGGGTGACCGCCCCAGGTGTAGCCGTGCAGGAAGCTGGTCTGGCCATGCTTGAACGGCTCGAAGAGACGGTCGCTGGCGATCATCGCGCCGAGTGCCGCGTAGCCGGAGGTCATGCCCTTGGCGCAGGTGATGATGTCCGGGGTGACCCCGTAGCGATTCATGGCGAACATGTCGCCGATGCGCCCAAATCCGGTGATGGTCTCGTCCGCCACCATGAGGACGTCGTACTCATCGCAGATCTCTCGGACTCGCTCGAGGTAGCCGGGCGGCGGCGGGAAGCAGCCACCGGAGTTCTGCACCGGCTCGACGAACACGGCCGCAACGCTATCGGCGCCCTCGAACTCGATTGCCTCGGCGATGCGGTTGGCGGCCCAAAGTCCGAAGGCCTTCTCGTCGCCGCGGTATTCGTCAGGGGCCCGGTAGTAGTTGGTATTCGGAACCTTCACGCCACCTGGCACGAGCGGCTCGAATGGGATCTTGGCATCGGGGATACCCGTGATCGACAACGCACCCTGCGGGGTGCCGTGGTAAGCAATCGCGCGGCTGATGACCTTGTGCTTGGTCGGCTTTCCGGTCAGCTTGAAGAACTGCTTGGCTAGTTTCCATGCGGTCTCAACAGCCTCGCCGCCACCGGTCGTGAAGAAGACCCGATTGAGGTCGCCTGGCGCGTAGCCGGCGAGTCTCTCTGCGAGCTCGATGGCACGAGGGTGCGCGTATGACCAGATCGGAAAGAAGGCGAGCTCCTCCGCCTGCTTGGCACCAGCGGCAGCAAGCTCCTTTCGGCCGTGCCCGGCTTGGACAACGAACAGGCCGGAGAGGCCGTCGAAGTACTTGTTCCCGTGGTCGTCCCAAATGTAGGAGCCCTCACCCTTGACGATGACGGGGACATGCCCGCCGTCGTAATAGGTGGAGTGACGGGTGAAGTGCATCCAAAGGTGATCGCGCGCAGAGTTGGCTAGGGCATCGCGGCCCGGTTCAGTCACGTGCTGTGGTGTTGTTGTCATCGTGTTCCCCATGAGTAGATCTGCTTGCGCAGTTTCAGATAGACGAATGTCTCGGTAGAGCGGACTGCCGAAATGGCTCGTATTCGGCGATTGATCACCTCAAGGAGGTGGTCATCGTCCTCGGCCACGACTTCAGCGAGAATGTCGTACTTGCCAGCGCACACGACGAGGTAATCGACCTCGACCATGGCCTCAATGATCTCGGCTACCGCCTCCACATCGCCTTCGACTTGAATCCCGATCATCGCGGCACGCGAGAACCCCATCTGCATGGGGTCGGTCACGGCCACGATCTGCATGATGCCGGCGTCCTGTAGGCGCTGGACCCGTTGACGAACAGCGGCCTCGGAAAGGCCTACCGCCTTGCCAATTGACGCATAGGGCCGGCGACCATCCTGCTGAAGTTGCTCAATAATGGCCTTGGCGGCGTCGTCGAGAACCGGCGTCGTACTCCGATCACGAACGACCATACGTCCATCGTTGTGCAGACCTGCCTCGATAGCAAGTGAATTCGCACCAATAACCGAAAATTTCAACGAATACCGCAGTGAATCACCGAGTTGCCCACCGTAAACGACCTTCCGAGACTATGCTCCGAGACGTTCCTGAACTATGCCCGCGTGAGGAGACCACAACATGAGTGCCGAGCGAATCTTGAAGAACTTCGTCAACGGCCAGAGCGTCGAGGCGGCCGATGGCCGCACGAGCGACCTGGTGAACCCATCGACTGGTGAGGTTTTCGCTTCAGCTCCCGTCTCGGGTGCGGAGGATGTCAACCGCGCGTACGCGGCGGCCGCCGCAGGGTTCGAGACGTGGCGCGAGAGCACACCGGCCGAGCGACAGATGGCCATGCTGAAGATCGCCGACGCCCTTGAGGCACATGGTGAGGAACTGGTCGCACTAGAGAGTGAGAACACCGGCAAGCCGATCGCCGTCACGATGACCGAGGAACTCCCGCCGATGATCGATCAGATCCGATTCTTCGCTGGGGCTGCGCGAGTCCTCGAGGGTCGGTCGGCGGGTGAGTACATGAAGGGCTTTACCTCGATCATTCGCCGTGAGCCGGTCGGTGTCATCGGGCAGGTGACCCCGTGGAACTACCCCATGATGATGGCGGTGTGGAAGTGGGCGCCAGCGATAGCGGCTGGTAACGCGGTTGTGCTGAAGCCCAGCGACACGACTCCTGTGTCGACCGTCCGCATGGCCGAGATCATCGCCGAGGCCGACGCGCTCCCGCCCGGTGTCATGAACGTCATCTGCGGTGACCGCGATACGGGGCGCCTCGTCGTCGAGAACCAGGTTCCCCAGATGGTGTCGATCACCGGCTCGGTTCGCGCTGGTATGCAGGTCGCTGAATCGGCCGCGCGGGATCTCAAGCGAGTGCACCTTGAGTTGGGCGGCAAGGCGCCCGTCGTCATCTTCGAGGATGCCGACATTGAAGCCGCTGCCGAATGGCTGGCCGTGGCCGGCTACTTCAATGCGGGCCAGGACTGCACCGCCGCGACCCGCATGATCGTCGCGCCGCAGGTGTACGACGATTTCGTCGCAGCCATAACCGCGCAGGCGCGTGCCACCTCGACCACCTTTGAAGGTGGACCGGGCGGCGATGGATTCGTCCCCCCGGTGAACAACGCGGGCCAGATGGCCCGCGTTCTCGGATTCCTCGAGCGCACCCCAGCGCACGCCGAGGTCGTCGCGGGGGGCAAGCACCAGGGCGGGGGAGGATTCCACATCGAGCCGACCGTCGTCGCACACCTGCGCCAGGACGACGAGATGATTCAAAACGAGATCTTCGGCCCGGTGGTGACAGTCCAGAAGTTCACCGATGAGGCAGAGGCGCTCCGCTGGGCGAACGGTGTCCCCTACGGCCTCGCCTCCTCGGTGTGGACGAAGGACTTCGGGCGCGCGATGCGGATGGCCAAGGGCCTTGATTTCGGTGCCGTATGGATCAACACCCATATCCCGGTCGTCGCAGAGATGCCCCATGGCGGCTTCAAGCATTCGGGCTACGGTAAGGACCTATCGATGTATGGCTTCGAGGACTACACCCGAATCAAGCACGTCATGGCGAGTCTGGAGAGCTGATGATCGAGTTGTACGGGGCAGACTGGTGCGGTGACTGCATCAGGTCCAAGCGGCTCCTCACGACCCTCGGTGTCGATTTCGCTTATCTCGAGGTCGACAAGGACGATGCCCTTCGCGACCGCGCGATCGCGATTAATGGCGGCGCCCAATCGATCCCGGTGATCGTGTTTCCGGACGGCAGCCATCTCACCGAGCCGTCTGATCCCCAACTCCGCGAGAAACTCGCAACCCTCGGGCTCCTTGTTGGATGACCTCTACGGACCCGATGTCCTCGCGAATGATCCGCGGGGTCGCAAGCGGACCGTCCCGACCATGGTCGCTGATCCTGATCTCGTCGTTGAATGCGCGGCCTCCGGTTGGTGCGGTGCGGTCGTCGGCTGGGACAGGGGGGCGACCGGTTGGGCCGTCATCCTCGAGGACAGGCATGGTCGTCGCCGGCCCTTCGACTTAGGTCCGGCTGCGTTCCTCTTCGAGGGGAAGGCCGTGACGCTGGTGCGTCCTGTCACGCCGCCGAAGTTCTCTGGACCGCAGCGCACCGCCTCCGGCTCGGTCGCGGTGTCCCAGCACCGCGCTCGCGTGGCCCGCGGCTCACGCATCTGGGTGGAGGGATCTCAGGACGCAGCACTTATCGAGAAGGTGTGGGGCGATGACCTGAGGGTCGAGGGAGTCGTGGTCGAGCACCTCGGTGGCATCGATGACCTCTTGGACCGAGTGCGCGAGTTCGAGCCCGACGGCGATCACCGGATCGGCGTGCTCGTTGATCACCTGGTGCCGGGATCGAAG
>CAMDKQ010000094.1 GCA_945901095.1 Bifidobacterium breve
GCCGAGCGGATGCGCAGGATCAGGTGGCGTGACACCCGGCTGTGGCTTGGTCTCGGGTTCATGATCGTGGCGATGGTGTGGGGCGCGAGTCTCATGTCCGGCTCCGAATCGACGGTGACCGTCTGGCGCGCGAGCCGTGACCTGTTGCCCGGTGCCGTGCCTGTTGTGGAACCGGTCGCCGTCTCTCTCGGAGCGGCGGCTGCGAACTATCTCACGGCTGATCGGCCCCTTGATGGGCTCATGCTGCTCCCGGTGACAGCCGGCTCGCTCGTTCCCGCGGATGCGGTCGGCGGCGCGCCATCCTCAGGTGTCCGTCGAGTGACGTTCCCGGTTGATCCACTTCACGCGCCGGTTGACCTCGCGGCTGGCGACCGGGTGGATGTTTGGGCGACCGTGACTGACGGCGGCAGTACATCCGTGATCCCACCGGTGCTCGTTCTACCCCGTGTGCTCGTCGTATCGGCCGATCGTGAATCGCTGGGCGTTGGCGGTGAAATCGCCGTGGTGGTTGAGGTACCGAAGTCCCAGGTGAGCGCCGCGGTATCGGCGATCCGTTCCGGCGTGGTTGATCTCGCAGCCGTCCCGATCACTGAAGCCTTGACCGGCTCGGCTGACGCAGGAGCCTCTGGCACGGCTGGGAGTGCCACAGACACGCCGATTGAGGGTGGCCCATGATCAGCGTCATCCTCGCGGCCCCTGACCTGAGTGACGAGTCCGGACTTGTCGCCGCCGCGGCCCTGCACGACCTCGTCATCTCGCGTCGTTCGCTCGATGCGGCTGACCTGCTTGCCGCCGCTGCGGCCGACACCACGATGGCTGTTGCGGTGAGTGCTGGCGTACCGAGGCTGAGCGGGGACCTCATCGGCCGAATCATCGCCGATGAGCGCATCGTTGTGGGGATCGCAGCGACCGATGAAAATGAACAACGGCTGCGTGCGTGGAACGTGCCGAACATCATTCGACATCGAGGCGACCCGGTTGAGACCATCGCAGCGATTGCCAGGATCGTGAGCGGGCGGTCGCATCCTTCGGCGTTTGCATCGGCTACGCGGGTCGGTCTTGACCCGGCTGGTCGTCATCCGGGGCCGCCCGCCGCGGCGCCACAGGAGGCAGCCAGATCCTCGATGCTTGTCGCAGTCTGGGGCCCAACAGGGGCACCCGGACGCACGACCACGGCCCTGTCGGTCGCTGGGGCCCTCGCCGATCAGGGGTATGCGGTATGCATCGTCGACGCGGACACCTACGCACCATCGCTCGTGGCTCACGTTGGCGTCTCCGCCGACGCTAGCGGCCTCGTCGTTGCGTGTAGACAAGCAGACAACGGCACGCTTAATCCCCGCACCCTGGTCGCGGCCACGCGCCTTCTTTCGGACCGCCTCTCCATCCTCGGTGGTCTGGTGAGGTCGGAGCGGTGGCCTGACCTTCGTGAGGCGGCCCTTCGCACCGTATGGGCTGTTGCGCGGGAGGCCTTTGATGTCGTGGTGGTGGACATCGGCTCCTGCATCGAACAGGAGGGAGCGATTGCCCACCTCGCGGGGAGTCCGCTCCTCGCATCGAGGCGCAATGCTGCTGCCGTGACGGCGCTCGAGGCCGCTGACCATGTGCTCGTTACCGCAAGGCCTTCAACCCTCGGACTCACTCGGCTGCTCAATGAGCTTCCGGCAGTCAATTCGGTGAATGACGTCGCTGGTCTCACGTTGGTCCTGACGGGCGCCGGCGGATTGATGGCACCAACGTCGATCAGCAACCGAATGATTCACCAACTCGGGTTGACGCCAGAAATCGTCCGGCTGCCGCGTGATCCCGAGCGACTCGAGCGGGCAATTCGCGACGGTGTCACACCCTACGAGGCCGCGTCACGGCGCGAGCGCCGGATGCTTCGGGCGCTCGCCAAGGGATTCGCCCCAGCCCCAGCAGGATTGCGAACGTAGCCGGGCGGGCGAGGCTATTCGTCTAGGGTGACAGGCGTGAGGCGAGGGACTCCACAGGGAGTCGCGATGTCGTGTCGGTCTGCAACGGTAAGGGAGTCATCGAAATGAACGAAAGGGTGAGTGCCCTTGATGCGTCCTTGCTCTACCTCGACCATCCCACGACGCCGATGCACGTGGGGAGCGTTGCGATCTTCCAGACGCCCGATGATGGCTTCGACCACGCTCATCTCGTCGAGCTGGTATCCCAGCGGATCGCATTTGTGCCCCGCTATCGGCAACGCATTCGGCAGGTTCCGTTTGGTATCGCGCGACCGGTGTGGATTGATGACTCGAACTTCGACATTACCTACCATGTGCGGCGATCAGCTCTGCCAAGGCCAGGCTCCCGGGAGCAGCTCAATGAACTCGTGGGCAGGCTCATGGGCCGGGCGCTCGACAAGGACCGGCCATTGTGGGAGATGTACCTCATCGAGGGGGTGGAGCACAATCGCTTCGCGCTCGTGACGAAGACCCATCAGGCACTCGTCGACGGTCTCGCGGCAATCGACCTCATGCAGGTCATCATGGATAGCGATCCGGGTCGCCGCCCACCAACGGGTGGGAAGTGGTCGGCGCAGCCTGAGCCGTCGGCAATCGAGTTGGTTTCGTCGGCGCTCACCGAATCAATCGTCCATCCTGCGGTGGCTCTTGATGCCGTGAAAGCAGGTGCCTCGCAAGTGCTGTCGCTGGCCGGGGGCATCGGTAGTCGGGTTCTCGGTATCGCGACCTCGGCGCTGTCCTTGGCAACACCAGCGACGACAACACCCTTGAACGTCGAGATCGGTGCGAGCCGGCGGCTTGCCACGGTGGAGTATGGGCTGGAGGAGTTCCGCAAGCTGCATCAGACACTCGACTGCTCAGTTAACGATGTGCTGCTCTGCGCGCTCACTGGAGCATTGAGAATCTGGCTCCTCGGGCGCGGCTCGTCAGTGTCGAGCCGGTCGCATTTGCGTGCTGTGGTGCCATTCAGCACGGCCGATGCCGGGTCACCTGTGTCGGCGTTCCTCATCGACCTGCCCACGGGCGAGCCCGATCCGATCATTCGGCTGCGCCGCATCAGCTACGAGACCTCGCAACTGAAGGACGTCGCCCAGTTGCTTGGCGCGGACGCCATCATCAGTGCGGCCGGTTTCGGACCACCGACCCTGCATGCCCTCGGTGCGAGGCTCGCATCCCGGCTCTCGAGCAGGGTCTACAACCTGGCCATCACCAACGTGCCAGGCCCGCAGGTGCCGCTGTTCCTCTCGGGATCGCGACTCCTTGCGACGTACCCGGTCATGCCGCTCACAAAGAACCAGGCGATCAGCATCGGCGTGACCTCGTACGACGGCCATGTCTTCGTGTCGGTGAATGCCGACTTTGACTCCGTACCTGACCTTGCCGATCTCGTCGGAGGACTTGATGAGGCGCTTGAGGAGTTGAAGCAGGCGGTGAAGGTGGCCGGGGGTCGGCGTGGTCGAACCGCCAAGTCGGCGCCGTAGTGCAAAGGGCGCCCCTCGTGCTCGATCACTCAATGCCCCGAGCTAGGCGCGGCATCGTTCTTGGTGGCGGGGGAGTTCTGGGCGGCACCTGGGCGGTCGGTGCACTGCTCGCGCTCGAGGAGGAGTTCGGCTTCGCTGCAACCTCGGCGGATGTCCTCGTCGGAACGTCGGCCGGTTCGGTCCTCGCGGCCATGCTGGGAGCCGGTGTCACGCCGGAGCAGTTGCGTCAGCGATACAACGATGAGGTGGTGCAGGGGGGCCCGCTTGCTGGACTCTCTTGGAACCCGGACGCAGCGATCGGCGGGCATCGCCCGGGGCTTCCCAGAGCATTGGCACCTGGTTCGATACGGCTCATCGGTGAGAGCCTTCGTCATCCGGCAAGGGTGCGGGGTACGGCGCTTGTCGCTGCACTCATGCCCGAGGGTGCCAAGACCATGGCCGGGGTGGGCAGACTCATCGACGCAGTGTCACCGATGGATGGGTGGTCGCGTCATGAGGCGTGCTGGATCGTGGCGATGGACTACGAGACTGGTCGGCGCACCGTCTTCGGCAGGCCAGGGTCTGTCGTCGCGCCGCTCGCCAGCGCTGTTATGGCATCCTGCTCGATCCCCGGGTGGTTCGCTCCCGTCGATATCGGTGGGCGGCGGTTCGTCGACGGCGGGGCGATCTCGGCGACTTCGGTCGATGTTGTGGAGCACGCGGGGCTGGACGAGGTCTACGTCATTGCCCCGATGGTCTCATTTCAGACGGATCATCCCTCGTCAGCGGCAGCGTGGCTTGAGCGTCGGTGGCGTAGGGTCGTCACCTTGACATGCCTTGCCGAAGCGAACGCCGTGGCCGGATCCGGGGCGACCGTGCGCATCATCGGTCCTGGCCCGGAGGACCTCGAGGCGATTGGCGCGAACATGATGGATACCTCTCAGCGCCGGGCCGTGCTCGCTGCCTCGGTCCGCACGAGTTCGGTGGCCTGGCGCACGGCCAAGACGGTGCTGGCGCCTGACCCGTGAAAGAAAGGCTAGCGCTCGCCGTTGAGCCAGCTGCGCCCGATCTCCTGCTCCTTGGTCAAGTAGCGAACAGTTTGCTCCTTGGCCATCTCCTCGACTTTTCCGCCGACGAACGGGACGCTCGCTTTGTACTCGCCGAACGTGCGGACCGTGGTGACGCTGCCGTCGGTGGTGATCGACATTGATCCGGTAAACGCGATGGGGGCGGACATCTCTGCGGTCGCGGCGGCGGTGCCGGTTCCGTCTGCCGCAGGCACCGCCCACTCCTGACGCTCGGTGACGGTGAGGGTCTCACCAACAAAGGACTTCGCGTACGAGGGCACATTTGCCGGCATGGTGCGGGTGACGACGACGGTCGTTCCACCGCCGGGCTCGTCTATGACCTCGGAATCGACCGTCGTGGCACCGGTTCTCGTTGCCCGCAGATTGATGAATGTGTCGTCGGTGATCATTGCGCGGACGGCGGCCGGTGCGGCGTCATACGTCTGCGAGAAATCCAATGTCGTGGCCATGGTTACATCCTCCAAGTTTGTGGATAGCGTATCCATGTGCAGCAGGTGGTGGAAAATCTGATCTCGGCACTCGAGGGTGACAGGGACGAGGAAGTCCGGCTCCTGCTTCCCCGCTTCTACAGATACGTCTCCTTTGATGACGTCGCTGGGATAAGCGTACCCGCGCTTATCCGGCAGGTGTCGCTCGTGAGTGACCTTGCCCAACGACGCCCGGTTGGGGAATCCAATGTGTTGATCCGGCGTGATGATGACGGCCTCGCGACAATAGCGGCCATCGTGACCGACGACATGCCCTTTCTCGTCGACTCCGTAACGGCGGCGCTCACCAAGGATGGCCGTGCCATCAGGCTCGTGGTGCACCCGCAACTCGTCGTGGAGCGCGACACTGTCGGCAACCTGACTCGAATCCTAGATTCCGATGTCGACGAGCCCATTCCGGCTGGGGCCGTCGCGGAATCGTGGATGTGTTTTCGGATGGATCGGGACTTCACCCACGACGACGAGTCACAGATTGCCGCGTATGTCTCGCGGGTGCTCAACGATGTGCGCGCGACAGTCTCGGACTGGTCGCCGATGGCTGCGCAGGCGCGCAGGATTGCTAGGGAGCTCAGGGCCAGGCCGCCAGCGAGTGTTCCCGATATCGAGGTGCGCGAGTCGGCTGACCTGCTCGACTGGCTCTGCGACGATCATCTGACCTTCATCGGCTATCGCGAGTACCTGCTTGTCACCGGCCCAGATGGCAGCGAGGCACTCCAGGTGGTCGCGGGGTCAGGGCTCGGAATTCTGAGGGACGCGCGCCCTGGTCAGGCATCGGCGAATGGTTCACCGCACGCATCGTCCAGCTTTGCGAGCATGCCGCCGGCTGTGCGGGCGCGGGCGCGTGATCCTCGGATTCTCGTGCTGAGCAAGGCAAATTCCCGCTCGACAGTCCACCGACCCTCGCACCTTGACTACATCGGTGTGAAGATGTTCGACGGTCTCGGCGAAGTAATCGGCGAGCGGCGGTTCCTCGGCCTGTTCACGGCTTCCGCCTACAACGAGAGTGTCACCGAGATCCCTGTGCTCCGCGAGCTTGTCCACCGGGTCACCGACAGTCTGGGCCTCGTGCCCGGGTCGCATAGTGCCAAGGACATGCGGCAGTTCCTCGAGACCTATCCACGGGATGAGCTGTTCCAGACTCACGCGGACCAACTCATCGAGGTGGCCGAGTCCGTGATGCACCTGCTGGAGCGCCGTCAGACAAAGCTCTATTTGCGGGTTGACGACTACGGCCGCTTCGTCTCCTGCATCGTTTACCTGCCTCGCGACCGCTACACGACACCGGTGCGACTTCGGGTCGAAGGGTTGCTGCGCGAGGTATTTGGTGGGGTTTCTGTCGACTACACGGCACTGGTGACTGAGTCGGTTCTGGCGCGACTTCACTACGTTATCCATCTTGAGCCGGGCGCGACGGTGCCGCCCGTTGATCACGCTGAGCTCGAAGGCATGCTCGCGAAGGCCACCTTGAGTTGGGATGACTTGTTCATTGAGTCGGCGGTCGCTGCAGTCGGCGAGAACGAGGCGCCAGCCTTCCTTGCGGAGTATGCAGCCGCTTTCCCCGAGGGATACAAGGAGGAGTTCCGGGCTCCCATCGCCGTTGAGGATGCCCGGACCATCGAAAGGCTCCAGCCGTCCGAGCTTGCGCTTGAGTGGTACACCCATCGTGGCGACGATGCAGACCGAACGCGATTCAAAGTTATCCGGGTCGGATCCGCCATGTCCTTGTCTCGGATTCTCCCGACATTGCAGGTGATGGGGGTCGAGGTACTCGACGAGCACCCGTACGTGATTGATCGAGCTGCCGGCGCACCCGCGTGGGTTCTGGACTTCGGCCTGCTGCTCCCGGAGATCTCAGTGGATGAGCGCGATTCGCTGCCGCGCCGGGCGACCGAGGCTTTCCATGCCGCGTGGTTCGGTGAGTGCGAGACGGATCCGTTCAACGCCCTCGTGGTCCGGGCCGGCCTTACCTGGCAACAGGCCGCACTTCTCCGCGCCTACTCGCGCTATCTCAGGCAGATCGGATCCTCGTTCGGTCAGGAATACATCCAGCGGGTCATGACAGGAAATCCCGCGATCGTGCGTCTGCTCGTCCGCCTCTTCGAGACGCAGTTCGACCCCACGCTTGAGCTTGACGGAGCTGACCGCGACGGTGCCGCATCGAGCCTCGTCGAGAGGATTGAAGTCCAGCTCGAGTCTGTCCTCAGCCTCGACCACGACCGCATCCTCCGAGCACTTCTTGCTGCGATCCGCGCAACCCTTCGAACGAACTACTTCGCAGGTGGTCGTGAAGCCAGCCAGGCCCTCGCCTTCAAACTTGATCCGCGCGCGATCCCGGATATGCCGCTTCCTCGACCGCTGTTTGAGATCTGGGTGTACTCCCCGAGGGTCGAGGGCGTGCACATGAGGTTCGGTGCAGTGGCCAGGGGAGGCCTGCGATGGAGCGACCGACCGGAGGACTTCCGGACGGAGGTGCTCGGACTCGTCAAGGCTCAGGAGGTGAAGAATGCGGTCATCGTGCCGGTCGGGGCCAAGGGAGGGTTCTTTGCCCGCGGCCTACCCGATCCATCGGTCGATCGCGACGGTTGGTTGTCCGAGGGCAAGCGCGCCTATCGTGAATTCGTGTCTGCGCTTCTCGACGTCACTGACAACCGTGTTGGGGGGAGCATCGTTCCACCCCCCGGCGTCGTTCGCCGGGATGGCGACGACTCGTACCTCGTCGTGGCTGCGGACAAAGGGACCGCCACATTTTCCGATCTCGCGAACGGCATCTCTGCCGACTATGGGTTCTGGCTTGGGGATGCCTTTGCATCAGGTGGATCGGTGGGCTACGACCACAAGGCGATGGGCATCACAGCCCGGGGAGCATGGGAGTCGGTCAAGCGGCATTTCCGCGATCTCGGACGAGACATCCAGCGCGTGCCGTTCACTGTGGTGGGGATCGGTGACATGAGCGGTGACGTGTTCGGCAACGGGATGCTGCTGAGTGAGCACATCCGACTCGTCGCGGCATTCGACCACCGCGACATCTTCATCGATCCGAACCCGAATGAGGCCGCCTCATTCCAAGAGCGTCGCAGGCTGTTTGACCTGCCACGCTCAAGTTGGGCGGACTACGAGATCGGGCTTCTCTCGCGGGGCGGAGGGGTGTTCTCACGGGCCGCGAAGGCGATAGTGCTCTCAGCCGAGGCACGAAATGCGCTGGGACTGCCGGAGTCGACAGGTCCACTGACGCCCGCTGACGTGATCCGGGCGATCATCGTTGCGCCGGTGGACCTGCTCTGGAACGGTGGCATTGGCACCTACGTCAAGGCCGGAACCCAATCGAATTCCGATGTTGGCGACAAGAGCAATGACGCCATTCGGGTCAATGGAGAGGATCTTCGCTGCCTCGTGGTGGGGGAGGGCGGAAATCTCGGACTGACTCAGCTCGGCCGGATCGAGGCGGCGCTGGCTGGGGTGCGACTGTCCACCGATGCGATTGACAACTCGGCTGGCGTCGACACGTCCGACCATGAGGTAAACATCAAGATTCTGCTGGACGAGTTCGTCACCGCAGGCACGATGTCGATGGCTGACCGCAATGCCCTTCTCGCCGAGATGACCGACGCTGTCGGCGAACAGGTGCTCGCCGACAACTACGCCCAAAACGTGGTGCTCGGCATCGCGAGAGCGGGAGCGCCGAACCTCATCACCGTGCATCAACGCATGATCCGAGATCTCGAGCGACAGGGGTTACTCAATCGAGCCCTTGAATTTCTCCCGGACGACGAGGGACTGAAGGTCCGTGGCGCTGCTGCCCGCGGGCTGACGTCGCCGGAACTAGCCGTGCTCCTTGCGTACGCGAAAATCTCACTGACAGCGGCTCTCACCGCCGCGGGACTCGGCGAGGATCCGTGGTACGAGGTGATGCTCCGCCGCTACTTCCCCGGAGTCCTCGCCGATCGATTCGGCACATCGCTTTGGGATCACCCCCTTCGCGCAGAGATCATCAGCACCGTCACCTGTAACCAACTCCTCAACATCGGTGGAATCACCTTCGCCTTCCGCGCGATGGAGGAAACCGGGGCCTCGGCCCTCGAGGTCGTGAAGGCCGCCACGGTGGCGCTTGAGGTGTTCGACATCCAGCGGATGTGGGATGACATCAACGCACAGGACAACCTCGTGCCGTCGGCTGTGCAGGACGCCCTCCACCTCGAGACCCGCAGACTCCTTGACCGAGGCACCCGGTGGCTCCTCCAAACTCGCGGCAGTGACCTCGATGTCGCCGCGCAGATCAGGGGATTCGAATCGGTGGTCCGAGAGTTTGCCGATCAGATTCCTGATGTACTGCGTGGCGCGGAGGCGGAGCGACTTGAGCTTTCTCGGGCGCACTTCGTAGAGCTCGGCGCACCGCACGAGCTGGCCAAGCGGGCTTCAATGGCGCTTGATGTCTTCGCCCTCCTCGACATCGCGGAGATTGCCGTCCACACCGGGGAGGCCCCGGCGAGCCTCGTACCGCTCTACTTCGTGATCTCCGAACGCTACGACGTTGACCAAACCCTCATGCGCATCACGGCGCTACCCCGGGGCGACCGCTGGGGCGCGCTTGCTCGTCAGGCCCTGAGGAGCGATCTCTACGGGGTGATCGCCGGCCTGACCGCGAGGGTGAGCCGCGCGACCGACCCCCGCCTGGTCCCGAGTGATCGAATCCTGCAGTGGGAGCAGGCGCACGCCGCCGGGCTCGGACGGGCGAGGGCGACCCTCGACGAGATCGCGAGCACCGAGGATGTTGATCTCGCCACCTTGTCGGTGGCCCTTCGGGTGCTGCGCAATCTCGTTGCCCAAGGTGCGGCATCCACCCTCGACTAGACGTTCTGCCCATGCAGGTTGACGGCGGGACCTGTTGCGAAGCATGTGCAGGTGGAGGACGTGAGGAATGCCGACCGAGCCTAGGCGGTTAGCATGCACAAGCCGTCTTTAAATCCTGCGACGTCCGACCTCGTACTTCCCGACACATCGTCCCTGACACTGGAGTGAACCGTGAGCCTGCCTCCCCTTGTGGAGCCCGCCGCTGAACTGACCGTCGATGAGGTCCGGCGCTACAGTCGTCACCTCATCATCCCCGATGTCGGAATGGCCGGTCAGAAACGGCTGAAGAACGCAAGGGTGCTCTGCGTCGGAGCCGGGGGCCTCGGCAGCCCAGCCCTCATGTACCTCGCCGCGGCGGGGGTCGGCACCCTCGGAATCGTCGAGTTCGACACTGTCGACGAATCCAATCTTCAGCGCCAGATCATTCACGGTCAGAGCGATATCGGACGTTCGAAGGCAGAAAGCGCGCGGGACAGCGTCCGCGAGATCAACCCTCTCGTGCACGTGAAGGTTCACGAGGTGCGACTCGACTCGACCAACGTCATGGATCTCTTTGCGCAGTACGACCTCATCGTCGACGGCACCGACAACTTCGCCACCCGCTACCTTGTGAACGATGCATGCGTGCTGCTCGAGAAGCCCTATGTATGGGGCTCGATCTACCGATTCGATGGGCAGGCGAGCGTTTTCTGGGCCGAGTACGGCCCCTGCTACCGATGCCTCTACCCCGAGCCGCCGCCCGGCATGGTGCCGAGTTGCGCCGAGGGCGGGGTACTCGGCGTCCTATGCGCGTCGATCGGGTCGATCCAGGTGACCGAGGCGATCAAACTGCTGGCGGGAATCGGCGAGCCACTCCTTGGGCGACTGATGGTCTACGACGCGCTCGAGATGACCTACCGCCAAGTGAAAATTCGCAAGGACCCGAACTGCGCGGTGTGCAGCGATCATCCGACCGTCACCGAACTCATCGACTACGAGGCGTTTTGTGGCTCGATCTCGGTTGAGGCGGCCGAGGCTGCGATGGATTCGACGATCTCGGTCAAGGATCTCAAGGTGCTGCTCGATGCCCGCGACCGCGGTGAAGACGACTTCGTGCTCATCGATGTCCGCGAACCGGGCGAGTTCGAGATTGTGCAGATCCCGGGGGCGATAC
The DNA here is from genome assembly GCA_945901095.1 of Bifidobacterium breve. Lineage (GTDB taxonomy): Bacteria > Actinomycetota > Actinomycetes > S36-B12 > S36-B12 > WLND01. The sequence goes on from CAMDKQ010000094.1 coordinate 11,008, forward strand.
TCATCCCGAAGGGCAAGTTCTTGGACGGATCCGCGCTCGCCGACCTTCCGACAGACAAGCGGGTCATTTTGACCTGCAAGGTGGGTGGACGTTCGGCTGAGGCGCTGGCGGTCGTGAAGGGTGCCGGGTTTACCGACGCGGTGCACGTGGGCGGCGGGGTGCTCGCCTGGGTGAATCAAATCGAGCCCCAGAAGCCGACCTACTGACCGTCACCCCATCCCTGCGCCCTGAACCTGCGCGTTACTGCAGCGAAATCAGACGTTTTCGACGTTTTCGCGACAGTAACGTGCATGCCGGTGCGGTGCGGTGCGGTGCGGTGCGC
>CAMDKQ010000095.1 GCA_945901095.1 Bifidobacterium breve
ATCGACTCCCTCATCGAATGCCGCGCTGATCTCCGGGGATCCATTCACCATGCGCGAAAGCTCCCAGATGCGCTCCGGAACGCCTGCGGACGCGACCTCACCCAGTGCTGCGAAGATCATGAGACCAAGCTCCGGCTTGCCCACGGCGTCAGCAACGCCCTGAACGATGGCCGGTCCGACCGTTGCGCCAACGACAACCTGCGCATAGACATCCCACGTGCGGTTCTGGCGCTTGGCCATGGCGCGGCCGTATTCGACGAGTTCAGCGTCGCTCACCGATGCGAGGTCTGGCCTTGACGCCACCCAGGCTTTGACCTCGGCGAGGAACTCGTCGAGCAAGGCCACCTGACTGTTGCCGAGGATTCCCGCGAACGTCGCTCCGAGTGCCGCTGAGCACTCCTCGTCGTTGTCGCGCGGGTCCTCGACGTACTTCGGCACCGCCGGGTTCTGGCCGAAGAAGCTCACATCGATCGCATCTGCTGTCAGGCCCGGCATGCGATGACCGAAGACGCGTCCGACCGACACCTGATTGTAGAAGTAACCACCCCACGAACCGTAGGTCTCCGGCTGAGTCCAGAGGAACTCCTCCTCCTTGAAGGTCCCCAGGTGGATCCAACCCCACGCGGTGCCAGGCACGACGCCCTGCTCCCACGCCAACGACCAGTTGAGCGGGGTGAATGGATCTGGGCCCACCTCGTCGGCATTGCCGCGCGTGTAGATGGGAAAGCGCTCGGACTGCTCTGTGTCGGCGATCCAACGTTCCATGGTGAACTCCCTTACTGCGGTCGAAGAGGCTGCTGATTGTGGATGATGAAGGTGCTAGTTGCGGACGATGACGGCGCGATCGCCCTCTTTCCACATTCGATCGAGACGACGATAGGCGAATTTCCAGCCATCGGCAGTTCGGACGACCCGGTCGGCGTACTCGGCACCGATGAAGTAGTGCTTGACCGGGCCTGGGTTTGATTCACGGATGTGCTGCGAGATCAGGTAGGTGCGCACCTCGGCCACATCACCGTCAACCTCGATGAGGCTTTTGGCCACTAGGTGCATGGTCGCGTCGAGGCCGCCGATCGCGCCTTCGATCATCTCCCGGACTGCTTTCGCGCCCTTGGGGTGGCCAAGACTCCCTGCGTCATACTCACCATCGGGGGTGAAGAGATTCTCCAATTCGGCGAAGTCCTTGGTGTCGATTGCCCGGGAGTAGCGGACGAGGAGGTCGTCGATCTCCATCCGGTCTGAGATGGTCTGCAGGTCGAGCGGCAAGGGAGCTCCCGGGCTGGGTGGAGTAAGAGGGTTGAGTAAGCGGGTCGCAGATGGCACCAGACATGAAACTAGACACCCTTGCTAGTTTATGCAAGGACTCTCTAGGAATTGCTCTAATTTTGTGACACCCTAGAGCCCATTCGATTCGCAGCATTCTGAGAGGAAAACCGTGACATCAGCACAGGCAAAGAACTGGGAGGACGTCAAGTCCTACAGCCTCGATACTGATGACGAACTGGAGTTACTCAACGCGCAGATCGAATGCACGCTCATCTGGTCGGGCAAAGAGGGCTGGCCTATGGGCGTCATCGTCAACTTCATCTACCGCGACGGCACCTTCTGGCTCACCGCCAGCGAGGAGCGGCCGCGGATCGCGTCGATCCGCAAGGATCCGCGGGTCAGCATCGCTGTCACCTCGAAGGGCTCCTCGGTAAAGGAGCGTCGTTCCATCACCTACAAGTGCAACGCGATCGTCCACACGGATCGCGAGATCCTCGACCGGATCCTGCCCGAGTTTGCGAATGCGATGCGCCCGGGCGAGCCCGATAAGGCCGAGGCGTTCCGCGCCATGCTCGACTCCCCCGGGCGCGTCGTTCTCGAGCTCATTCCAGTGACCCGGATCGGCTTCGACAGCGCCAAGATGTGGAAGGCGTCAGAGGGCGCCCGGCCCAGTGACTCGCCCTCGGGTTCGCACTGATCGCCACTTGACCTCACCGCAACTCTTGCTGATTGACATTGGAGACCGCCATGCGCTTCGAGAACAAGATCCTTTTCGTGACCGGTGGCGCCAGCGGCATCGGCCGGGCGACGGCAGCGCGCGTCGTAGCCGAGGGCGGGATCGCGGCCATCGTCGATCTCGACCTCACCAAGGCCCAGTCCGTCGCCGCCGAACTCCCCGGCTGCATCGGACTGTCCGCGAATGTCGCCGATGAAGTTCAGGTCAAGGCAGCGGTTGATGCCACGGTCGCTCAACTCGGCGGTATCGATCTCGTTCTTGCCTGCGCCGGTCACGCCGAGTTCGACCTCATCTCCGAATGGGACTCGGCCCGTTTCAATCGCATGATGGACGTGCATGTCGGCGGCACCTTCCTCACCGCGAAGTACACGAACCCGATCATGCAATCACGCGGGGCGGGGTCGATCGTCACCATTGCCTCGACAGCCTCCATCGTCGCCCAGCGGCTCAATGTTCCCTACGGTGCGGCCAAGGCAGCGATCACCGGCTTCACCCGGCAGTTCGCCCTCGAGGCAGCGCCCGCCGTTCGCGTGAACTGCGTCGCACCCGGGCGCACCCTCACCGGTATGACTGAGCCGCTCATGCTCGCACGCGGTGGCACCCTCGAGAAGGGCGCTGAGATGTTCGGCGCCAACATCCCGCTCAAGCGGGTGGCCCAGGCCGAGGAACTCGCCGCGGCCGTGTGCTTCCTGCTGAGCGACGATGCGAGCTTCATGACCGGCGCGACGCTCGTCGTCGACGGAGGCGAGACGATTCAGTAGACGCTGAAGAGCAGGTCACGCCCCATTCTCATCAACGAGCAGGGCAGTACGAAGACTGTCGATCTCGGCCAGACTCAGGCCTCGGCCCAACGCCCACCCCTCGGCGCTTCCGTAGCGATCCTTCATCTGGGCAAGGAAGGCGAGCATGGTCTCGGGCTTCGACTCAAAGATCCAGTCCGGCGCGTAGGCAAGGCCGTTGTCCTTGTACACCTGCGCGCCGCGCATTCGCGCAATGATCGACTCCATGTTCGCCGTCGTCGCGTGATAATCGGCAGCAATCGTCGCGTCGTCGAGCCCGAGAATTCCTAGGAGCATGGCGGTGACGACACCTGTGCGATCCTTGCCCGCCGTGCAGTGGTACACCACCGGGTGCTGTTCAGGGTCGGCCATGTGCCGCAGTACTGCGATGACTGCGTCGCCGTTGACCTCGATCTGCCCCAGGTAGTCGTCGATGAGGTTGTCGCATGCCCCGGCATCGATCTGCTCCTGATTCACCCCGGAAAGCGGAAGCATCGGGTAGTTCAGCACGGTGATGGTCCCATCGATCAGCGAGTAGCCACCGCGCTCCACCTCGAGTTCGATGCGTAGGTCGATTACGGTCCGTGGACCCACGATCTCAATGAACTCCCGGTGACCCTTCGCGGTGAGGCTGAGAAGAGTGTCGCAGCGAACAGCAATCCCCTGCCGTACGACCTGCCCATCGCCGGTGCGTAGTCCGCCGAGGTCACGGGCATTCGCCAGCCCATCGATCTCCATCGGAGTTGCCTTCGACGTCGTCATTCGCAGACCCGTCGAGCCGAGGCGAGGAGATCGACAGCGAGTGCTCCCGGATCATCGGGATTGCCGAGTCTGGCGAGCGGGCATTCAACAGCCAGGATGGCCCCGGTCGGGATGCACTCGGTGAACTCCCGGACAGGCAGGTCCCCTTGGTCCGGCATAAGTCTGGCGGTCACCGCCTCTGACCGGGCCGCTGCAGCATCGGGCGCCGCAGCCGCGCCCTCGGCTCCGCAGATCTGCACGTAGGGGAACAGTCGCGCCGGGTAGTCGAGCATGTCATCGGGGGCGCCGCCGGAACGCACGAGATGCAGAACGTCAGCAAGGACGACGACATTCGGCGCACCGGCCGCGATGACCGCCTCGCTTGCGGCCTCGAGGGTCGGTGCGGACGAGAAGAGCATGAACTCGACCGAGAGCGCTACCTGGTACTCGGCCGCCTGCTCGGCGAGGAGGGCCAGCGAATCAATCCGGCGCAACGGGTCCGGATCCTCGAGGGTCGTGATGATGTATCGGGCACCGAGGTACTCCGCCGCCTCGAACAGCGGCGTCGGGTCGGCCGTCGGGCCGTCGCCAGTGATCCTGATGACCTCGAGATCAAGGATCCCGACGCCGGAATCGTCGATGGCCGCCTTCAGTTCCCTGATCGCCACGCCATTGCCGAGGATGCCGTGATCGATGCCGGACGAGGTTGGCGTCAACCGAAAGCCGGTGTAGTTGAAGCCCGCGTGCTGGGCGGCGCGTACGAGGCCGATCGGCGGCACCTCGATCATGGACAGGTGGGCGAGCGAATAATCCTTGGTCATGTTCACTTTCCGGTGAGTTCCGCAACGACGGGTGCGAATGCATCAATATTGGCATCACCGACGGTGATGTATGAAAAACCGTAACGCTCTCGCCTGCGGATGAGCGCCTCGCAGATCTCATCAACGCTGCCGACAGCCGCGTGCGGGAAATCGACGAGCTCATCTCGGGTGAGGTTTGTGCGAGCCATGAGAGCCTCGGTGGTTATCTCCGAGACGCCGTCAACCGACACGAAGTAGCACGCCGTCTCGAGCTCGATCGAATCGAACCGATCACCGGCTCCCTCGCGGACCCAGGCGATCTTCTTGTCGGTCTCCTCGGCTGTTGAACTCGCGATGCTGTTGCTGCCAACAACCCCTGCACTGTTGTTGAAGTTGATGCTGACGATGTCGGCTAGCTCACCGGCGAGACCGAGCACCTTCGGCGCGCCGCCGCCGATCATGATCGGCGGGTGCGGCCGCTGAATCGTTGCCGGGACCGCCGTGTACCCATGCGAGGTGACCTGCTGGCCGCGGTAGTTGACCGGCTCGCCCGAGTAGGCGGCGATCATCAGTTCGGTCGTCTCGCGCAGCAGTTCGATGCGGCGGCCCGCACCCTCGAATGGGATACCGAGCGCCTCATACTCGTTCGCGAGCCAGCCTGCCCCGAGACCGATCTCCAGCCGACCCTCGGAGAGCACGTCGATCGAGGCCATCTCCTTCACCAGGACGGTCGGCAGGTGGTAACTCACGCAGGTCATCCGCGATCCGATGCGAAGCGTGTCGGTCACAACGGCTGCCGCAGCCATTGCCGGGATCGAGGCGAGTGTCTGGACCCGGTGGCCGGTCGGCGCGATGAGCTCGCCTGGGCCAAGGTAGTGATCGGCGAGGAACAGGGTCGAGTAGCCGAGTGCCTCGACCTTGCGGGCGAGATCGCACCACTCGCGGCGCGACTCGCTGCGGTAGGCCTGGATGGCGAAGCGGAAGGGCTTGACATTCCTTGGGAGCGTCCTCATTTTGGCGCCTTTCTGGCCCAGCGAAAAAACTGACCGTGCGATGCCAGGTAGCCACCATCGACGAAGAGCACCTGGCCGGTGACCCACGAGGCCTCCGGCGAGCAGAACCAGCTGATCGCACTGGCGATGTCATGGGGCATACCCATGCGAGCAATAGGCAGGCAGCCGGCGATGAGCGCCTGCGCTGCCTCAGTGCCGTAATGCTCGGTGGTGCCCTCTGTGAGAACGGTGCCCGGGCCCACCGCATTGCAGCGGACCCCGAATGCCCCGAACTCCAGTGCCATCGCCTGTGTCAACTGATTGATGGCCGCCTTCGATGTGGGGTACAACGAGGTCGATGCGGGGTGGGCCTTGGAGGTGATCGACGACAGGTTGACGATGCTGCCGCCGCCGTTTTGGCTCATCACCGGCACGAGTGCCTGAGCTGCAAGAACCGGGGCAATCACGTTGACGTCAAGAATGCGGCGCATCTCCTCGTGGGTGGTGTGGAGCAGATCCTGGTAGCGCTGAATCGCGGCATTGTTCACCAGTGCAGTGCACTCCGGCGCGAGCTCGGCAAGGCGTCGAACCTGCTCGTCATCCGTGACGTCAAGGGCCACGCCCCGGCAGCCGAGTTCACTCGCTGCCCGCGCGATCTGGTCGATGTTGGCATCGACGGCCAGCACCTCGTATCCGTCGGCGAGCAGTCGTTCGGCGACCGCGCGTCCGATGCCCTGCGCCGCTCCGGTAACGACCGCGGTTCCGAGTCCGCTCATTGCTGCTCCTTCGAGTATTCATCCCCTGGATAACACCTCGCGACTTCGTCCCCGTGGACCGCCCAGTCGACGCAGCGGCGAAGGACGGCCCTGAACTCAGGTGACTCCCATGCGGCGGCATCGGTGACGCCGAGGTCGTCTATGCCCTGATCTGCGACATCGAAGCGTCCGCGGCAGTGCCCAAGGGTGAAGGACACCACTGCTCCGTTGCCCTCCGGTCGGCTGAACAGCACCGGATGTCGCGTGCGCCCGGCCACCTGCTGGGTCTCGAAGCCCGGGCAGGGCCCGTCGTAGGGGGCATCCATGATCACCTCAAGGCCATCAGCGAGTTCGGACACGTAGATCTCGTCGGTTGTGACGAATGCTGGGACGCCGGACACCAGCGGGTGGTCCGGATTCACGATCTCAATGAGTGTCGGTGTGATTTTGGGGTGCGCGAGGAACCTGTTGCCGAGGAGTGCGCTGAACTCCGGCATAGCGTCCGGGGTGCGAAACAGCCGCTCCGCGCCAGGGACTGGGGCATCGATCGCTGAGTTCGTCGCATGGAGGGCGAGCAGCCTGCCGCCCGCACGAACCCGGTCACGGAGGGCCAGAGCCTCCTCCCCTCCCGGCCTCACGTCGCATGTGTAGGCGACGACGGCGTCCGCCGCAGCCAGTGCGGCAACATCCGAAAAGTCCTGGTGGACGCTGCAGCGCACACTGTCGTGGCGTCCGAGAAGCTGAAGGATCTGCAGCCGCGCATAGTCGAAGTCATGCCAGCGACCGCCGCAGACGAGGGCGACATTCACCCGGCCCGCTGTGCAGCGAGCCGGGGTGCCCATCGCCTGTGGCGCGATCGCTCGTGGTCTGGCGTCGGTCAGAACTGGGTGCGGACGGTCATGCCGCCATCGCACACGATGTTCGTGCCGACACAGAAGCCGGAGGCCGGGCTCGCGAGGTAGACGATCGCCGAGGCGACCTCCTTGGGCTCGCCCATCCGGCCGATCGGGATGGATGCCTTGACCTTCTCGTAGACCTCGGGGCGGCCAGCCTTGATCTTGCCCCAGTCGCCATCGTCGGAGTAGGTGGGACCGGGAGAGACGGTGTTCACCCTGATGCCCTTCGGGGCGAGCGCATGGCCGGCCGCTGACGCGTGACGGATGATGGCCGCCTTGAAGGCGCCATACGAATTCGGGGAGCTCGGCCAGACATTGTCGAAGCCGAAGGTCGATGAAAGGGCGACGATCGAGCCGCCGCCGGCCGCCTCCATGATCGGGGTGACCTCGTCGATGGCGTGGACGAGTGGCATGAGATCCAGGCTCAGGCTGTTCGCCCACTGCTCCGGGCCTTTGACCGACCCAGCGGTCACGTTCGAGACGAGGATGTCGAGGCCGCCGAATTCTGCGGCGGCGTCTCGGATGAATCCCTTGAGTGCAGCTTCATCACTCACATCGAATGCGCGGGCGAAGACAGTTGCGCCGCGGCTGCGCAGATCGGCCGCGACCTCTTCGACGGACTCGGCATTGCGTGCGCAGAAGGCGACCGAGGCACCCTCTGCAGCGAGGAGTTCGACGGTTGCCCTGCCGATACCTCGGGTGCCACCAGTGACGAGGGCACGCTTGCCGCTCAGGCCTAGATCCATGTCAAACCTCTTCGCTAAGTGCGGCGCAGGGCGTCGCTCGGGGGTGCCACGTTGGATGCGGGTACTGCAATGCAGTAACGGTGGCATGTTACTAGCATCAGACTACGGTAAGTACTCATTCCGCCGCTTACATCTCTAGGGATGTAACCAGCGGACTAGGACGTTGACACTGGAGATCACATGAGCCTCGTGCACGTGGACCCGATCGGCATCGAACTCGAGGTCGCGCCGGGCGTGACCGTGATGGCTGCCGCGCGCGGCGCCGGATTCACCTGGCCCACCGTCTGCGATGCCTCAGCATCATGCGGCACCTGCGTGAGTGTCGTCCAAGAGGGGCTCGACAACTGCGGCGAAATGCCCACTGACGAGCGTGAGACGCTCACCCGCACCCTCGTCCCGCTCGACGGACATCGTCGCCTGGCCTGTCGACTCACGGTCACCGGTCCGGTCAGCCTGAAGAAGCGGGGCGTACATGTGGTCGAGGGCGGCAACGAATGAGCGATACCGGCGACTTGGAACTGCAGGTGATCCTCGAGCGACTCGAGCGACTCGAAACCACAGAGGCGGCACGTGTCACCGCACACCGGTACGCGCAAGCGATCGACACCCCCGACTTTGAACTGCTCGCCGAGGTGTTCGCCCCGGATGCGTCCCTCACGACCAGACGTGGCACCCGCCACTCCCGCGACGCGATCGTCGAGTACTACCGGGAGGCGCTCGCTGCACCCCTTGCCCGCCGGCATTTCATCGTCAACCAACAGGTCACGTGGCTGGCCCCCGGCGAGGCGCTCATGCGCTCGTCATTCCTTTACACCTTTGCCGGTGATGCCACCTCGATTCTGGGCTGGGGTGGCTACGTCGATCGGGTGAGCGTGCAGAACGGAATCGGCATGATCGTCGAGAAGACGATCACTGTCGATGCCCACGCGGATAGCCGCATCGGCTGGGCAGACTGAGGACTACCGAAGCGCGGCGTCGAGGAGTGGCGCAAGCCGATCGGGAACTGTCAGCCAATCGGCTGCCGAGATGATCGACGGGTCGAAGTTCGCGTCGACCGAGACCGCATCAACCCCCGCCGCAGCCGCAGCGGCGACCTCGGTGCAGAGCTCGCCGACGCTGAGAGGTCTGAGATTCGCGACCTCCACCGGTGGATGGGTGAAGAGGTTCCAACACATGGACAGTGGTGCCAGGTTCGCCGGCCGCATCGTGCAGAGATGGGCGAAGGTCTCTAGGTGCTGCTCGAGCGTGCCAGAGGCCGGGTTCCAGACATCGAACTTCTCGGCCGTGCGCCTCAGTCCTGCGGCCGAGCGCATGCCCGACATGAGCGGCGGATGCGGGCTCTGGAGCGGCTTGGGCCGGACATCCGACTCGGGGATCGAGAAGAACTCGCCCTCATATGAGACCGGGTCACTCCCCCAGCACGCGAGCAGCGCATCGACGAGCTCATCTGCCCTCCTGCCGCGGGTGCGTGGATCGACGTCGTACTGCGCGTGCTCCTCGTCGGACCAGCCGACGGAGAACCCAAACACAGTGCGTCCGCCAGCGAGGATGTCGAGGGTCGAGATCCGCTGCGCCAGATCGACGGGGCGGTGGTAGCCCGCGACGAGAATGCTCGTGCCGATCGTGATGGTCGACGTCCATGCTGCGACGGCGGCGAGCAGCTCCATCGGCTGCAGGATCGATCGGTACGCCTCCGGCACGGCAAGCCCGGGCCGGGCTGAGTAGCCCGACGCCGGGTGCCGCGGATAGAACAGGTGCTGCTGGACGAAAAGTGATCCAAACCCAAGCTCCTCAGCCCGCTCGGCAAACCCGCGAACGACTTCCCTCGAGACGTGACCGCCGAGCTGGGGGAGGCTGAGCCCAACCCTCGTCACGGGTAAAGACCGCCACCGACTGTGACGACCTCACCGTGCATGTAGGGCACCTCGTCGCTCAGCAGCCAGGCAACCGTCGCGGCGATCTCATCGGCCTCGGCGTAGCGGCCCAGCGGGATGCCAGCGAGGAGCGCGGCCTTGAGGGTGGCGCCATCGATGCCGGCGAGTGCCCCGAGACCATCCTCGAGCGGCTTCATCATTCGAGTGTCAACGACGCCCGGCGCCACGACATTCACGCGGATCCCGTGCGCGCCGGTCTCCTTCATGAGTGAGCGCGCCAGTCCGATAACCGCGTGCTTGCTCGCGTTGTACACCGAAACTCCTGCGTCGCTCTTGAGCCCGGCGATGGAGGCGGTGAACACGATCTTGCCCGCACTCGGCTGGGTCATCATCTGGCGCACTGCGGCCGCTGATCCGAGAAACGCGCTGCGGACGTTGACGGCCATGACCTTTTCGAAGTCGGCGAGATCGAAAGTCGCGATCGGATTCACCTTCGACTCGACGCCAGCATTGGCATGAAACATATCGACCGAACCGAATCTGTCGACGGCGGTGGCGAAGAATGCTTCCGTCGCCGCAGGATCGGAGACATCTGCGCGTGCCGCGACGAGTCGGTCGCCGAGTTCGGCCGCGAGGGCGTCGAGTCCCGCACCATCGATATCTACGGCCACCACATTGGCGCCCTCAGCATGCAGCCTCCTGCAGGTTGCTGATCCGATTCCTCCGGCCGCCCCGGTCACGATCGCTGTGCGTCCTGCAATTCCCTTGAGCATCGTCATCTCCCTCGTCGCTTAATTTCCTGAATGGTTCGGCGCCTAGCCGCCGATCTTGCGCCCCTCGCCCCAATAGGGACTGCGGAGGGCCTTCTTATCGACCTTCTGCATCTCATTTCTCGGCAGCACCTCGATGAACTCGACGAGGCGCGGGATCTTGTAGCCGGCCAGACGATCCCGGCACCAGGCATCGAGTTCTGCGAGTGTGGGAGGTGCGCTCGGGTCGACCGGCACGACGAGCGCCAGCAACTGCTCACCGAGATCTGGGTGCGGGACCCCGATGACCGCGACATCGAGTACGCCGGGGTGCTCGAGGAGCACCTGCTCACTCTCGGACGGATACAGGTTGACGCCTCCCGAGACGACCATGTCGGACACCCGGTCGGTCACGTAGATGAATCCATCCTCGTCGACATGACCGACATCGCCGAGCGTGAAGACGCCGGGCCGCACATAGGCCTTCTGCGTCTTCTCCTCGTCACGGTGATACCGAATCCCATAGCCCTCGGGGGCCTCGAATGCGAGGAGACCCTGCTCCCCCGCCGGTAGTTCGGCCCCCTCCTCATCGAGTACGAGGATGCGGTAGGGCTCGACGACCCTGCCAACCGAGCCGGGATGTGCGAGCCACTCTGTCGAGTTGATCCGGCACAGGGTCCCTGACTCGCTGCCCCCATAAGACTCGGTGAACACCGGGCCGAGCCAGTCGATCATCGCCCGCTTGACGTCGGGGGGGCAGGCCGAGCCGGTGTGGGCAATCATCGCAATCGATCCGAGGTGGTGCTGTGCCCGTATCTCTGGGTCGAGTGCGAGCATCCGCTGAAAGTGCGTTGGCACCATGACCGAGGAGCACACTTCGTATTCATCGACGAGGGCAAGCGCCCGCGCCGCATCGAACCGGCCCATGATGATGACGGTCTCACCGAGCAGAAGATGACGAACCGCGGCCAGCGGTCCGTTGTGCTGGAGCGG
>CAMDKQ010000096.1 GCA_945901095.1 Bifidobacterium breve
CGCTCGACGAAGGCAGCCCGGTAGCCGATGTGCGGGATGGCCGCGAGGGCCGTGAACGGGTAGATGACGATGTTGATGAGCCCAGAGACGATGAGCGCGGCGATCCAGATATTCGGCATCTGGGCGAGTTGCTGGAGGGCCTTTTCGTAGTCTGCGAAGTGGGGAAACAGGACAGCAAAGATCCCGACCATGATGACGACGCCGATGATGCTGGTGATGATTATCTTCTTGCGGCTTCCCTTTCGAGGGGCCGCCGCGTCGCTCACCGACGACACCCTACGCGCCCACGGATTTCGCGATTCGTCGCTTCTCGCGTACCTTTAGCTAGCCGCTGCGCCGCAGCGGTATCCCTTGGTGCTGGTGCACCTGCACGCGAGTCTTGGCTCCAACGCGATTGAATCCGAATCGCTATCGAGACACGCATGTGTCTTCGATTGGACGATTCTCCGTGAGTTCTGTGTCATTTTCCTCCCTCGGCGTGCCCGCATCCCTAGTCGGTGCGCTCAGTCGCGCCGGCATCAATGAGCCGTTCGCCATTCAGACGGCCACCCTGCCCGACGCGATCGCGGGCCGCGATGTTCTTGCTCGCGCCCAGACCGGTTCGGGCAAGACTCTCGCATTCGGCCTTGCGATGCTTACTCGGCTTTCGGGACGTCGCGCTACCCCCCAGCAGCCTGATGGCCTCATCCTCGTGCCGACTCGCGAACTCGCGATGCAGGTGAGCGACGGCCTTGCGCCGCTTGCTGATGCATGTGGGCTCCGCATCCGTCTCATCGTCGGCGGGATGCCCTACGCGAAGCAGATCCAGGCACTTGACCGCGGCGTGCACATTCTCGTTGCCACTCCGGGCAGACTCAAGGACCTTGTCGACCGCCGGGCCGTTGACCTGTCAGAGGTCGCCATCACCGTGCTTGACGAGGCTGACCAGATGGCCGACATGGGGTTCATGCCGATCGTCCGCGAACTCCTCGACCAGACTCGTCCGCGCAGCCAGCGACTTCTCTTCAGCGCGACCCTCGACGGTGACGTCGACGCACTCATTCGCGCCTACATGAAGGACCCGGCCCGCCATTCGCTCGCACCGGCGCAGGCATCGGTCGAGACGATGGACCACCACGTCCTCATCGTTCATCCCGGTGACAAGGAGGAGGTCACCGCGCAGATTGGAGCCCGCGATGGCCGCACTATCTTCTTTGTTCGCACCCAGGCCGGGGTTGACCGTCTCGCTGATCAGTTGACCTCGAAGGGGATCGCCGCCGGTGCCCTGCACGGCGGCAAGACCCAGGCGGTTCGAACGCGCACACTGGCAGCCTTCCGTGAAGGCATCACCCCAGCACTCGTCGCTACCGATGTCGCCGCGCGCGGGATCCACGTCGATGGCATCTCGCTCGTCGTGCACGTCGATGCGCCGAATGATGCCAAGGACTACCTCCACCGCGCCGGACGCACTGCACGCGCCGGCGAGTCCGGAACGGTCGTGACCCTCGCTTCCCCGAAGCAGCAGCGACAGGTCTCGGCGCTCACCGGCCGCGCCGGTGTCCAGCCAACCGTTAAGCGGATCCGTCCGGGCGATGAGCACCTCATCGAGGTGACTGGCGCGCGCGAGCCCTCCGGGATTGCCTGGTACCCGCCGAAGGAGCGTTCGCCGAAGCGTGAGTTCAATCGAACCGGCAGGACTGCTGGCGGTTCGAGCCGTCCGGGTGGTTCAAGTCGGTTCGGTGGGGGACAGTCTCGTCCGGAGCGATCTGATCGCACCGATCGTCCGGCCCGCTCGGACAGTTTCGCCCGCCCTCCCCGCGCAGAGAGCCCGGCTCGCCCGGCGCGCGCTGAACGACGGGCCGAGGCTTTCCCGGCAACGACTCGTCGCGACGACGGCCGGCCTGCTGGGTTCCAAGCCAAGCGCGCGAAGCCACGCACCAAGCCGGCCCCCAGAACCTCAAACTAGGCCGTTGGCCATTGCAGGGCGTGCCTAGTTGAGGTAGGCCTCAACGTTGACGATTTCGACGAGCATCTCGCTGCCATTGGCGAGCGCATAGCTGGCTGTTTCTCCGACCCGCTTGCCCATGACCGCGGCTCCGAGCGGAGAGGTGGGGGAGTACACCTCGATCGAGGTGTGAACCGCCTCCTCGCGGGAGCCGAGGAGGAAGACCTCCTCCTCGTCGAAGCTTGGGAATCGGACCGTGATGACCTTGCCGTGTGAAACCTCGTCGTGGGCCGCATCGGGGGCGCCGATTTTGGCATGCTCAAGGAGGTGCTTGAGCACACGAATTCGGGCCTCGTTCTTGCCCTGCTCCTCCTTGGCAGCGTGGTAGCCGCCGTTCTCCTTGAGGTCGCCCTCATCACGTGCGAGCGAGATCCGGGTGACGATTTCTTGGCGCCGGGGGCCCTCGCGGTCGGCGAGTTCGTCGACGAGTCGGTCGTAGCCCTCCTGGGTCAGCCAAGTCACTTCAGTGGTCATGAGAGCCTAGGCTACGCGGTTACTCATTGAACGGCTGCGATGGAGCGACAACACCCGGCGGAAATTGCGGTGGGACGACGCGCAATTCCCCGGGTGCGGCGCAACCGAGAACCTCGACGGTGAACGCCGGGGCGAGGGTTCGAAGGGCATAGGTGACGCGCACGGTGCCAGCGCCCGGCGGAATTGACGTGAGAGCATAGCCCGAATCGACGTGGGTGCGGTCCTGCGCCCGGATCGCACAATCGAGCGCGAGTGCGCCGTCGCGCTGTACCTCGAACTCGATCGTCACATGATTGATCGCTGAGTCGTCCCAAGTGAGGACTCGTGTCTTGATGCCGGATGCCAAAGAGAAACCGATCCATCCGAGGACGAGGGCGAATGCGCCGATCACGCTCGTGACGATGATCGCCGACCCCCACGGGGTGCGATCGAGCCCATAGCGCTGGGCCATCTCCGGGGAGAGTTGGTCCTTACGGAAGGGGCTCGGCATGGTCCCATTGTGGCTTTGGGAGACTAGGGACGTGACTCACCCCCTCCGCCTCATGGCCGTACATGCGCATCCGGATGACGAGTCGAGCAAGGGCGCTGCTACGACCGCGAAGTACGTCGCCGAGGGGATCGAGGTCATGGTCGTCACATGCACAGGCGGTGAGCGCGGCGACGTCCTGCATTCGCTAGCGGAGGACGACGTCGCGGCCCTTGGCCTTGCGGAGGTGCGTCGGCGCGAGATGGCGCTGGCGGCCCAGATTCTCGGCGTCCGACATGCCTGGCTCGGATTCGAGGACTCGGGCTACCCGGAAGGTGATCCGTTGCCACCGCTTCCAGAGGGGTGCTTCGCAGCGCTCCCGCTTGACGAGGTCGTCGGGCCCCTCGTCGCACTTATCCGGGAGTTTCGACCCCAAGTCGTGACCACCTACGACGAGCACGGCGGCTATCCGCACCCGGATCATGTCCGCTGCCATGAGGTCACCATGGCCGCCATCGATGCGGCTGCCGATCCCGTCGCCTTCCCGAACGCGGGCGAGGAGCCGTGGCAGGTCCAAAAGGTCTACTACAACCAGCAGTTCAGCAAGGCGAGGGTTCATGCATTGCACAACGCCTTGGTCGCGGCCGAGATTGAATCGCCGTACGATGACTGGATCAAAGGCATGGAGCGATTACCGGACGACAGCCACCGCATCACGACCCGCATTCCTGCGGCAGACTGGTTCGAACTCCGAGATCAGGCCCTGCTCGCGCACCGTACACAGATCGACCCCGAGGGCCTTTGGTTTCGGGTCTCACCGGAGCTTCAGCGGTCCATCTGGCCCACCGAAGACTTCGAACTCGCACGCTCACTGGTCCCATCCTCGATCCCCGAGGACGACCTCTTCGCAGGACTGAGGACCCCATGACGATCGAGATGATGACGGTTGAGATGGCTGGCGAGGACCTGAGCTCGGTGATCGACGGTGCCGGGCCGATGGCGGGACTCTTCGTGCTCCTCCTCGCTGGCGCTGTGGTCGTCATCTGGAAGTCGATGAACCGCCAGATGAAGCGCATCGATCCGAGCTTGCCAATGGGCCGCGATGATCGCGAGCAGGCCGCTGATCGGCAGTACACCGAGCAGGCGGTCAAGCGGGGCGAGGATGACGCCGAGCCGGCAGGCTGAGGACCTGCTGCGGCTGGCCCGCACGCCCCGTTGGATCGGCCTCGCGCTCGTCGCACTCCTCCTCATTGCCGGATGCGTGTTCCTTGGACGCTGGCAATGGGACCGAACCCAGAACATCGTTGAGGCCGAGCGCCTTGCTGTGTCGGCGTCTGTCGCGGTCGAGGAGATTGCCGCGGTTGATGATCAACTGCCGGATGCGTCGATTGGCCGACCCGTCGTGGCGCAGGGCCGCTATCTCGCGGGCGGTCAGGTGATCGTCGTGCAGCGCTCCTTGCGGGGCCAGCCGGGAGTCTGGGTCCTCACCCCCCTTGAGCTCTCGGACGGCTCGGTCATCGGCGTGTTGCGTGGTTGGCTCGAATCAGCTTCGGCACCGGGCATCATCCCGCCGTCAGGTGATGTCACCGTGACCGGCATCATGCATCCGGATGAGCGCTTCTACCCTGACGCGGTCATGGAGCCGGGCATGGCCGTCGCGATCTCTAGCGCCCGCCTGAGCGACTCATGGGGCCCGCAGACCCGCTCGGGCTATGTCATGCTTACGGAGATCGCTCCTAGTGCAGATCAGGCGACTGATTCCGCGACCCCTGCGCCCGAGCCGGCGGTACCAACGGTGCAGACCGCCGGTGTCCCATTTCCCCTGCAGAACTTCTTCTACGCCTTCCAGTGGTGGATCTTCGCCCTCTTCATCGTGGTCGTGTACGCGAGGTGGCTGTGGCTTGATGCCGCGATGAAGCTCCCGGACACTGCGGAGGCCTCCGAAGGGCAGTGAAGGCCGCCCAAGGATTCTCACGATTTGATTACGGTTGGGGCACTGTTCCCCTTGCGGGTGGTTTCCAGCTATGCTTACGAAAGGCAAGGCGAAGTCAGCACCACCGTTCTGAGATGCCCGCCCATCGAACTAGCGGCGGGCATCACATGTTTCTGGGCACGAGCACAGATCAAGGACGAAGGTTCGAACAAGCTAGGCCACGTGTTGGGCGACCGTCCGACGCGACTTCGTGCAAGGAGAATGTGCATCATGGCTCAAGGAACTGTTAAGTGGTTCAACGCCGAAAAGGGTTTCGGCTTCATCGCTCAGGCTGACGGTGGCCCGGACGTGTTCGTTCACTACTCGGCGATCGAGTCGGACGGCTACCGTTCCCTCGAGGAGAACCAGGCCGTCGAGTTCGAGATCACTCAGGGCCCGAAGGGTCCGCAGGCCGACAAGGTGCGCGCCATCTAGTCGACAGCATCAAACGGTCGTGAAGCCCCTGCCTCTTGGCGGGGGCTTCACGAATGTCCGGGCACCTGCACTAGCGTTCCGTCAGTGATCACTGTTGTCGGCGAGGCACTCATCGACATCATCGTCGATCCCGCCGGGAACGTGACTTCGGTCGTCGGGGGGGCCCCGCTCAATACTGCTCGCACAATCGCCAGGCTCGGCGTGCCCGCGACCTTTCTCGGCGGGGTATCGACGGATGCATTCGGGGCGCGGATCATGCGACTCCTTCAGGCCGATGGAGTCGGCTATGCGCTCGGCGAGCAGGTCGATGAGCCGACGACCCTAGCGATCGCGCAGATCGATGCCGAGGGAGCCGCGACCTACCGCTTCATGATGGAGGGCACCTCCGCGGCTGCAGTGACGCCACATGCGGCCCTTTCCCACGTCGGCACCCAGTGCTCGGCACTGCACGTGGGCACCCTCGGCCTCGTCCTCCAGCCCCTTGCCGATGCGACGGCCGCAGTCGTGGCGGCATCCCCAGCCGACAGGCTCGTCATGGTCGATCCGAACTGCCGACCAAGTGTCATGGCATCGTCCGACGTGTTCGATCGCACGTTGCGCGCGGTTCTCGACCGAGCTGACGTCGTGAAGGTCAGCGGAGATGATCTCGCATTCATCTATCCGTCCATCGAGACTCACGATGCAGCTGTTCGACTCCAGCGCGAATCGGGTGCGGTCGTGCTCTTCACGGACGGGGCCAAGTCGGTGCATGTGCTCACTAAGAGCGACGATGTTGTCCTTGAGGTGCCTCGGGTTATGGTCGTCGACACGGTTGGGGCGGGCGACTCCTTCAGCGGCGGCTTCCTCGCGCAGTGGCAGTCCAAAGGATTGGGGCGAACTGACGTTGCGAACCTCGATGAGGTGCTGAGTGCGGCACGGTTTGGGATAGCGGTAGCCGCAATCACCTGCCAGCGTCCCGGCGCCGATCCTCCCCATGTGCAGGAGATCAAGGTCCACTAACCTTCAGATATGAAGGGTCTTGGCGCTGCAGCAACACGCTTTCGAGTGATGGCCTGGCTCACAGGGGTCGTGCTCGGGGCGCTCACCGTCTGGCTCGTCGTGGGTTATGGGTTCCTGGATTACGCGAATACCGACGTCAAGCCGGGCCTCTACCGCAACCTCTGGACTGCGCACGGCTGGCTGTACTTCATCTACCTCATCGTCGGCGTCGATCTCGCATTCCGGCTTCGCTATCCGCTCGGCAAGACCGTCCTTATCCTGTTGGCCGGGACAGTGCCGTTCATGTCGTTTGTCGCGGAGCGGTTCGTCCATAGGGACGTGGCGGCGCGGATCGCTACGGCAACGCCCAACTGACGGGTTCGCCACCGAGATCGTCAAGGAACTCGTTCGCCTGGCTAAACGGCCGGCTCCCGAAGAACCCACGGTCGGCAGATAATGGGCTCGGATGAGCGCTCTCGATGATTGGCACATCCTCGAGGAGGCCGGTGAGTGACTGGGCGTCCTTGCCCCAGAGAATCGCGACGAGGGGCTCCTCGAGTCGCTCGACGAGGCCGCGTATCGCTGCCTCAGTGAAGGCCTCCCACCCGATGCCGCGGTGACTGCCCGGCTCACCGATGCCGACCGTGAGGACGCGGTTGAGTAGGAGTACTCCCTGCTCGGCCCATGGAGTGAGGTCGCCGCTCGATGGGGTCGCGACGTCAAGGTCGCTGGCGAGTTCCTTGAAGATGTTCTGCAGGCTGCGGGGGAGCGGGCGCACGTCGGCGGCAACGGAGAACGACAGGCCGACGGCGTGGCCCGGGGTCGGATACGGATCTTGGCCCGTAATGAGGACACGAACCTCGTTCAGGGGCTGTTCGAAGGCGCGGAGAATGTGCTGCCCGCCCGGGCACCACGGTCGGCCAGCAGCCTGCTCGCTGCGCAGGAACTCGCCGATCTGGGTGAGGTTCTCCTGCTTCTCCCAAAGGACGGGGAGCCAGGTTGGGTGAACGAGTTCTTCGAGGGACTTTGCCACCCAATGACCCTAGTCGCCCGAACTAAGTCGGCCAGCGGAGACGGCACCGGCCGCGAGGCAGAGGTACACGATGGCGGTGAGCGTGAGCTTCACTTTCCCTCGTCCTTACGCTTGGACGCGAAAGTGAAGGCGGCGAGGCCGAGAACGACAGCTCCGACCCCTACGCCGATGAGCATGACCGAATTTGCGTCTTTGCGATCGACGAGTGCGCCGAGGAACACGACACCGAGGATGGCGACGGTGACCCCGATGAGTTTCGTCTTCAGATCGTCCAGTGAGCGGATCTGAAGCCACTGCGGCAGCGTCACCTCGCTATCGACGAAGAGCTCATAGAGCCCATAGCCAATGACGAGGAGGACCGTCGCGAGAAGGAAGGTATCGACGGATGTGAGGATCGCGACCACGGTGAGCTTCACACTCACGCTGGAGTCGAGGAGGTGGACGATTGTCATCACGACCTCCCAAACCCCGATAGCCATGAGGACAAAGGACGCGATGATTGACGTGACCGCCGGCACGGCGACGGCGAAGCGGGAGAGTTCGATGAGACGGCGCATACGCGCACGCTATCCGACCCGCGCCAGTCCGCGCTCGGCCTCGCGCCGAGCCACGGGCGTCAGGTGGGGGTGGTGGTCGACGAACCACTGAACCTCGCGCGGAAACCATCGCGAAGCGTCGCGCATCGCCCAGCCAATTGCCTTCGCGACGAAGAATTCCGGATCTGCTGCGTGCAGTGAGCACATCGACGTGAGCACCCCTATGTCGGCGTGGTTACGTCTGCCGCGCTGGTGCTGGATCGCTGCACGGATGAGCCACCGATCACCTGATCGGCACCACTGCCACATGAGCTCAATTGCCGCGGGGTAGCGCCCAGTCAGGGGAGACACCACAGCGGTGCCCAATAAGTCGACCGTGTCCCACCACGGCTTTGTCGTGAGGAGGTCGTGGATTGGGTTGGTCAGGAACGACTCGGGAAGAATCGAAGCGTGGTGATCGAGGACGTCGCAGGCGGCGTATTGGTACTCGCGCTCAGGTTCCGCCCATAGGTTCAGGACGACGTCGCTCAAGGCTTCGACCGCTGGAACCGGAAGGTTCTTGACGGCTGTCAGCACCGCGCGCCGGCGCTCCGGAGCCCTGATGCCGAGGAACGGGGCGATATTCTTCATATACCGTGCCATGGGCGCAGCATCACTCGGTTGGGCAATTGGAAGTAGGGCGGATTTCACCGCCGCGACCCAGTCATCGGCTGTCACGTGATCGGATCCTTCGTCATCTCGTTCCGGTGAAGTGTTCCATCACCGGTGAACTACATTCGCAGGTACGAGGCACCGTTGAAGTCGAGAATGCCGCCACTGGCCCACTCTGCGGCTGGAGAAGCGAGGAACACGACCGCTTTCGCGACCTCTTGTGCCGTCGGCACGCGATTGAACGGGCTCTGAGCCCTGATTTCATCACCGCCTGCTCCGGCAAGTGATGCTGCAGCCATGTCGGTGTCGACGAATCCGGGCGCAAGGGTAGTGACAGCGATGCCGAGGTGACCGAGTGACTTGGCAATGGATTGCCCGAAGGCACCGAGGGCGGCCTTGCTCGCGCCGTAGGCGGGGCTGTCGGGCTCCCCTCGAAAGGCCCCCCGTGACCCCACGTTGATGATGCGCGAATCACGGCCGCGAGGCATGTGTTGGAGGGCGCACCACGCAGCGTTCGCGGCGCCGATGAGGTTGATGTCGATCGTGTCGCGCCATCCCCGCTGCCATTCCTCGTAGGTGGAGGCCTCAATCGGATGCGGGAAGAACACTCCGGCGTTGTTCACGAGGATGTCGATGGTCCCGAGTGCGTCGGCTGCCTCATCAACCATTCGGCGAACCGCCTCGGGATCGCGGAGATCAGCTTGGACGATGACATGACCATCACCAGGCAGGTCTGCGAGGACCGACTCTGCAGCCTGCCCCGATGCGCCGTAGTGAACCGCCACTTGATCACCGATGGAGGCGAACTCGAAGGCGACCGCTGCGCCGATGCCGCGCGAGCCGCCGGTGATCAAGACTGACCTTCGAGGGGATGACATGGAGTGATCTTGCCAGCATTGGGATCAACACAATTGCCCGAACGGCGAAATGCGGCTACCTCTGGGGGATTAGGCTTTACCCATGGTGGAAGAAGACGGCATCCCTGACACGTTGAAACGGCTCTCGGGCATCACGTGGCGACTACTGGTCCTTGTGGCCGGGTTCGTCCTCATCGCGAGGGTCTTCGATTCCATCTTCCCGGTCGTCTTCGCCCTCTTCTTCGCGATGCTCGTCACCGCGTGGACCTCACCCGTCATGAACCTTCTCAACAAGATCATGCCGAAGGTTCTCGCGATGATCCTTGCACTGGTGGCCATCGGCTCGGCGATCGTGCTCGTGCTCTACAGCGTGATCAGGTCGACGATCAGCGAGGGGCCGAAACTCGCGGCATCGATCCAAAGTGGCTTCGTCGACATCGAGACGTGGATGAAGACAGGTCCACTTCACCTCGATGAGGCGGATATCGGCAATCTGCTTGATCAGGCGAAGGGCTTGGGCGCAGATGTTGCGAAGGGCGTGCTCGGCGATGCGCTCGGTGCGGCCGGATCGGTTGGCACGCTCATCATTGCCGGCTCGGTCTTCATCTTCGGCGTCATTTTCTTCCTGATGTCCCCATCCACGATCTGGGCGTGGGTCATCTCATGGATCCCGAGAAAGACCAGCCACCACGTGGATGTCGCGGGTCGTATCGCTTGGGGGTCCATCTCTGGCTACACGCGCGGCATCGTCATCGTAGCTTTCCTCGACGCCCTGCTCGTCTTTATCGGACTCCTCATTCTCCAGGTACCACTCGCTCCCGCCCTCGCGGCAGTCGTGTTCATCGGGGCTTTCATTCCGGTGATCGGTGCGCCGGTCGCGACCTTCTTTGCCGCGATCGTGGCGCTCGCCGAGAGAGGTCCGGTCGTCGCGGTTCTCGTTATAGTCTTAACGATCATCGTCGGCTCATTCGACGGCGACGTTATGCAACCGCTCGTCATGGGCAAGGCCGTCAATCTTCACCCACTTGCGATCGTCATTGCGATAGCCGCGGGTGCGATTGCGCTCGGTATTGTCGGAGCCCTTATCGCTGTTCCGATCGCCGGGGCTGTGTATGGGATTGCGAAATATGTGACGGGCCGAGATCCGGAACACCCGTACGTCGACAACCCTGAACCGGCTCCAGCCGCAACCTAACCCCTATTCTTCCTCGTCCTCTTCGTAGAGGTCCCTATGCTCGGGAACGTCCCTGAGGCCGATAAGCAGCAGGATGAGGTAGAGCAAGCAGAAGGCCAGCCCAAACCCGAGGTACGCCCAACGCAGGGAGCTCCATTCGCCGGGCAGCCATATGGTCATGACGGTCATCAGCCCGCCGCCGATGACCATGACGGCTGCGGCCCCTCGCGTCGAAGGGTCCGGGGTGTGCCGCACGAGCCACATCTGCCCGGCTAACGCGACGAGGATCGCGCCCATCATGCGCAGCGCCCATTCGAGATCACTCGACGGCGTGAGACCGAGCAGTGTTGCGAACGCCGAGGGCATGATGAGAAGGGCGACAGCACTCAATGCGAAGACGAGTGACCCGAGAGCAAGCAGGCCCCGAATAGCTCTGATCACGAACGATGTTTCCACGTGGGCAGCCTATTTGCCTGATGGCGACGGACGAGGCAGATTCACGATCTCGCAGTGACGCCGTAGCCTGCAGTCATGAGTGACCTCAATGACGTGGGCGATCGAGACGGTTGGCGCTGCTGGCTGTGCGACGAGCCCGTTGACCCCGAAGCTTCCGTCAATGCTGACCGCGGCCCAAG
>CAMDKQ010000097.1 GCA_945901095.1 Bifidobacterium breve
GCAAACGCCAGCATCGCCATCAGGCATGCTCAGGCGAAAAACCCGGCCTTGCGCGTCGCGACCGTCGACTGGGACGTCCATCATGGCAATGGAACGCAAGCCGCGTTTGCCTCCGACCCGAGCGTCCTGACGATCTCCCTTCACCAGGATGATCTCTTCCCGCGGGACAGCGGTGCGGTGTCCGAGCGAGGAGAGGGGGAAGGTGATGGGTATGCCATCAACGTCCCACTGCCCGCCGGCACCGGCAATGGTGGCTATCTCCATGCAATGCGTGAGGTCGTCGTTCCGGCGCTTCGTCGATTCAAGCCAGATGTCATCGTTGTGCCCTCTGGTTTCGATGCCAGTTGCTACGACCCACTCGGACGGATGTCGGTGACCGCATCGGGATACCGCGCGATGACGAGAGTCCTCATGGATGTCGCGGACGAGGTCTGCGCCGGTCGGATCATGATGACCCATGAGGGCGGATACTCACCGACCTACGTTCCGTTGTGCGGGGTGACCGTGCTGTCGGAGATGTCGGGGGTCGACGTCGACGTGGTTTCGGAGATCTACGCCGGATTCGACACGATGCCGGAGCACACTCTCAAGACATGGCAGGCCGATGTGGTGCAGGCCGTTCGACAGGAGCACGGTCTCGCCTAGCGTCAACATTGCGTCAAGGGTTCGCGAGTCGCTTCTGCGTCGCATGCAGCGTCATGAAAGGATCAGGTTATGACCACTACTGCGACACTGCATACGACCCTTGGTGACATCACCATTAACCTCTTCGAGGATCAGGCCCCCAAGACTGTTCGAAACTTCACCGGGCTTGCTGATGGCAGCCAAGAGTGGACAAACCCCAAGTCCAACGCGAAGAGCAGTGAACCGCTATACGACGGCACCGTCTTCCACCGCGTGATCCCAGACTTCATGATCCAAGGCGGCGATCCCCTCGGCACCGGCACCGGTGGCCCGGGATACAAGTTCGATGACGAGTTCCATGGCGAACTCAACTTCGATCGGCCCTACCTACTCGCCATGGCGAACTCCGGACCGAAGACCAACGGCTCGCAGTTCTTCATCACCGTGAAGCAGACGCCTCATCTCAATCGCAAGCACACGATTTTCGGTGAGGTTGCCGATCAGGAGTCCCGCGACGTCGTTGATGCAATCGCAGCCGTGGCCACTGGGGCCCAGGATCGTCCGAAGGAGAACGTCGTCATCAATTCGGTGACGATCACGCGCGACTAGTGTCTCAGTGACCGACGAGCAAGCCACCCAGGCGCCGGTGTGCTACCGACACCCGGATCGGATCAGCTACATCAGGTGCACCCGATGCGGACGTCCGGTGTGCCCTGACTGCATGGTGGCTGCTCCGGTCGGCTTTCAATGCCGTGCTTGTGTGGCCAGCGCGGCAAGTGAGACCGTCACTCCGACAACGGTCGCCGGGGGTCAGTACATCGCCAAGCCGGCGGTGACCTATGGACTCATCGGTATCAACCTTGCGCTGTTCCTTCTTCAATACATCGGTGGGATCAACGAGGTTGCCGGCGACTGGGGGATGTGGCCGGTCGGGATCGCAGTCGGTGGTGAGTGGTGGCGGCTCCTTACCGGCGCCTTCCTGCACGGATCCCTGCTCCATATCGCCTTCAACATGTACGTCCTATTCGCCCTTGGTCCGACACTCGAGCGCGTGCTCGGCCATGGTCGGTACCTGCTGCTCTACGTTCTGGCCGCACTCGGGGGCGGAGTTGCGTCCTACGCCTTCTCCGACATGCGCACGGTGTCGGTGGGTGCCAGTGGGGCAATATTCGGGCTCATGGCCGCGCTCATTGTCGCCGGACGAAAACTGAGATACGACATCAAGCAGGTGATCATCCTGCTTGGCATCAACGTCGTTATCGGATTCATGGCGCCCAACGTCGACTGGCGGGCGCACCTAGGTGGCCTCGTCACCGGCGCAGCAGTCGCGGCGGTGCTCGTGTACGCGCCCCGAGCCCACCGGAACCTGTGGCAGACCCTCGGCGTGCTCGGCATCCTCGGGGTGCTCATTGTGGCAACCATGTGGCGAACCGCCCAGATCATGTAGTTCGTTGCGCCCTTCGGGGTCACCCTGAACACCTGAGGGGAGCACCTCGTCCACAGGTTGTCCCCCGCTGGGGACAATTACACGGGTGTAATTAGACCCAGCGGGTTGACAAGCCGAACCCCACACCGATGAAGGCGAACCCAATGCCAACGTTGATGAGCGGACTCAGGTCCTTCATGACCGGGATCTGCGCACCGGCGATGTAGTACACGACGATGTAAGCCAGGCCGATGACGAAGCAGGCGACCATGGTCGGGGCCAGCCACGAGGGTGATCCGAGGCGGGCCACCTTGCGCTCACCCTTTGTCTGCTCCGGGGTGTAGCGAGTTTCCTTCTTGCGACCCTTGGACTCGGGCACAGTGCACACTCCTGAAGCTCACGCGCCCCAAGGTTTCGGCTCGGGACACAGATGGACGTCTCCAGCGTAGATTACCGGTGTGCCCCGAATCCTCGTCGTCGACAACTACGACTCCTTCGTTTTCAACCTGGTGCAGTACCTCGCGCAACTTGGAGCCGAGATCGAGGTGCGCCGAAATGATGCGATAACGACCCAAGAGGCGGCCACCTTCGACGGCATCCTTCTCTCGCCAGGGCCGGGTTCTCCTGAGTCGGCGGGAGCCTGCATGGAGATTGTTCGCGAATGCAGTGCAGTGACCCCCATCTTCGGCGTTTGCCTAGGCCATCAGGCGATTGCCGCGGCATTCGGCGCGACCGTTTCACGTGCACCTGAACTTCTGCACGGCAAGACGTCACTCGTCCATCATCAAGGAGTGGGCGTGCTTGCAGGCCTCCCCGACCCGTTCATCGCGACCCGCTACCACTCACTCGCCGTCGAACCAAGCACGGTGCCCGCGGAACTCGAGGTGACCGGCACCACCGATTCAGGGGTCATCATGGCCGTCCGGCATCGCAGCCTTACCGTCGAAGGAGTGCAGTTCCACCCTGAGTCGGTCCTGACCGAGGGTGGTCACCGGATGCTCGCCAACTGGCTTGAGGTATGTGGCGATGAGCACGCTGTAGCACGGAGTGTCGGACTGGCCCCCGTGGTGACACGCGCGACGTAGGCCTAGGTCAGGGGCTAGGAACCGGCGTTGGGACCGGCGTTGGGACCGGGGTCGGCTCGGGGTTCGGAGCCACCGGCTCGGCTGGCTGGGGGGTCGGAGCAGAATCATCAGGAACAGGGCCAGTGGTGGGCGTGACCGGTAGTGGCGCGGTCACCACGGTGATCGTCACGAGCGATCCTCTGGCGAGTTGCCCGCCCGGAAGCGGTGCCTGAGCGATGACAGTGCCCTCGATGTAATCGGCTGACTCCTGATAGACCACCTGGATCTCAAAGCCGGCCTGAACGATGTCGCTGCGGGCCTGCTCCTCACTCGCGCCAATAAGGTCCGGGACAACGAGGTTGCCAGTCGAGATCGTGATCGAAACGGCAGTGCCAGCATCGACGGCCGAGCCCTCTGGCGGGTTCTGCTCGAGCACGTATCCGGGTGGCTGCTCAGAGTCCTTCTGCTTGATCTGCCCGAGTTGGAGATTGGCATCACTCAGGGCCAGCCGAGCTGACTCGATCGAGGTGAGTCCGACGAGTTGAGGCACTGTCGCCTGCTCCTGCCCGCCACTGACCGTGACATTCACAGCCTGACCCTGCTCGAGCATCTCGCCGAAGGCTGGCTGTTGCGCGATGATCGTTCCATCGGGGCGATCGGAGAGCTCGGGCGTCTGAGCGCCGAGTTGCAAGCCCAACTCGGCGAGCGCCGTCGAGGCAGCTTGGGCTGTGAGCCCATCGAGGTTCGGAACTTGCACCCGTTTGCCACCGCCACCACCGAAGATGAACTGAGAGATGACCACTGCACCCACGATCGCGGCAATGACAGCGAGGCCGCTGACTGCCCAGAACCCAATGCCACGGCCACGAACACTCGAGTTGCCACCAGCCGATCTGCGAGCGCGGTCGTAGCCGCTGAGGCCAGCAGCCTCGATGAGGGGCATCGCCTGGGTTTGACCGAGTGAGATGGTTTGGACTGGCGCAGTCATCGGGGATCCGGCGATAGCTCGATTGACCGCCACCCGGAACTCGGCGGCAGACTGATAGCGATCATCTGCGCGCTTTGCCAGCGAGTGCATGACAACCGCATCGACATCGAGCGAAACCCCATTGTCGATCTGCGAGGGTGGGGTTGGCATCTCTGAGACATGCTGGTACGCGATCGCGACGGCAGAATCACCAGTAAATGGGGGCCTGCCGGTGAGCAATTCGTACAGCAGGACGCCCGTTGAGTAGAGGTCACTGCGCGCATCGACGACCTCGCCCCGCGCCTGCTCAGGTGACAGGTATTGCGCCGTTCCCATCACCGCTGAAGTGCCGGTCATGCTGCTCTGGGCCTCATTGATCGCGCGGGCGATTCCGAAGTCCATGACCTTTACATCGCCAGTACGGGTGAGCATGACGTTGGCTGGCTTGATGTCGCGATGGACAATGCCGTGCCGATGTGCATAGTCCAGGGCCGAGAGGACACCCGCAGTGATCTCGAGTGCGCGCTCAGGAAGCAGGCGACGACCACTGGCGAGGAGTTGGCGCAGCGTCATGCCATCGACGTATTCCATGACGATGTACGGGACGATGACCGCAGGGGAGGTGTCGGTCGCGGCGAGAGTGTCCTCGCCGGTGTCATAGACCGCGACGATGTTCGGGTGGTTGAGGGCTGCCGCTGATTGCGCCTCCCGTCGAAACCGGGCCTGAAACGAGGGATCGCGAGCGAGATCAGGGCGGAGGATCTTCACGGCAATACGACGGCCGAGGCGAAGATCGCGTCCCTCGTGTACCTCAGCCATCCCGCCACGGCCGATGACGTCGCCGATCTGGTACCGGTCGCCCAGCATGCGGGCCGACTCGTCCGTCACGATGCCTCCACCTCAGGTTGATCCTCGAACGGACCGACGCATATCATCTCAGAACCGCCTCAATAACATCTCGTGCGATTGGCGCGGCGAGCAAATTTCCGCTCACTTCGGCGACTCCGGACTCCTCAATCATTACGGCAACGGCAACCTTCGGAGCGTTGGCGGGGGCGAAGGCCACGAACCAGGCGATGGAGGGACGATCATTGCCGGTTTGTGCGGTCCCGGTCTTGCCCGCCACGGTCACGCCATTGATCCGGACATTTGATCCGGTCCCCTTCTCGACGGACCTAACCATCATCTCAGTGAGCGAGGCTGCGTTGCCGGGCGTCATCGCCTGTTCAAAGACCTCGGGCTCGGTCGTCTTGAGGACGGCAAGATCGGGTGCGCGAATCTCGTGGACGAGGAAGGGCCGCATGACGGTGCCGCCATTCGCAATGCCCGCCCCCACCATGGCCATTTGCAGTGCCGTGGCTCGAACTTCGAACTGCCCGATGGCACTCAACGCCGTCTGTGGCGGATCGGGGTCTTCAGGGAAGCGCGAGGTAGCGGCACGCAGCGGGATTTCAAACCCCGTCCCGAAGCCCATGAGTTCAGCCTGTTGACGAAGGGCGTCGGCACCAAGTTCGTTTCCGAGCCATGCGAACGCGGTGTTGCATGAGACCGCGAGCGCCTCACTCAGGGTGAGTTTCCCCCCGGGCGCGCAGGGCCCCCGGTTCCAGTTACGCAAGTCAGTGCTTGTCTGTGGCAGTCGGTAGGTTGCCGGGCCCGGGAGTACGGAGTCAGCAGTGAACTTGCCTGAAGCTAGGGCTGCTGCAGCAGTGACCAGCTTGAAGGTTGAGCCCGGCGGATTGAGCGACACAATAGGCCGGTTGAGGAGGGGCTTCTTGGGATCGGCCTTCAATGCTGCATAGTACGCGCGGATTTCCGTTGGGTCGTGGCTCGATAGCACCCCTGGGTCGAAGGACGGGGTCTGGGCTGAGACGAGAATTCGGCCAGTCGAGGGCTCAATTGCGACGACTGCACCAACCTTGCCCTGCAGTCCGTCGAAGGCGGCCCGCTGCGCGCGATCGTCGATCGTCGTCTCGACAGCGCCCCCGAGTGGTTGTCGACCGGCGAAGAGTTGCTCCGTCCGCTCAATGAAGAACAGGTCGGATTTGCCGTTGAGAACCCGGTTCTCCTGGCGCTCGAGACCCGTCGCGCCGTAGACGATTGAGTAGAAGCCAGTAACGGGGGCATAGAGAGGACCGTCCGAGTAGGTCCTGAGGTAGCGAAGGGTGTCGCCCGTCTCGACGGAACGAGCCACCGCATCCGAGCCGACGAGGATCGGTCCACGCTCGCGGTCGTACTCCTCGAGGAGGACCCGCTGATTGCCCGGGCGATCCCGATAATCACCGACGCGGACGAACTGAATGATCGTGACGTTGACGAGGAGAGCGATGAACAGCAACGCAAAAACCAGCGCAGTGCGCAAAATAGGACGAGTCATATGCGACGCACAACCTGCGTGAGTGCCTCATCGGGAGCCGCCTCTGCGACGTCAGGTCGACGTGCTCGATCGGAAATGCGAAGGAGGAGGGCGATGATGACCCAGTTGGCGATGAGCGACGAACCGCCGTAAGAGAGAAATGGTGTCGTGAGCCCGGTGAGGGGGATGAGCTTGGTGACCCCGCCGACGATGACGAACACCTGTACGCCGAGAGTGATCGACAGACCAACAGCGAGGAGTTGCCCAAAACTGTCGCGAACCGAGATGGCAATACGGAAGCCGCGTTCGATCACAAGGGCGTAGAGAAGGAGTAGAGCGAAGATGCCGGTAAGTCCGAGTTCCTCACCGATGGCCGCCACAATAAAGTCCGTGTTCGCAAATGGCACGAAGTTGGGGAAACCCTGGCCGAGGCCGGCGCCGAAGATTCCGCCATTCGCGAGTCCGTAAAGGGACTGCACGATTTGGTAGCCGGAGTCATCGGCGTAGGCCCAAGGATCGATCCAGATCGTTACCCTTGCCCGGACGTGGCCGAACATTAAATACGAGAGCCCGGCACCAATCGCGAACAGGAGCCCCCCGAGCACCAGCCATGACCGACGCTGGGTGGCGATGTAGAGCATGAAGACGAAGAGGCCGAAGAACAGCAGTGAGGTGCCGAGATCGCGCTGGAAGACCAGCACTCCGAGCGAGACACCCCAGGCGATAGCGATGGGTCCGAGGTCTTTCAGCCGTGGAAAGCCGAGGCCGAGGAACTTTGAACGGACGAGGCTGAGTGAATCACGCTTCTCCATCAGGTACCCAGCAAAGAACACCGTGAGAAGGATTTTTGAGATCTCAGCCGGCTGTAGGGAAAAGCCACCGACCCTGATCCACAAGGTCGCGCCGTTCACTGTGGTGCCGATGACCGGGGCCAGTGGGAGGACGAGAAGGATCAGGCCGACGAGACCGAATGTGTAGGTGAAGCGCTGCAAGCGTCGATGGTCAGGTACGAGGATGAGGACGGCAACGAACAACACGACTGCCACTGAAAACCAGGTGAGTTGGGCATAGACATCGGGTGTCGGAAGTGGCGCCTCGTTGCGTTCTGCCCTTAATGCTGCCGCCACGTCGATCCGGTAGATCATCACGAGGCCGAGAATGGTGAGGAGGGTGGCGACCGGGAGCAGGATCGGATCGGCGTAGGTGGCCCGTCGGCGCAGGGTGACGTGCATTGCTAGGGAGAGAATCGCCACGGCGCCGATGGTGATCCATAGACGCCGGTTCATTCCCTCGGTGGTTGCCCACGCGACTTGAACCGTCCCGAATGCGCCGATGAGCCATGCTCCAACTAGGAGACCCAACTCAATATTTCGCCTGCTCGGCTGGCGAAGAGCCCCTACCACCGCGCTGGCGGGAGAGGTCACGGAGCCACGCCGGGGCATCCGGAGACCGCGAGGGGTCCGGCGCACGCCGCCGCCCGGTCCTTGAGCTCTGAGACGATTCGTTGGGCGTCGGTCTCATCCGAGGCGGGGATGCCCTTGCTCACCAGTTCCTGATCGAAGAAGGGCAGCGAGCCAACAGTGAGACCGGAATCCGCACTCACCGTCGACAGGTTGAAGCCGAGCATGGAACCTTGAATGCCGTTATAAATCGCGATGGTTCCGGTACCGGGGCTCCCGTTGATGGCGACGTACCAGCGTGAGTGCAACCAGTTCTGGGCGACGAGGAAAGCTATGACGGTGCTGGCGAGGAGTAGGCCGAGGACGACGATCAGTCGCCATCTGCGGCGTCGACGCCGCCCACCCCCCTCGCCTAGTTGACTGTCGGGAGGGGTCAGCGTTAGCCGATCATGAGCGTGGCGACCACCATCGGCTCGGTCCGGATCAGGCTGCGCGTCAGCGGGGAAGGCCACGTTTGGAAGGCGCACGCGGACACGTGGCTCACCAGCGGCGCCGACGACGACGGGAATGACATTTTCCTCACCGGAACTTT
Source organism: Bifidobacterium breve (assembly GCA_945901095.1). Classification (GTDB taxonomy): domain Bacteria; phylum Actinomycetota; class Actinomycetes; order S36-B12; family S36-B12; genus WLND01. The sequence goes on from CAMDKQ010000097.1 coordinate 8,427, forward strand.
CACTGTCGATGACATCGGCGATTACGACGGTGACGTTGTCTGGCGCCCCACGCTCGAGTGCGAATTCGACAAGTCTGGTGACAGACCCGGTAGGGTCGCCGTCGCGCATGAGCCCGGCCATCTCATCGGCGGACATCACTCCTGACAAACCGTCGGAGCACAGGAGATATCGGTCTCCGAGTCGGGCCTCCCGCACGGACAAATCTGGCTCAACCGGGTTCAATCCATCGAGCGCTCGCATGATGAGTGAGCGCCGCGGATGGATAGCGGCTTCCTCCTCGGTTATCCGACCGGCGTCGATGAGGGTTTGCACGAAGGTGTGATCGTGGGTGAGTTGCGTGAGTACGCCGCCGCGCATGAGGTAGGCCCGTGAATCCCCGACATGGACGAGGGCGATGCGCTCACCCATCCAGTACAGGCTTGTGACGGTCGTGCCCATGCCGGCGAGATCGGCGTCATCCTCGATCACGGCCCTAATCGAGGCTCCGGTGTTGTCGATGGCGGCGGCGAGGGCTGCGAGGACTTCACTCGCCTGTGGGGGCGCCAACTCAAGGTGCGCGAGGGTGGCGACAGCGGTCGCAGAGGCGAGTTCGCCAGCGGCGTGACCACCCATGCCATCAGCAACAATGAGAAGCCGGGGGCTTGCGTACCCCGAGTCCTCATTGCCTCGGCGCACGAGTCCGACATCCGAGCGCGCGGCGTACCGTAGGCGAAGGGTCATGGCCGCTACTTCTGCAACTGGAGGGTAGTGCGCCCGACTCGGAGCGGGGCCCCGACGGTGAGCAGGGTGGGTGACGTGATGCGCGTACGGTCGATCCAGGTGCCGTTGGTTGACCCGAGGTCCTCGACAAGCCAAGACCCCTCAGACGCATAAATGCGCGCATGACGGCTCGATGCGTAGTCGTCCTCGATCACGAGGGTTGAATCCGGTGCGCGGCCGATCGTGACCTGCGCTGTTGAGAGCGGGATGACGGTTCCGGTGAGCGGGCCCTCGACAACGATGAGTTGGCTGCCAACAACCTTGGACCTTCTGCCAGCCTTGGTCGGGCGGGGCTGCTTCGGTGGCTTACGCGATGTCTGCCCGGCAGGTCGAGCGTCGGCCGGTTGGCGTAAGTCGCGGCGCAGGATCAGGACGGTGGCGATGACGAATCCCCAGAGCATGGCCAGAAATGCGAGCCGGGCCAGTGTCAGCCCTAGTTCAGACACACTCAGCTGTTCTTGAAGGTGAGCGAGGTTGAGCCAATGAGAATCTCGGTACCGTCATCAATGGTGATTTCGGTGACACGTTTGCCGTCCACGAAGGTCCCGTTGGTTGAACCTGTATCCCGTAGAAGGACGGGAGCCCCGATGACGATCTCGCAATGATTCCTTGAGGCGCCGGGATCGACGACTCTGATGTCGGCGTCAGTGCCGCGTCCGAGGCGAGTGATGCCACGCACGAGGGGATAGGCGACGTCGCCCACGACGAGGCGTGGTTGCCCTCGGACGACGTCGTCAGCCTTCGATTCTTGACCGGAGCGGATCTCAGCACGCGCCTCACTCCGAACACGGAAGATGCCGGTGTCGAGCTCCTCATCCTCTCCGAATGAGACGTCGATGTTGCCGAGGATCGTGTAGCGCTGCTGGGCGCCATAGTCGCGAATGAGAGCTGCGAGTTCGGCCTGGAGTGCGGTCTGGAAGGGGGCAAGACGGTTGAAATCATGCTCTGATAGTTCGATGAAGAACACGTTCGGGATGACGGTGCGCTCTCGATCGATAACCGCGGCTCGATCGTCAACCTCGCGCTGGAGTGCCGCCGCGATCTCGACAGGCTGAACCTCCGCCTTGAAGGCACGGGCGAAGGCGCCGTTGACGAGGCGATCTAGTGAGTCCTCGAACCGCTCGAGTAGACCCATCACTGCCTCCAAGCCCTTGAGTCGTGTGCCGCCGCGCGAGCAGTTGCCGCCCGACGAGAAGCCTAACCCGCTGAGGCGTCGACGGCGGTTAGCCTCACGGGGGAGCGTCAATTTCGTTGCGGGGTTCTGGGTAGTTCGCCGGTCTGGTGGGAGCGCCGGGAACTACATTCGGCTGATGAATCCTCCCGACGTGAGCGTGCAGACTCACATTGCTGCTGACGCCATGGATATTTGGTGTGCAGTGGCTGACCCCCGCCGGATCACGGAGTGGTCACCAGAGAGCACATCCGTCCGATGTGACGTCCAAGGTCCTCTCCCCGTCGGAGCGACGTTCGGGGGGAGTAACCGCAATGGACGTCGGCAGTGGTCGACGAAAGCTCGGGTTACTGAGTCTGATCCAGGGCGAGCATTCGCGTTCGACGTGACATTCATGGGAATGTCCGTTGCACGTTGGCGATATGAGATCTCAGAAAGTCCGGATGGTTTCCTCGTCGAGGAGCAGTGGTGGGAGCGTCGTGGAGTACTCCTGAGGCTCCTAGGGCCGTTCAGCACAGGGGTCGCGGACCGGCGCGCCCATAACGAGGGAGGCATGAACCTCACACTCGCCGCCCTTAAGGTGGGCATGGAGGCGTGAGGCTCCCCAAGAGCCGCACTCTTGACGAATCTCATAGACTAATCCCAGATAAATTTGGCTAGTCACGCGCGAGTGGCGGAATAGGCAGACGCGCAGCGTTCAGGTCGCTGTATTCGAAAGGGTGTGGGGGTTCAACTCCCCCCTCGCGCACCACACCTGGGGTAACCCTGGGGCACATCC
>CAMDKQ010000098.1 GCA_945901095.1 Bifidobacterium breve
CCCTCTCCACCGAGCGGGCCCGAGCGGTCGCCTCCTACCTGCGGACCCTCGGACTCAAGGGCGCCTACACGGTTCGTGGCAACGGCGTGGCCGAGCAGCCCGGCGCGAAGGCACGACGGGTCGGCGTCACCGTGGAATACCGCACCAAGTAGTCGCAACGCTGGCCCCTTGACCATCGGCGCTTCACGCGCTGGCGGTCAGGGGGCCACTCTTTGCAGTCGCTCGCCTCTTGCCCGAGGTACGTTGCTTCTCCATTGGCGTCCGCCGCGGACCATGCTCCTCGCGCTGACGCGGCTTGCCAGTCTGGCTGGAGGTGTCTGAGAGTCCATCCGCCGCCGACAGCAACTGCACGAGCAATGACTCGACCACGCTGTCGAACGTTGGCGACTCCGAGGTCGAGGCCTCCACTTGAGTGCGCTGCTGCGCCACCAGCTGCGAAATCCGTTGCGATGAAAGGTTCATGAGGTAGCCCGCGTCGCGGACCGTATAGCCCTCTGCGGTGAGCGACACTGCTGCATACTGGTTCAGGGTGGTCGCGATCGCCTGAGCAATTGCCGCCAAGCGGGCCGTGTTCCTCGCCAACTCGACCTCATGACGGATGCCCTCGGGCACCACCGGCGCGATGTTCAACTCAAATGAATCCTGCGCGGCGTCCAAGGCGAGGCCTATTGCCTCACGCGCTGTCGCTTCAACTTGATCCAGTCGACGGGCCTGCGTCCAGACGCTCGCACCTGGCACGTTCGCATGGATGGCCCACCAGCCCTGGCTGCGACTCGCCGTGACGTCGAACATTTTCATCGGTCTCTTCCTTTCAAGTGAGCAGCGGCATCCTTGAGAATGCCTCGTGCAGTCATCTCATTCAGTTCGTTGTGTCTGGGGATCGTGATGACGATGTCTCCTAGGCGGTATATGTCGTGGCTCGCGCCATTGCGAACAATGGCAAGGTCGACGCCGGCCTCCTTCGCACTGAGTCGAAGGGCCCTGAGTAGGTCCCTTTGCTTCACTCGTTTAGCCTACCAAGCTAGGCTACGATCATCCAGTGCACTAGGAACTATTGATTCCGGGGGCCCAATCGCGGCCAAGACGGACCAATGTTCAGAGAAAACGAGGCTTGCCGCGTTGGATGCTCGCGATCAGGTTCTTCCTGCTCTCCGCGACATCTGCAAGGTATCGACGGATTTCCTCATCGGTCAGCGGAACGCCGCTCGTCATGGACCCACCGTGCGCGGATCGCGCCACAGGCTTTCGGTCTTCATCGCGATCCCACGTGCACGCAATTGCTCAGGGGTCGCGGCGATGGCATCTGCCTGCATCCGCGGGGTGCCTGAACCGAGCCATTGATCCTTGAGCGAATGGACGCGCCGCGTCCAAGCTGGGCGTGGCAAGCGCTGGCAATGTCGCAGGACATGCGAACTCAGGTATCTGGGCCAGCAGGTCAAGAAGCGCGCATAAGCACTACCGTGCCGAGATCAATGAGCGACAACGTGAAGAATCAGGGCGCCAGTTCGAGTGCCAGTTGGCCGAGCAAGAAGGCGATTTCGGTGGTGGCCTCGGCATCGAACACCTGCCAGCCGCGCAGTTTCGCATGCGACCGCGCTGCAGCGTCGCCAATGCCGGCGATGAGGAACACGGGCGCATCGGGCCAGCTCTCGCCGCTCGGATCGGCCCCCGGCGCGCCTTTTCCGGCATCGATGAGCACGTAGCCGCAAATGAGCTGCCGGGCTGCTCGCTGGGCCCGGGCGACAGCGGGGAGCAGGTGCATCGACGAGAGGGTCGTCACGATCAGTAGGGGCGGCTGGGGGGCGGCCACCATGATTGCGGCGCAGACCTGAACGGATTTCAGATCGGACGCACCTGGCGGCACCTCGACAACAAAAGCCGCGCAGTTGGAGCCGGGCGCTGTCAGGATCTCGGCGCACTCGAAACGAGCGGCGGAGGCCTCGTCCGGGAGGATGACGATGCTGCAGGCTCCCACGACCGCGAGCATAGGCTTCGCCCATGAAGTCTGCCGTCTGGGAAGAGCTCCGCCTCCTCATCATTGAACGCGCCGTCGTGCGAGGCAAGGTGATCCTGTCGAGCGGCCGGGAGGCCGACTACTACGTCGACCTGCGGCGCATCACCCTCGACGGCCAGGCGGCGCCCCTCGTCGGCGCGGTCATGCGGGAGCTCACCGCCGACCTCGAGTACTCGGCGGCCGGCGGCCTCACCCTCGGCGCCGACCCCGTGGCCACCGCGATGCTGCACGACGCCGCCAGCCACGGCCTCGTCCTCGATGCCTTCGTCGTCCGCAAGGAGGAGAAGCACCACGGCCTTCAGCGTCGAATCGAGGGCCCAGATGTCGAAGGCAGGGCAGTGCTCGCCGTCGAGGACACCTCGACCACCGGGGGTTCAGTGCTCACAGCAGTCGATGCGCTGGAGGCGGCAGGCGCGCGCACGGTTGCCGTTGCGGTCATTGTTGACCGTGGTGCCGGACCGAAGGTTGTCGAACGCGGTATCGAGTACCGGGCCGCCTATTCACTGGCCGACCTCGGCTTGGAGTAGCGACGCACGGTGCTCCTCGTCGTGAATAAGCACCTGCATGATGAGGCCCTGCACGTCGATGATCCCGAAGTCCTCATGCTCGGCCTCAGCCGCCCAATCGTCTGGTGAGAGTTCCCTGAGCCGGTGGAGTAGTGCGGTGCGGCTGGCCAGCAGGCGGGCCCCTGACTCGTCCACGCCTATCCCGGCGAACGTGCGCGCGGTTACGTCCGCATCTGGCTCCCACCAAGCCCAGTGCGGGCGCGACCCACTTGACCTCAACGTGACCATCTCGTCGATTCGCGGGAGCCAGACCTCGGTGTCGACGCGGCTCAGGTGACCGACGATGACAGCCGGTGCCCATGTTGACGGATCCGTCGGGATCGGGGCAGCTTGGGCGGCTGTGATGAGTCGATCGGCCGACATGAGCAGTTCGACCATGAGGACCGACGCAGGATTCGCCATGACTGGAAGTGCCACGAGTTAGGAGCGGGCCTGCTCGCGACGATGCTTGATGAACTCGATGACGATCGGCAGGATGCTTACGACGACAACGAGGATGAGGATGATCTCGACGTTCTTCTTCACGAATTCCACATTGCCGAGGAAGTAGCCCGCAAGGGTCACGAAACCAGCCCAGAACACCGCACCGATCGCACTAAAGGTAAGGAACTTTCCAAAGTTCATCTGGCCGACCCCGGCGATCGCGGTGATGAACGTGCGCACGATCGGGACGAATCGGGCGAGGACGATCGCCCGGGCACCGTACCTCTCGAAAAAGGCATGCGTCTTGTCGACGTATTCGCGCTTGAAAAGCTTGGAGTCGGGCTTTCGGAACATGGCCGGGCCGACCTTGTACCCGATCCAGTAGCCAACGACGTTGCCGAGGATCGCGACGGCGATGAGTAGCGCCACCGCTCCCCAGATGTTGAAGGCGATGAACCCCTGAGCGATGAGCATGCCCGTAATGAACAGCAGGGAGTCGCCCGGAAGGAAGAAGCCGATGAGGAGGCCACACTCGGCGAAGATGATCCCAAGCACCACCCAGAAGGCCACCGCACCGAAGCTGCGAAGGAGTGCTTCAGGATCAGGACCGAGGGCATCGACGACCGTCGCAAGTGCATGCATGCTCTTGAGGCTATCGTCACCGGAGTGGAAATCGGTGAGGAACCGCCCGGGGTCGGTCCGCACCCTCCGCCGTGGCCCGATGACCCGCGTCTGGACCCCGAGTTGCTCCTCTTAGGCGATCGGCGGAATGTCGTCGACGGGTATCGATATTGGCGGCTCCAGTCAATCGTCGAGGACCTCGACGAGCGACGCCACGGGTTCCATGTGGCGATCGAGAATTTCTCACACGACTTCAACATCGGTTCAGTTGTTCGAACTGCGAATGCCTTCCTCGCGGCTGAGGTGCATATCGTTGGCAGGCGCCGCTGGAACAGGCGCGGCGCAATGGTCACCGATCGATACCAGCACGTCAGATATCACGCGGACGCCACAGCGCTTGCCGACTGGTGCCTCTCCAGCGAACTCATACTCATCGGGATCGACAACCTCCCGGGATCGGTCCCCCTTGAGACCTTCGACCTGCCACGGGATTGCGTCCTGCTCTTTGGGCAGGAGGGTGAGGGGCTGTCGGAGCAGGCTCGCATCGCCTGCTCAGCGGTGCTCTCAATCGCACAGTTCGGATCAACGCGATCAATCAACGCCGGCGCCGCCGCTTCAGTCGCGATGCACGCGTGGATCCGCCGGCACTCATTCGACCAGCAGCCGTAGTCGCAGCCGGGCTCGTCGAACGTTCCGGGACTGTCAGCGTCCGGGATTAGAATGCGGCCAGATGAGTACGCGACCCCGGGAACTGCGCCTTTGGCAGCGGGAGGCCCTCGAGAAGTACGAGGCCGAAAAACCCGAGGACTTCCTCGTCACTGCGACCCCGGGCGCAGGCAAGACCACCTTCGCCCTCACCCTCGCCCGGCGCCTGCATGAGGCGCGCCTCGTCGATCGGGTCATCGTCGTGGTCCCGACCGATCATCTACGCACCCAATGGGCCGATGCTGGATCTGGATCCGGCCTCTACCTCGACCCCACCTTGAAGAACAGTGTCGGTCCCGTACGTCCCGGCACCGACGGCTACATCACCACCTACGCGCAGGTCGCATCCCACCCGATGCTCCACAGGGCACGCACCCAGGCGAAGCGCACCCTCGTCATCCTCGATGAGATTCACCACGCCGGCGACAGCCTCTCGTGGGGCGACGCCGTCGTCGAGGCCTTCAGCGTTGCCGCCCGTCGACTCTGTCTCACCGGTACGCCGTTCCGCACGAACCCGAATGAGCGGATTCCGTTCGTCCGGTATGAGGACTCCGGTGACGGCGAACTCCTCTCGGACGCCGACTATGCCTACGGCTACGCAGAAGCTCTTGCCGACGGTGTTGTTCGACCCGTTGTCTTCGCCGCCTATTCGGGCACGAGCCGATGGATGAACTCCGCTGGAGAGGTGCTGAGCGCCTCGCTTTCCGGAAACGAGTCCAAGCGCCTTGAGGAGGCCGCCTGGCGCACCGCCCTTGACCCGGGTGGCAACTGGATCCCGCACGTCATTGCCGCTGGCGACCAACGCCTCACCGACCTCCGGGAGTCCGGGACTCCCGATGCAGCCGCCCTCATGCTCGCCACCGATCAGGAGTCCGCGCGCGAGTACGCCAAGCTCGTGAAGAAGGTCACCGGCCATGCCGCCGTCCTCGTCCTTTCCGATGATCCGCGATCAAGCAAAAAGATCGAGGCCTTCAACAAGGGCACCGAGCGCTGGCTGGTCGCGGTCCGGCAGGTCTCTGAGGGCGTCGACATCGTCCGGCTGAATGTGTGTCTTTGGACCACCTCCTACCGGACCCCCCTGTTCTTTTCGCAGGCAATCGGTCGCGTCGTTCGTGCTCGAAACCCTCGCGAGAGTGCCACCGTCTTCCTGCCTGCGGTCACACCTCTCCTCGCTTTGGCCGCCGAGATGGAGGAGGTCCGCAATCACGTCGTGCGGGTACCCGCGGCAGAGGAGGGCCTCGGGGATTTCGTCATCGAACGGCTCGTACCAGAGCCTGGAGTTGCGGAATTCACCGCGCTCGACGCAGAGGCCGAGTTCGCGCACCTCCTCCAAGGAGGCCGCGCGATCACCGCCGAGGTCAGCCCCGACGACGAGGATTTCCTCGGACTGCCCGGCCTGCTCACCGCCGAGCAGACCGCGACCCTGCTCGCCGCCCGTGACGCCGAACTGCGCAAGCGCGGTCCCGCCACTCTGTTCGATGACCTCGATGACGATGTCGCTGCCGATGGCGCCACCTGGCGCGATGTTGACGCCCTCCGGCGGGAGGTGCACGGCCTCGTCGGCCAGTGGGCTTCGCGGTCGACGAGCAGTCACGCCGAGGTCCATGTCGAGTTGCGTAAGGCGGTGCCAGGTCCACCATCAGCTTCTGCTCCGCTCGAGGTGCTCCTCGCGCGTCGCGATTACCTGCTTGGTCGCGTGGGATGACCCTGCAAGGGTGGCGACGTGGCTGATACCTCCTCGACGCGCGTGCTGCTTGCGAACGTACGGTTTCGCAGGCTCTTTTTTGCGCGGACGATCAGCAACATCGGCAACGGTGTCGCGCCTATCGCCATTGCATTCGGCGTACTTTCGCTCCCAGGCGCCACCCCAACCTCGCTGAGTATCGTTCTCGCGGCACAGGCGATTCCGCTCGTTCTCGTCCTCCCGGTCGGCGGTGTCGTCGCCGACCGTCTCGGGCGGGCTAAGGTCATCGCGGTCACCGACCTCATCCTCAGTGCATTCGTCATGCTCACCGCGGCGCTCTTCCTCACCGGCACCGCAACGGTTCCGCTCCTCGCCCTCATCGGGGCGATCTCCGGCTGCCTCAACGCTCTGTGGTGGCCAGCGATGAGCGGCCTGGTCCCTGAGGTGGTCGACGACGAGCATCTGCAGCCTGCGAACGCCTTCGTCAGCGTCGCCTCCAACGCTGGCCTCATTGCCGGTAACGCCATCGGTGGGGTGCTCGTCGCCCTCATCGGCTCTGGATGGGCCATTGCCGTCGACTCTGTCTCGTTCATCATCGCCGGGCTGCTCGTGTTCTCGATGCGCGACGTCTCCAGTCGACATAGTTCCGGCGAATCGACCTTCGCCGACCTCGCTCACGGCTGGCGGGTCTTCTGGTCATATCGCTGGGTCGTGGTGATCGTCGGAGCCTTCAGTTTTGTGATCATGGTGTGGCGCGGGGCAGAGGAGGTCATGGGCCCAGTCCTCGCACGCGAGGTCTACGGCGGCGCCGCCGGATGGGCGTTCATCATGGTCTTCCAGTCCGTGGGCCTGCTACTCGGCGCCGTGGTCGCGAGCAAACTGCGCGTGCGAAGGCCACTCGTCGTCGGCATGGTCGCAATGCTGACCCTGCCGCTCTGGCTCGTCACACTTGCCTTCGAACTGCCGATCGGGTGGGTCGCGTTGGGCTCATTCGCCTGCGGGGTAAGCCTCGAACTTCTCGCAGTCTGGTGGTTCACAGCGATGCAGACGAACATCCCGCGCGATGCCCTGTCCCGCGTCAGTGCCTACGACGCCATGGGCTCCTTGATGTTTGGTCCGATCGGCCTGGCGATCTCCGGACCGCTCATCGTGAGCGTCGGGGCAAACGAGGCCTTCCTCATTGCCGCCGCCGTTGCAACTGCGGCAATTCTCGGATCCCTTCTCTTTCGCTCGGTCCGACAACTCAGCAGTGAGCCTGCCTCAATGTAAACGTTGTCGTGATGGGAGGATGGTGGCGTTCGCGAGTCCTTCATCCTTAATCGCAGGAGCAAACGATGCCCATCGCATCCCCCGAGGTCTACGGCCAGATGCTCGATCGAGCCAAGGCTGGCAAGTTCGCCTACCCGGCGATCAACTGCACCTCCTCACAGTCCATCGTCGCAGCAATACGCGGCTTTGCCGAGGCCGAGTCCGATGGCATCGTCCAGATTTCGTGGGGTGGAGCCGAGTTCGCGTCCGGGCAGATGATCAAGGACATGGTCGCCGGTGCAACCGCCCTCGCCGAGTTCACCCACTCGATCGCGAAGCACTACGACGTCAACATCGCCCTGCATACCGACCACTGCCCGCAGGAGAAGCTCGCCGGATTCATGGAGCCGCTCATCGCCATCTCGCAGGAGCGGGTTGCGAAGGGCCTTGAGCCACTGTTCCAGTCGCACATGTGGGACGGCTCGGCGGTGCCACTCAGGGAGAATCTCGACATCGCATCACGCATGCTCGATGCCTGCGTCAAGGCCAACATCATCCTCGAGATCGAGATTGGTGTGGTTGGCGGCGAGGAGGACGGTATCGAGGCGACGCATGATGCAAAGCTCTTCTCGACGGTCGACGATGGCATTGCCACCGCTGAGGCGCTCGGCCTCGGTGAGCGTGGTCGCTACATGGTGGCTGCGACCTTCGGCAACGTCCATGGCGTGTACAAGCCCGGCAACGTGGTGCTGACCCCGTCAATCCTCAATGACATCCAAGGTGCTGTCGGTGCCAAGTACGGCAGAGAGAAGCCCTTCGACCTCGTCTTCCATGGCGGCTCAGGCTCACTCCTCAGTGAGATCCGCGAGGCGCTCGACTACGGCGTCGTGAAAATGAACATCGACACCGACACCCAGTACGCCTTCACCCGGCCGATCGCCGATCACATGTTCAAAAACTACGACGGTGTGCTGAAGATCGACGGTGAGGTAGGCAACAAGAAGCAGTACGATCCGCGCGCCTACGGCAAGCTGGCCGAAAAGGGCATGGCCGATCGCGTCATTCGCGGCTGCGAAGACCTGCGCTCAGCTGGAACACGGCTGAAGTAACGGTCCCACCTCCCAAACCCGCCGCCCCAAAACTGGTTTCGGGCGGGTTGATGTCGCTCCGGACCCCGATTCGGGGCCGGGGAACCACATCAACCCGCCCAAAGCCCACCTGCTCCTGGGCTGGGCTGGGCTGGGCTTGGTTTGGGTGGCGCACTGGTAGTGAGAGGCTTCAGCTATGACCATTGGCGTAGATCTCCTCGGCGGTACCCCTCCCACCTTCCTTCCGGCCGATGACATCGTCGTGCTCGCTCTTGCGAATGGTGCAGATGCACATGACGTTGTCCGCGACCACCCGACAAGTTCACTGGCCTGGGCTGTCCTCGCAGATGAGGCCTGGGGCGACGGGCAGGTCATCGAGTCGTACGCCTTCGCCCGGGTCGGCTACCACCGTGGGCTCGATGCCCTGCGCCGCAACGGCTGGAAGGGCCACGGGCCGGTCCCGTGGAGTCACGAGCCGAATCAGGGCTTCCTTCGCTGCCTTCGCTCACTCGGCCGTGCCTCAGGCGCGATCGGTGAGTCCGACGAGGCCCAGCGCATCGCGGCATTCCTTGCCGACTGCGATCCATCGATCCCCAGCGCCTAGGCCATGTCGCGCACGATCGTCATCGGCGGCGGCATCAGTGGCGTCGCATGCGCGGCTGCACTGAACAACCGCGGCCGCTCGGTGACCCTGCTCGACAAGGGTCGGGTGCTCGGAGGTCGCATGGCCTCCCGCCGCATCCGCGACTCCGGCACACCATTCGATGGGCATGTCGTCGACATTGGTGCGTCCTATTTGACCGCTAAGGATGAACGTTTCAGTTCACTCATCGAGCGGCTCGTCGATCTCGGAGTCGGACGCGCCTGGACCGACACCTTCCATGTCGCGTCGTCCGACGGAATCCACGGGGTGAAGACGGGGCCGATGCGCTACACGGCGGCAGATGGAGTCCGGTCAATCGTCGAGCACCTCGCAAGTGAATTGCCTGACACCGAGGTCATGTCAGGGCACGATTCCGGTCCAATCTCGGTGGAGGAAGGGGCACTGACGGTCGGCGGCGAGGGGGTCGACGCGGTCGCCGTGTGTATGCCGAGCCCCCAGGCCCGCCAACTTCTTGAATCGGGCTCACCCGCACTCGATGCGGCCCTGCTCGCCACCCACGAGGTGACCTGGGAGCCCGTGATCGCTGTCACGGCTGTCTTCGACGCGGCGACCTGGCGCGAGTTCGACGGCATCTTCGTCAATGACGATCCCGTCATCACCTGGATAGCGAATGACGGCGCCCGCCGCGGCAATGGCGCCCCCGTGCTTGTCACCCACGTGCAGCCGGTTCTCGCGGCCAGGCACCTGACCGATCCTTCACAGGTGCTTCCGGCCACACTCAGCGCCCTGCAACGGGTGCTCGGCATCTCCGAGCACCCGAGCTGGGCAGATGCGAAGCGTTGGACCTACGCAAAGCCGCTCACAGCCTCGCAGCAACCCTTCTTTCTTGACCAGGGGTTCAATCTCGGACTTGCAGGAGATGCGTGGTCTGATGGGCCGCGGGTCGAGACGGCCTGGCTCTCAGGTCACCTGCTCGGCGAGTCGCTGGCCGATCGGCTCGAAACAGGCACTACTAGCTAGTCGCATCCGGAGGGGACTCTACGCCTGTAGCCTCTTCCCATGCCCGCAATCGTTCTCGTCGGGTCGCAGTGGGGCGATGAAGGCAAGGGCAAGGCGACTGATCTTCTCGGTGGCCGCGTCGACTATGTCGTTCGCTACCAAGGCGGCAACAACGCCGGCCACACCGTCGTCATCGGCGATCAGAAGTTCGCCCTACACCTGCTGCCAAGTGGCATCCTCACACCCGAGGTCATCCCGGTGATCGGCAACGGTGTCGTGATCGATCCGGCGGTGCTTCTTCATGAGATGGCGGCCCTCAATGAGCGCGGCATTGACACCTCGAAACTCGTGATCAGCGCGAACGCCCACCTCATCACGCCGTACCACGTCACCCTCGACAAGGTGACCGAGCGTTTCCTGGGCAACGCCAAGATCGGGACGACCGGTCGGGGCATTGGACCGACCTACAGTGACAAGATCGCCCGGCTCGGCATTCGGGTGCAAGACCTGTTCGATCCGTCAATCTTGCGCCAGAAGGTCGAGGGAGCCCTCGCGAGCAAGAATCAGGTGCTCGTGAAGGTCTACAACCGGCGGGCCCTCGAGATCGACGAGATCGTCGATTCACTCCTTGCCTTCGCCGACACCCTGCGCCCGTACGTGGCCGACACCTCGCTCATGCTCAACTTGGCCCTCGACCAGGGCAAGGTCGTGCTGCTCGAGGGTGGGCAGGGCACCCTGCTTGATGTTGACCACGGCACGTACCCATTCGTGACGTCGAGTAACCCAACCGCGGGCGGCGCCTGCACCGGCAGCGGCATCGGACCAACCCGCATCACGCGCGTCATCGGCATCCTCAAGGCCTACACGACCCGAGTCGGCTCGGGTCCATTCCCGACAGAACTACTCGACGACGATGGCGAGCGGCTGAGGGTCATTGGCGGGGAGCGCGGAGTGACCACGGGTCGCCCACGGCGCTGCGGCTGGTTCGACGCTCCGATCGCCCGGTTCGCAAGCCGGGTCAACGGGCTCACGGACACCTTCCTCACCAAGCTCGATGTGCTCACGGGGTTCGAGCAGATACCGGTGTGCGTCGCCTACGACGTCGACGGCGAGCGGTGCGACGAGATCCCGATGACCCAGACCGGATTCCACCACGCCAAGCCGATCT
>CAMDKQ010000099.1 GCA_945901095.1 Bifidobacterium breve
ACCTGCCCGAAGTCGAGTGTCCCCAAGCGGGGCATGGTCCAGATGCGTCCCGCTGGGCCCGGCGCCACTGTCTCCACGGTTCGCATGGCGACCAAGGGCCTCACCTACGACGAGGTCACCTGGATTACCGAGGGCCTGACCCTCAATACCTTCAACTAGTTCGGGACCGCACGATTTACCGGTGCCTTCGGGGCAAAGACAAAGGGGGTCGCTCGCACCGCCGGCGCGAGAGACCCCCTGAGCGAAGAACCCTGAGGTCAGGAAGCGACCGGATCCCCAGAAATCGTCTTGTATGCGTAGGCGACTGAGAGGGCCGAAACACCGAAGACAACCACGCCGGCCACCGGCAGGGTGACGAGGAGGCCGACGCCGAGCATCAAGGTGCCGAGCAAGAGAGCAGCAATGATGAGCCCGAAGTCGATGATCACGATGAGGATGTAGAGCCCCAGAAGACCACCAAAGTGCGGCATGACGAGTTTCCACGATGCGCCGAGGCTCGACAGACCGCGAGCATCGCGGTCGAGGATGAGGTAGCCGAAGAACGTGAATGCGAGTGTCAAGGTGATGGCCAGGAGTATCCCGACGACCGAACCGACGGCAGCCCAGACGATGGCATCAGTCGAATACGCGATGAGAAAACCCGGAACGACGCCGATGAGCAATCCCATCACGATAATGATCTGGAAAATGATCGAGTTGATGAGGTATCGGCCATATCCAGCGAAGCTGAACACCTTGCTCAGAGAGACCTTCTCGCCCTGTGTGACCGCGAGGGCCAGACGGATGACCCCGAGGGCAAGGAAGAAACTCGCCAGCCACTGCGCGACGCTCCCGACCAATGACAGACTTAGGTTGCTTGTCTGCCAGATCTGATCCACAGTGATCGTGTCCGGGTCGGACACGTCGATGTTGGTGGGTATTCCAGCACCGCTGACGATGAGGAGCGCGGCATTGATCACCTGAAACACGATGACGACGAGAAGCAGTCGCCAAAAGTTGGTCCAGGTCTTGAGCCACCCGAAACCGATGGCGCCACCAACGCTAAATGATTGGTTGACAGCGGGTGCGGATCCCACGACGGACATAAATTCCTCCAAGTAGGTGAGTGCCGTAAGAACCATAGCGAACTTGGACAAGAAGATGCCAGGTTATCGTTGGCGTGGATTGTATTTTTGCGCGACGGTTACGCGGACACACCGCGTTCGTCCTGCCGGTGCCCTGTCCGCTCGGCGGCAACGCCAGCGAGGACAACGCAGCCCATCCCAACAACCTGCGCCCCGGCCGGGATCTGGCGCAGCACGAGTATGCCGATGGCCAGCGCCAGAGCCGGCTCCAGTGCCATCAGCGTCCCGAATGCGGCTTTCGTCAGTCGCCTGAGCGCATACAGTTCGAGGGTCCAAGGGATGAGCGGGAGGAGCACTGCCGCCCCCAGCGCGACGAGAAGCACCTCAAGGGTCAGGTGGCCCCATGCCTGCGGCAGCCCAACGAACATGGCCACGACCGCTGCCACAGGCATCGAGATCGCCAGCCCATCGACTCCGGCAAAACGGTCACCGACGTGCTGGGTGATGACGATGTATAGGCCCCAGCCGACACCCGAGAGGACCGCAAAGCCGATGCCAAGGACGCTCGGGGTTCCCTCCCATGGCTCCGTCAGGAGCACCACCCCGACGAGGGCAAGGGCCGGCCACGTGAGTGCGCGGCGCGAATGGCTATGGATTGTCGCGACAGTCAGTGGACCGAGGAATTCGATGGCCACCGCCGTACCCAATGGCAGCAGATTGATTGCGGCAAGGAAACACAGCGTCATGCCAGCCGAGACAATCCCGAGAAGGAAGGGGGCACGCAGTTCCTGGCGTGACCATTTCCAGTAGCGGGGACGGGCGATCAGGACGAAGCCGATCGCACCGATCGTGATGCGTATCCACGCAGTACCTGCGACCCCGATCTCCTCGAACAAGCCCAACGAGATGGCCGCGCCGAGTTGCACGGAGATCATCGCGACGACCGCGAGCATCCATGCTGGCGCACGGTCGATCGGCGCCGGTGTCACGGTGCAGAACTGGGGACCGCTCGAAACACTCGGGTTTGATCGGACATGCTGCTGATGGTGGTCGACCACGATCGACCCGAACCCGGCGCGATCGTCCACGACGAAATGGCATTGGCCGCCGATGCGTTGAAGTTCCGGATCGGCACCTTCGTAAAGTCGTCATACAGATAAACGGTGTAGCCAACGCTTGGATCGGGAATCGTGACGGTGGCGGTGAGATCGATCGGCCGGGGAGCTGGCGGTTCCACCAACTCTTCATCCTCCTGCATTCCCTCACCATTCGCATTCGAGGTCAATCGGATCGGGATGGTAACCCTGTCTGGGTCCTTGACACCGGTCACGGCAATTGCGTAATTCATCGGCCGATTGCGGAGGGAGTAGGTGGCGCCGTCAGGGTCATTCGCCTGTGACCTGCTCTTCTGAAAAGGGCCGAACCGGTAGCGGAACACTGCCGCGTTGGTCGACGTGTCACCATCAAGAAGTGCGTTATCGCTGAAGGAGATGACATCGGTGGCGCGGTACGTGCGATTCGTTGCCGACAGGGGCGCTTGCGACCCGACTCCGAGCACCGGAACGATGTGGTCGTACTCCGACTGACCATCCGATGAATCATCATCCATGTTGAGGAACACCCCGATGATCACCGGGAACCCCCGGAGGACCATCGACTTCACCCAGGTGAGGTACGGCCGGGTCGACTGCTGGGATTCACTGTCGAACGGAGCCGCCTGTAGTTTCATTGCCTCGGCCGCATCCATGTCGTTCACCCCGATGAGAAGTTGACTCTCCTCCTCGGTCTGCGGAACACCAGGCGAGGCGGCGCTGCGAGCTGTCCACTGTGACGTGTACTGGCCAAAGTACATGCCAGCGCTGATGAAACTCGTCTCGCCGCAATACCCGTAGTTCGAATTCCACTGCAGGCGTGGGGCTATCCCCAAGTCATACGAGTATCGGGGGGCGGGGGCCTGAGGCGCGACAGCCACGGCGGGCACCGCCGATATCGCAGTCAGAGCAAGTGCGGCAAGAAGTGCTGCCGAGATTCGAGTGGTACTCACGGGGACGACCTTTCGGCGAAATTTGCGATGGTGCCAAAGTAAGAGATCCGACCGGAACGTGCAAGGCCCCAACCCTGGGGTCAGTCAGCTCCGAAGGGCGGTCTGCTAACCTCCACCCAAATTGAGAAGGGTTCAAGACATGGAGTTCAAAACTATCGCTGCATGTCGGCCCGATGCACGTCCCAGGGATCACGCTGTGCGAGGCCTTCAATGAGCGCCGCAGTGAGGTGGCCGGTCGCGACCGCCGCATGCGCCATTTTTGTTGGAGTCGCGCTTGTCGCTCCGGCCCACGTGGCGAGCGCCCCGATCCAGGAGAGAATCCTTGCCACCGGCAACGGCACCGCGGGGATCGAGCAATCGATCGACGTCATCTCTCCAAGCCAGGCAGGGAGCAGCGTCACCCTCGGCATCTCCCTAGGTCAGGCGAGTCAGCAGGCAACGGTCAATCTCGATCGCTTCGGTGTCGGGCGGGTCTCGTGGATGCCTCTGGCATCTGGTGCGTGGTCGATCAGCTCAACGGGATTTTCCTCCATCACGGCAACAACAGCGGCGATGCCGACCATCACGCAACTTGCGATTCCAACGAATCCAACACGAATGACCGCCCTTCCACTCATCGCCACGATTGAATCCGGCGACCTCCTAACCTCTCGGCCCGGTGAACAAATCCGAGGAAAGGTTGTCTTCACTGAGGTAGTTCGAGGTGTCATCGGTGAGGCGGTTGTCCGCTCAGCACCTGGCGCGGTGGCCGTAGCTAGGCTTGATTGGGTACCGCAAGGTACTGCCACGTTTTCGGTCACTGCAGCGTTCATTCCGACTGCCT
Source organism: Bifidobacterium breve (assembly GCA_945901095.1). Lineage (GTDB taxonomy): Bacteria > Actinomycetota > Actinomycetes > S36-B12 > S36-B12 > WLND01. The sequence goes on from CAMDKQ010000099.1 coordinate 3,932, forward strand.
CTCAGCAGACCGGCACTGTCTCGTACGCCCCCTCGACAAGCGAGCCGTCCGTCTTCACTGTCGGCATCGATTTCAAGCGCGTGCAACTTCTCATGCCGCAGACGGTACGCATCGGCATCCCCACCTACGTTGCCGTCAACGTTGAGGAGAATCGCAGAGGCTCGGTCAGTCTCTCCGTCGACGGTCGAGCGATCTCGCCGGACAAGTCGGTGGATGGCGGTCTGGTGGAGTTCCTCTGGACGCCACTGCGCAAGGGCGTCGCTAATGTCGAGGTGACCTTCCACGAGCCGGGCGTTGACGATGCCCGACGGAACACCACCACAGACGGCGTTCAGACCGATATCCAGCGGCTTGATCTCGGGCGCTACGTGAACCAAGAGATCAATGTGCTGGCCCAGCGACGACCCAACCCGATCTCCGTCACCCCGGTTGTGGATGGCGTTGCCGGTGCCCCATGGCAGAACAGGGGTGTCCTTAGGTACGCCCCGGGCTCGCGAGTCCGGCTCGTGATGTCGACCGGCAGCGGCACCGCTGTCGATCTCGAGGTTCTTGGACCCTGCCTACTCTCGGGCAACTCACTCTTCATGCCAGTAACCGGTGGAGGGTGCGTTGTCCGGTTCAGCGCGCCGGGCGGACCCAACAATTCCTCCAACGAAGCACAGGTTCTCATTACCGTTCCGGTCGTCAGCGGCACGTTGGCCGAAACCGAGCAGAACCTTCAGGGGGTCCTAAAGGTTCTGGCTGGGGCCGCTGATCCAATCCGCGCACGGTGATGTGAGTTGGGAGCTGCGCCCGGCCACACCGGCGAACTCTGTACGCCCAGTGGGTGGGGCCACCTCCTAGACAGCTCGGTTTTGGACTTCGCGCTCCCCGTCACCTGAGGTGCGCATCGCAGCCATTGCGACATCCTCTTGCCGGGGGCACATCACATGTCAACATTCCATGACAATCGGTGGGTTGAAAAAGGACGCCTTTTCTTGCTTTGCTTTCGCCGCCAGAATCTGCCATTGCCGACCTGCTCAGAATCACTCATGAAAACTTCCCCAGACAGTAGAGACAGCAAGTTCATTCACTTTTTACAACTCATCCATGGGTGTGGAAAACGGAGTTTTCCCGGTATCACAGTGGGTAAGGATTGGCGGGCCGGGCATCTCCCGCTTGCCAATCGCCCGAACTGGCAGGTAATTCCTCGCCTTGCTGCTAGGTTGATAAACGGGGGTGGGTTTTTCAACCATCCAAGCCATCCACCCCGTCATTCTCGTGGGTGCGCGAATGGAGAAACCATGAGTTGCTTGTGTCGTTAAGGTCCTCGTTTCCGGTTGCACTGCGGCCGCGATCCTCGTCGCAGTCGCCCTCGGACTCGGCACGCCAGCTCAGGCGGCCCCGAACTCACGAGCAGTGGTGATCGTTTCGGGCGGTGCGGCGATAAGCCCCTTCACCACTCCGGATTCCGCATGCCTGAACAAGTCCGAGGGAGGAGTCACTTGGTACGCGGCTGGCAGCACCGACTCCTTTATGCGCCAGATTTCTCCTGAGTAAGGGCCATCAAGTCTTCACATCACCTGCGATGGCCGGTCGCGGGACGGTCACAGAGCAGCTAGGGGCCGGCGGTCCCTTCCACCACTGCCCCAAGGCGTTGCCGGCGTACATGACCGTCAATTCAAACGGAGATATCGAACTCGCTGGTATTCATCTCGCGAACTTCGTCAACTACCTGCATGACACATTCGGGATTACTCAGGTTGACTTTGTAGCGCACTCAATGGGCGGGCTGTATTCGCGATCAGCGATCGCCTACTTGCAGGCAACAAAGTCACCCGTGCAGATCGAATCGCTTACGACCATGGGAACCCCGTGGGATGGCGCCATTTTTGCCGATTCACCCGATCCGAGTAATCCGAAGGCCGCCTGCGACGGCTTCGCGTTGTGCGAGGCGCTCATTGACGTCTTCGGGCTACGGCGCCCGTAGTGCTCATCGAGGATTCGGCGCGTCAGTCTGCCGACCTGAATCAAGCAAACGTCGGAGTCCTCAAACATATCCCCGTCACCATGATCGCGGGCAATGCATTCAAGAAGCCGCAGAGCACCTCGAACATCTGGCCAAACGACGGCGTCGTCGCCTTCAATTCCGCCCTCGCGAACCAGTCGCCTGACAACGTCATCAACCATCGTCGGTGCTACCTGTATGAGGGTGGCACTCACAGTCTCTACATCTCCAAGCAGGTGGGAATGGCTGACGATACTGCCATCACCTAGAACACAACTGTGGGTGGTTGGGTTGATCAGGCAATCAGGGCGTCAGGTACCGCCATGAATGCCAAAAACCGCGTCGGCTGCCCAACGCCGTAACAGGCTTCGCATGACCACCCGATATCAGTGCCTCCCGCGATGCTCGGGACTTACGTGGACGTAACGCACGAGGCCATCGCCACCGGAAGTGTTGATGGCGTTTGCTGATGTGGAATCCGCCCTGATGCGAGAGCTTGCCGGTCCGAATCTCAGCCGGTTCAGACCGAGAGCGCACATCGCCACACCTACGCGGTCACCGCGTCATTCGTCCCATCCGCCTCGTCCGGCAGTACGCGCCCGTGGCTGCGGGTTCTTGGCCCGGTAGCGCGACGCGCGGGACCGTCCGACGAGCGCGCAGCCACGAGCCCGCGACACGCCTGCCTGCGTGACCAGTTCCTCGATCGCGACGTCCATCAACTGCTCACTCCGTCCTGACGGACCGCACTCTTGGACAGTTCGCCCAAGAGTGCGAAGTATTTTGCTTGAACGTCATTGATCCTCCGGCTGTCCGCTATGTTGCCCTGCAACCTCGTGACCTGCGCCTGCCACTCGCGGATCAACGTGGAGCGCAGCCCCTCCCGGCGTATGAACCCCGCCCGCTCGGCCTTCGGGACATGAAACAAGCCTCTTCCACGCCCTCTGAAAAACAACGGATTAGACGATCACGACTGCCTCAGCAGAGGTTGACACAGAGGGTCGTCGCCGAGACCGAACCAGCCTTGTTGTTGCTGTTCCACTCGGCGAACAGGGTCCGAACGGTCGCTTTCGCGGAGAGGCGGGACTCTTCGGCGGCAAGGAAACGTCAGGGATCGACTGGATCCGGCTACTCGTGGAAGTTGTCGTCGCGACCATCTTCGTGTGGATCTACGTCCGAGTCGCGGGGCGCAAGTCCGCCTAGCCCACTTGTCGAGGGCCCGCGAGAACGCGACCCGGATGGAGTCCCAAGTCGCTGCTTCCGTGGCGCCGGTGGGCAGGTGTCGTACGTGCCACGACGCCGTCAGAACGCCGAGTGCAAGCATCGTCGATGACTAGGCTTGACAACCAGAAACCCGATCGCTCACGAAGCGTCGGCCACAGGAATCCGCGCCATCCGATCTCCTCGCCGACGGCCCAGAGGGCAGCGGCGCCGATCGCTACCGGTGCGCCCACCAACGCCGTACGCAGCACCGACGGATCGACGGTGTCCCAGCCGACCAGGATGCCGAGCAGGTCGACGGCGAGCACTGCCAGCGCTGGGATGAGGCCGGCGAGGATCCACCATGTCAGTCGGCCCCATCGGACGTGCCCGCCGCCGAAGAAGAGGGCGAGGAGGGCGCCTCCCGTGGGGGCGAACATCACTGCAAGAAATATCGCTTGGTTGGGTTGCCGCCCCGGTTCCGGCCAGAACGCGACAAGGGCGGCGACGTAGGCGGCGATCAGCCCGATGAAGTACGAGGCATACGCCCGCGTCGGGTGCGCTGTCATGAGTGGTCCTCCTGTGCCGCCGAGTCCCCGATTTCCCTGTGGTCAGGTCTGCCCCACGTTTGGTTGACACTCTGATGTGACCCGGGTTATGTGGAGTCGGCGGCCGGGTAAAACAAATCCAACTCGACGGGGCTCAGTTTGCCAAGCCCGCGCTGACGGCAAGAACCGGGCCGTTGTTCCACTAGTGGTGTGTCTCAGATTTGACTGTCTACTTACTGGAGGGCGACTCTCATCTTCGTCGACTAGCTCAGCGTGCCTGGCCCGTGGCTGTGCGCGAGAAGTCAGGTATGCGGCTTTTTGGCGGCCCAAGAAGTTCAATGTCGAGCTTCCTTGCCATGTGACCAATGTGCGCGTACTGTCACATTTGACGAAGTGAGGACGCGATGACTGGTTCGCTAATGACGCCCGGCGCCGTGGGGGTCGCTGTGCGGCGTGCTCGCGTCCGTAAGAACTGGACGCAAGTTGAGTTGGCCGATTGCGCTGGCGTCACTCGTGAGTGGGTCGGTCGCCTGGAGAGCGGTTCCCCTCGACTGGAATTAGACAAGGTGCTCAAGACCATGTCGGTTCTGGGGCTGCGCATCGAGGCACCCGACGACGAAACGGCAACGCTCGCGGACATCGAACTTGCGGATGAGATTGCTTGGAACATGGCGCTGGAAGGCAGGCAACTAACCAACCAGGCGTACGACAAGCTGCTGGACCGCGTCGTCGCTGATCGGCTGGCGCGGGGGCAGGAGCGGGGCATCGCCTGAAGCCTGTAGGTCCTGATCAGCAGGGGCCAGCCCACACGCCACTAGACGGCGAAGAAGCGCAGTACCTGGTCACGGAACATCGGCGTGTAAGCACGCAAGAGGAACTCTTCGAGCTTGAGGCCCTGAACCAGGCCACCGCCATTTCGTGGCTCAGGTCTCAAGCACTGACCCGCGACGAGCTTCTCACTCAGGCGTTCCAGCATGACCCACATCGGCGCATGTACGACCAAGTGTGGACGTGGGCAGGGCAGCGGCGCATACGCGAGAACAACATCGGCGTTGCGCCCGAGCGGATTGTGGATCGCTGGGAGCAACTTCTAGGCAACGTCGCCTACTGGCTTGACCACGACACGTTTGGCCCAGACGAGGCTTGCATCCGCTACCTATTCGAACAGCGGGAGATCCAGCCCTTCCACGACGGCAACAGTCGACTACTGCGACTCGTTGTCAATGTTCTCGCTGATGTGAGCGGAGTGTCATCAACCGGTGCTTCCCGGTACGCCTTTGGACGAGGCAGCGACCCAGCCGCCATGCGCTCTGCCTACCTTTCGGCCATCGTTGACGCGCGGGCCGGGAACCTTCAACCTCTGGTGATGTTCTCCAGGCATGGCAGCAAGGACCCCTGACGGCGACTCTTGTCGTCGGCCCCAAGCCGCGGAACGCTAGCGGGCGGACAGTGGCCTAGTAGTGTGTCTTACAAATAACTATGTAGTTGCGGTAGTACACTTGTTTGTGCGCACTGCTGTTGCGCTGTCGATGTCCGAGGGCCAGCGGGAGACGGTGGACCGCCACCGCCGGGCTGGTGCTCGCCACCGCCGCGATGGCCGGATGCTCGTCCACGACGGCGGGTTCGTCGGGCGCGGTACAGAACGCCGCTACCGCCTCGGCATCCTCGGCGGCGGCATCGTCTGCGGCCTCGACGGCCCCAGCGCCGTCACCTGACCCGGTCAACCCCACCGCCGCACAGACCGAGGCACCGGCAAGCCCGGTTGCGTCGCCGACGGAATCACCCTCACCGTCGGGGTCTTCTCATGATCCGGCTCTGCTGGGCGACTCTGGGCCGGGCAGCAATGATGTTTGCGAAGCGGGTTTGGCGTACACCTGCGGTGATATCGGTCAAAGTGGTGTGGGTACTGTCTTCTACGCCTCGACGACCCCGTTCGCATGCCGGGAGAACATGGCATCCGCATGCAACTACCTTGAGGTCGCGCCGAACGGGTGGAACGGAAAACTGGTCAACTGCCCAGGGGCAGGCACAGGGCTGGTGTCATCGTTCTGCGGGGGCAGCCCAAACGCGACGTCAGACTGGGGCAGTTCTGGGCCGGGTACCGGGAGTGGATACGTCTACTGCACTGGGTCGGGAAAGACTAGCGTCATCCCGAATGCGTCCGGCACGCTTATCGGAACCGGGTACCCGAACACCTCAGCGATGCTCACCATGTGCAAGTCAGATAATGCCGCCGAGCAGGTTCGCGGCTACACCGGCGGGGAGATGACCGACTGGTCCCTGCCATCCCAGGACGAACTCAATTCCCCACACTACTACACGGGCCGGAACGCAATTGGCGGGTTCGCGGCTGCCTGTTACTGGAGTTCCTCGGAGTACGATAAGGACAACGCGTGGTACCAAAAGTTCCAGAGTGGGTATCAGACTTGGAGCGGCAGCAAGGCGAGCACGTGCGGCCTTCGCCCGGTGCGGGCCTTTTAACTATTCATCCACTTATCAATGTGCCTCTGTGCTCTTCCCTGCCCTTTGTTTTGAGAGTCGCATGTTCGTTTGACTGGTATGTGGGGGTTGGTCGTGACGTCGTCAAGACCAACCCCCACTTCGATTTTGCCGGCAGTGCCCTCCTGTGTTCACACCCTCACAGGCTGGTGAGCGGTCGGAGTTTCAATACAGGCAAGGTTCGTCTGATTCCGTTGTCGCGCCTGCCTAGTGCACGCCGAGTCGACGGGAGACGCAGCGCCGTCGGCAGCACGAACGGCAACGCTCAACGGGCGCACTCGGGTCCACGTCAGTGCGCTCCTGCCGGTTACCGGACAGGGCGTGCTTGAACTAATCGCAGATTCGGGGAACCGAAGTCCGTTACTCTTCGTCGAACTGTCCAACAGGGTGGATCGCAGCCCTGACCCCACGGATCGAGGGATGCAATGAGAACACGCTTCAAGACGCTGACCGTCGGGCTGGTGCTCGCCACCGCCGCGATGGCCGGATGCTCGTCCACGACGGCGGGTTCGTCGGGCGCGGTACAGAACGCCGCTACCGCCTCGGCATCAGCGGCGGCCTCGACGGGTGCACCGGCGGTTGTGCAGGAAGCAGCGCCCGCCGAGGCGACAGCAGGTGCGTCGTGTGCCGATGGTGGGGTGTGCGTGTTAGGTGACTCCGGTCCGGGGGGCGGTGTGGTGTTCTACGTATCGCCGAAGGCGTTCGCGTGCGGGGCGAACATGGCATCAACATGCAAATACCTTGAGTCCGCCCCGAACATGTGGAATCCAAACTCCTCGAGTAAATGCAAGGAGGCGAC
>CAMDKQ010000100.1 GCA_945901095.1 Bifidobacterium breve
CTCGCCTGGGCGTCGCTCGTGATCTTTGTCGTCACTATCGGGTTCATGATGTGGCTGACTCGTCGAATGTCATCCCTCATTCGCACGGCCAATGACTCCCAGCAGGAGGCTTCCGCCTGGTTCGTCCAACTCGTGGGCGGAATCTCCAAGATTCGAGTTGCGGGCGCCGAGAGGCGCTTCACCGATATCTCTATCTTGAAGCAGGCGGACCAGATCACGAATCAGGCAGCGCAAACCGTACTGTCGGGCAGGCTGCAAACATATCTTGCGCTTATTGGATCACTGTCAAGCATTGCGTTCCTCATGATCATCGGCGTTTTCACCTGGGATGACGGCCCGACAATCACTGCGGCGACCTATATCGCCTTCTCGACGGCATTCGGTTCCGTGCTCGGTGCGATCGTCGGCGTCTCATCGGCGGTGCCGGCAATCGCCGCGGCCAAGCCAGTCTTGAGTTTGGTCAGTCCCATCCTTAACGCGGTCCAGGAGCAGGACCTTGAAGCGGAGTTCCTCACACATATCCGGGGGGACTACGAGTTCCGGCGTGTGTCCTTCCAATACTTAGAAGAACTACCTCTCGTCCTTCAAGACTTTTCATGCACGATCAAGGCGGGGGCCACGACCGCCATTGTTGGTCCATCGGGCTCGGGCAAGACAACAGCACTCCGACTACTTTCAGCTCTGGAGTATCCCGATAGCGGACAACTGCTCATCGACGGACATGACATCAAGAGCATCATCCCAGCATCGATCCGTTCAAGGCTCGGCGTCGTGGTCCAAGGCGGCCAAGTTGCTAACGGGTCGATCTTGGACAACATCGGGGGCGGTGCAGAAATCCCCGAGGACATAGCTTGGATCGTGGCTGAGCAGGCGAACATTGCCGATGACATCAACGCCATGCCGATGAAGATGCACACCATCATCAGCCCGCAAACACTGTCGGGCGGTCAGGCGCAGCGGCTGCTCATTGCGCGCGCGATTGCTCGATCGCCCGATGTACTCCTCCTCGATGAAGCAACCAGCGCCTTGGACAACGTTAGTCAAGCATTGGTGACACGAGCACTCGCATCTATGCCGGGAACGAAGGTTGTCGTCGCCCAACGCTTGTCCACGTTGGAAAATGCCGACCACATCCTCGTGATGGATCGTGGCGCCTTACGCGAGCAAGGGACCTTCGACGAACTCATGTCTGCCAACGGTCTTTTCGCAGATTTAGCCAAGCGCCAATTGGCAAGCAACTAGCAGTTCCCGAATCGACTGCGGCCTCGCCTCAGGGCTTGTCGAGGTAGCCTGATGGATGATGTTCGCCAATTGCCGCGGGAGGTTGGTGAGCGCGTCGTCGTGTGCAGGCCGCATCCCGTCACCCGTAACGAGCCACTCCAGCACTCGCGCCGTGGAGAATACGTCGGCGCTCGGCGTGAGGGATGTCTCGAATGCGGTTGCGGAGTGACATTCCGGTGGGGAGAAAAGTCGTGTTCCCATGAACCTCTCTACTGTGGCAAGGTCAACGCGTCCTATTGGCTGGGCCAATCCGAAGTCGATGATGACAAGCGAACCATCGTCGCGTAATCCGAGATTGCTTGGAGAGATATCACGATGCACGAATCCACTTGAATGGAGATAGGTCAATGGCTCGAGAAGGCCACCCACGAGCATCAAGGCCCGCTGCGGCTCGAGTGGCGGGCTGAGATCGGAGAAGAATCTACGACCGACAAATTCCGTGGCCAGCCACGGGCATCCGTTGATTTCACCGGCATCGAGGAACTGGCAGATACCAGGATGCTCAAGCTGCTGGAGCAGCCGAGCCTCGCGCCGAAGGATTGGGGCAATCGGTAGTGCTGATCCATAGGCCTCGAGCCGCGGCATTTCAAGGAACATGTGCCGCAGAACCTTGACAGCGACGAGGCGACCGGACAGTTCATCTTCAGCAGTGAACACTTGGCCGATGACGCCTGCACCAATGGGCTCGATGATATGGAACCGACCGCCAGCAACATCACCAGGGCGCAGGAGCTCGAGGTCGCGACCCTTTTTCACGACTCCTTCACGCGATGAGTCTAGGCACAATCGGCGTCACACCGGAAACCTCTACCAAGCTCCACAAAGCCGCAACATCCGCCACCCGAGGGCGCTGCACTCTCCCGTGAGCCACCCGCCGTCGCGACCGTCAGCAACCTGACTGTGTCGACATGGCCCTGCGGGCAGGGCGTAGGTTCATTGGATGCATCCATAGGACGGTTGACGACATATGTATCACGTCACATTCTGCAACGGAACTCATAAGTGGGCACTGCCGAATTCTACGAGGCGATCACCTGCAGATCGTTGGCAACTGCGAGATCAGCCCGAGCAGCCGAATCAAAGTCCCGATACTTTCACTCCATGCAGGTTTTGCTGACACGTCGGCGTCACGTCGACAACATGCGCGTCGCGTCGTCCTTCTGTCGTTGACCACTCCCCCATCAGCACCCAGCAATCGGCGCAAACACTCAGCAATCGTTGACCCATCACTCGGCCGGTCAGGCCTTCATTCACCCTGAAAGGAAATAATGTCCGTCATTCCCCAGTTTCTAGAGCGCAATCACTCCTTTGCCGAAGCCTTTTCGGGCCCACTGCCCCTGCCACCAGCCAAGCACCTAGCCGTCGTGGCCTGCATGGACGCACGCCTTCACGTCTCCAAGGTCCTCGGACTGGAGGAGGGTGATGCGCACATCATTCGCAATGCCGGCGGGGTTGTCACCGACGATGAAATCCGTTCCCTCGCGATCTCCCAACGGCTCCTCGGCACAACGGAGATCATCCTCATTCACCATACCGACTGCGGGATGCTCACCTTCACCGACGACGCCTTCAAGAAGTCCATTCAGGACGAGACAGGCATCAAGCCCGAGTGGGCTGCCGAGGCATTCAGCGATCTCGCAGTAGATGTCGTGCAGTCGGCGAACCGAATCAAGGCCTCACCATTTATTCCACACACCGACTCAATCCGCGGGTTCATCTTTGACGTTGCGACAGGCAAGTTGGAGGAGGTCGCACTGTGACGTGCCCGGGCGACCGGGTCTCACCCGGTCGCCCGGCTTCCAACAAACTCGCCGCCATGAACCCTCGACCACGTCGCTGGTGCCTGCGACACCCTGCTCAGCGCATCGACCCCTCTCGGACGGATTGCATCTGCAGGACACGTAGAAGGTTCGGTTGATGCTCATCAACGTAGGCCTCCCACCCAGCGGCCCACCTCCCTGGACCATCCATCAAGCGCACCGGCTCGTTTCGCGTCGATCACCGGGGGCGACGGCCAGTCGAACACTGGCAGCAGGTGCCGCAGCCCCAGTTGCGCCGCGTACCCACGATCCATCCCCAGACATCGGCGGCAGGCACGCAGCCTCGGAAGTCCCGGACAGCTGTGGACAACTGAGACTACACACAGCCAGCACAGGTCATGCGCCTGAAGGTACCCGGACAGCGAAATGGCGAGCCACCGACTCCCCGACACCCTTGAACTATCGGGAGCGGCAACCGGCAGTTCCAGCAGCCACGGGAACACGGGGGTCACCACCCACTCTCACGGGCACAGATAAACGCGCCCGACGCCATTCATACAACTTCACGCGCCGCTCACGTATCGCCGGCGTTTCCGATGAAGCGACACATCGAAGCTCACACAACGCGCGTCTGGATTTTGGTTCGCGACCTCGGCTCCGATCCCGCCGACTGTCAGTCCGATGGGGAGGTTTCAGACGGTGTGCGCTTACGACCACCCTAGTATCGTGGCATCCTTGGAATACTGACGGAAGGCGAAGGGGTCCGTGATGCAGGTGACAAGTCCGGAACGAAAGGCCTCCGTGAGGCCGTCCGTGGCACTCCAAGCTCATCGCCAGAAGGTTCGCGACATCGTTTCAGTTCACGGCGCGACCAATCCGAGGGTGTTCGGCGCTGTCGCGCGGGGCGACGACACGAGCGAAAGCGATTTCGACCTTCTCATTGACCCGACCGCCGAGACGACTCTGTTCGATATTGGCGCGATTCGCCACGAGCTGCTCCTCCTTCTCGGCGTTACCGTCGAAGTCCTCACGCCAAATGCGCTCCCGACACGATTCCGGGATTCAGTGCTCGCTGAAGCGATCCCTGTGTGATGCCTCCAAATCTAGATGACTACATCGAGCACATTCTCAATGCGATAGCGCGTGTTTTCACTTACACACAGGGCGTTGATCACGATTTGTTCATGACTGATGGATTGATCCAGGACGCCGTCATCCGAAATCTTGAGATCATCGGCGAAGCAAGCCATTGCATCGCTACCCGGTTTCCTGACTTCGCAGCCTTGCATCCGGAAATACCGCTTGAACCGGCCCATCAGATGCGGAACATCGTCGCCCATGTCGACTTCAAGGTCGATTTCGACGTGGTCTGGCAGACCATCATGACGGACCTCCCACGCCTCGCGCGTACGCTCGGGGAGTCCAATTAGCCTGACCGATCAACTTCACCATGCACACACGGTTCGCGCTGATAGGCCGCAGATTGCACCACCCACACATTCGATTACTGATGTGCAATTTGCGTCCAATAGTCATTGAACATCAGGGGGCTTGGCACCTAATCCACCAAAGCACACGCCTGTCGGAATCCGACGCGTTTCGTTGGTTGGATGGTCGGGGCCCGAACCGAGGACGACCAGATGATCAGCACTTCCCTAGTGACTGCTCACGCCCGTTTGCCACTGACTAGGCGGAGCGGGCGCGTCGTTGAATTCTCGCGTCGAGGTCGGTGAGTTCGTCGAGCAGTGCGCTCGCGCCCCACACTTGGTTGCGCTTGCGGTCGGTCAGTGGTCGCAGGATCCCCGCCGACTCGAGTGGTTCAATGGCTGTGTAGGCGACGGTCGTGCCCGAGCCAAGTACAGCTTCGGCGTCAGCCGGTGAGAGAACTGGCTGTGCGAGCAGGAAGTCCATCAACACCAGCGGCGCGCTTCCGCGTCGCGTTCTTCCGAGATCGGCGAGCCACTCGTCTGGGAGCTCCCGAATCCTGATTGGCCCGACCGATGCGGCCATTGCCATCAGTGAATGTGTGCAACGTTTCGAATTGGGCGTGGGGAATGGTCGCTGCCTCCCACTCAGTTCTGCATGTCGCGGATCCGCCCGGCGTATAGCTCCTCTCCCGGTTCGTTGGTCATCATTGAGCGATGAGCGGCAAGCAAATCCTCGAGTTCGATGCTCCGCGAAACAGTCACGGCAGCGATGAGGCTTTCCATAGCGTGCGATGCCGCCACCATGGCGACGGCGGATGCGCTCGCGTAGAAGTTTTCGATCTTCGACGACGCGACCGACTCGGTTCGCAGAAGCAGTCCGCTGAGTGCCGAAAGGACCGGACCGTGCACAGCGTCTAGGGAGGCAACCGCTCGTGCCGCTGTGTCAAGAGCTTCGGCGATCACCCCCGGGATAGCCAGATCCAGGTGCGCAATACGCTCCGGGATAGTGACCTCGATCTGCTCCAACATGCGGTCATCTCGGGTTCCGGCACTCTGCCGTTGACGCCACGGGCGCGACTCGCTGTTCGCAGCGGGGATGGAGAACATTGAATCAGGATGGCCTTATTCCGGTTTAATCTAACTATCACCTAATGGCAAGTCACCATTCCCGGGTATTGACCTTCCGGCTCAACCGGTTACGACCGATCGACCGACAACCTTGAGCCTCAATCGATCGGCACCTCGCGTCGGAAGATCCCTAGATAGGTCACGGATTTACTGGCTGCGACCCAATGCGCGTCCGAGAGTTTCCATGAAGGCGTCGATGCTGCCACCAGTGGCGGCAAGTTCGTCATTGCCGAGGACGAACACCCACCCGGTGGGTGTGTCGGCGACCACACACGCGGCCCGGTCACCGACAAACGTGGCTAGGCCGGGCTCCATCTCATTGAGGTGGACGAGTTCAAAGGGAATCCCTAGGGCTCGAACACCGTCATCCCAGGCGGCCTTTCGGCGCAAGGTCGAGTGGGTGATGTCGCAGAGCGTGCACGATTTGCCGCGCAGGTAGTGGCCGATGAGATATCGAACTTCGCCGACGAGGCCGCCGTCAGCCCGGTAGACGCCGATGAGTCGGCTGATCGCAGCGTCCACAAAATCCTCCGTAGTCCATTCCATCAGAGCCCTTGGCCCCTGTTGCAAAAGGAGTCACACCGCCGACCCCACGGAGAACTCGGACTGACGCGAAATTAGGGAAGCGAATCGGTCCGGATCTGGGGGAGGCTGGATTCTTCCGGTTTAGCCTGCCTAGTTTCCTAACCAGAAATCCATCCATCGGACGAAGATGAGGCCGAGAATTACCGTGTAGCTTGCCCCAACTAGCACCCACCGCAGCGCTGAGACGGTATCGGCGACAATGCCGGGTGTTGGACCCCGACTGAATCGCGCTGTAGATGCGTTCTCAGCCGTGACGACCCAGAAAATGGCGATGGTGACGACCCACACCACCATGCACCACGGACACAGTGCGCCGATCGAGTACAGGCTCTGCGATACCAGCCAGATAACCAATCCGAGGCCAGCGAGGGCTCCGAGGTTAAGCCCGAGCCAGACCCAACCCGGGATGGGCGTCTTCGCGGCGAGCAACACCCCAAGCGTGACGACGATGGCAAACCCCCCAAGACCCATGATGGGATTGGGAAATCCGAAAACTGAAGCCTGTTCGGTGACGATGACCGATCCGCACGAAACCACCGGGTTGATATCGCAGGGAGGCGCGTAGTCTGGATCGGCGAGAATCCGAATCTTGTCGAGGGTCAACTCAAACGATGCAAGCCATCCGATAACGCCACCGATGATCAAGACCCAAGGCGTTGCACGGTAGCGCGTGGCCTCGGTGTCGGCTGGGCTCCAGCCGGAAGTGCTCGTCATGCCCGTCCCTTCGTGAAATGTCTGACGGCGAATAACCGCAGGGCCCCACTTCATCCGGCGTTGCTTGGGTTACCGATGCTTCTGCGGACCGGTGTGGAGAAGCGACGCAAGATGTAATCAGGGTAATCCTAGGTGCCGGTCTCCGCCGGATCGCGGCCTCGAAGTGCATCCCCATTTCCGTCGATCTACCCAGGAAGGCACAGACCGGCGCGTCCGAAGCACCGGGGGCGCCTGCTGCGAACGAGGGGGCGCCGCAACGTCCCTCACGGATATTCGCCATCTCTGCAGCGCACGCATCTTTCGGTGATTCCCATGACACTGCTGCCATGGGTCGGTAGTTCATGAGCAGGGAGATGCGTCGGAGCTGGGCGGGGTGGTCCAGTTCGGTGCCTTGGGGGTGGGTCGTCACGAGACTTCTTTGAACATGGAGATCGCTTTTGACTTTGCGATTCCCCCGAGAGTACCGTTCACCGCCCGCCCTTGACGAGAGCTATGAATTACGGCCTGAACGCTCGACTTAGACTGCTGCGTTAGGACATCCAGCCCGCTCGGAGGCTCAGTGAAGAAGGCCCGGCACGCCATCATGTTCGCCAGTTATGCCCGCATTGGCGTGCGCGCCTCGACGGCCTTCATCCTCGCCCTTGCCCTCGGTGGGACAGGTGTCGCCCACGCTCAGTCACCTTCGAAGAAGTCGTGCAGTCAAGGCGGGGTCTGCAGGGTCGGTGACAAGGGTCCCGGCGGTGGCTACGTATTCATCACCCGCTCGACCAAGGGCAATAAGTCGGGCAAGAACTTCGAGGTCGCCCCGGACGGGTGGAATCGCTCTCAAAATGTCAACGACACAGTCTGGTGCTCGTCAGACGTCGACATTCCTGGATCCGCAGGGGAAGGCATCGGTACTGGCTCCGCAAATACCGTTGCCATCCTCGCGACCCCGGTGTGCGCCACCGGTTCAGCGGCCGCCATCGCTCGCGCATATAGAGGCGGTGGGAAGCAGGACTGGTTTCTTCCCTCTGTTGAGGAACTTTTTGCGCTCAACAAAGTCCGAGTGCCCATGGGATCTCCGATCGGCCCATTTTGGAGTTCGACGCAGTCACCTGGATCATCGGATCAGGCGAGGTACGTGTTCTTCCTCATCGGTGCTCAGAACAGTTACACGAAGGTCACGCCTTGGGGTGGAGTCCTACCGGTTCGCGCCTTCTGATCAGTGCACCGACACTACGGTGACATGGATTCTGTCAACGAAGTTCGTCCCGTCCAATAGAGAACATGGATGGCGCTCGCTGGGGATCTCCGTAAGGCTCCTGTTCCGTGGCCCTGACCGACCTGCAGCGACGGGCGCAGTCTCGTCGAGCGAATGAAGTCGCAGCGGGCCGGACTTGCATTGCGCCGCCCAGAAGAATCTTCGCCTCCTCAACGCGGCATCAGAACTCGAAGGCTCACGAGCCGATCACTTGGCGAGATCCTCCGAGGCAAGCGTGCCATCACGACCCCGACGGCCCTGCGCATGTCCATGGCCCTCGGCATCGACGACCGCTTCTGGATCAACATCTAGACCGACTTCGACACCGAGACCGAGCGGGACCGCCACGCTGACGACACTGCGAAAGTGACCGCGCTCGTCGCGAATTGACGGTTACGTCGTCACAGCCGCCGGCACCCCTCAGGCAAGGTGGGCCCGTCCAGCGCGGTCAACGCTCTTCTGATGCCTGCCGAGCGCCATTTTGCGATCAGCGGCTGACTGTCCGCATACGCAGCCAGAGTTGGCGCAGAAAGCGCCGTTCATCGGTTGCCTGGTGCGGAAACCGATGTCCTTGCAGTTCACTGGCCCACCGTCTGAGGAATCTATCCTTCTCCCCCGGCAAGAACCTCCTCACCAAGGCAACACGCAAAGAAAACTCAGACGCGCGGCACTAGCACCCGTCCAGGCTGCACGAACCGAACACCATAAGGACGAAGTACACCTGCGCCACCAGAACTCCGGCGGTGACGATGACGCCGATCACGAGCGCCGCCGTAGCGAGACCCGAGCCCCCCGTCGCCATCGACCTCGATGCTGCGCGGGCCCTCCTACCCGTGGTGATGGCGATGAGGGGCAAAGCCAACGCGAGAAGTCCGATCAGGACGACAACAGCTATCGAGGAGGCCTTGACCACCAACGAGTTTGTTGGCTCGTAGGTGACCATACCGGCGAAGAACAAGGCGCTGAGTTCGATGAAGACCAAGATCGGAGAGAGGATCGAACTTACTAGGGCCAGCGCGAAAGCCGCGCCAGGGCGCTTCATCACATTGCCTTCGGATTGCGCATCTCCCTAAAGGTAGTGCACGACCGTTATGTACCCGAGGCCTATTTCGAACATTTGCCGGCACCGTCGACACTAAGAGTGCAGCGTTTCACATCGGCCCTGATCGGGCCCAAGGTGACGTTTCCCTTCTCCTATGTCAAGCCGCGACCTGCTCCGTGTTCCCAGATGCCGCGACGGCTTAGAGGAGCAGAGCGCGGAAGGCGACCTCGGACTGCACTGCTGCATTGACGGATCGTCGCGAGAAGGTGAGTAGGGTGGGATGAAGCGCAATTGCCGTTACAGGACCACAGCAGATTGAAGGCACGGCGCAGGCCAATGCGTGGGTTGAAGACTGACCGCGCGGCCTGCCCGGCTTCAGCACCACCCTCAACATTCTGCAACGACAATTCCTGCCAACCAGCGCCGATATCTGATGAGCATTGTCAGCCTCGACCGGCGCCCCTAGCCACCCGTGCTCCACCAAGCCGAACTCCCCACCGTCCCCTGGTGGGCAACCGACGACTCAGCTCCCAGTTCGCCTGAAACTACGGTCGAATGCGTTGCGGCGACGGCTGATCAGGGACACTGACCGCGGTCGCAAGCTCCTGCCCCTTAGAAATCTTGACGGGCTTCACGTTGGTGGTCCTCGAGTCCTCGCCCACCGGAATGCTGCGATCGAAGATCCGTTGGAGTGCTGGGCTGAGGGTTCGCAGGTGGTCATAGCGCACCAGGAATCCGCAGGGGTGCTGAATGTCGACCAGGTACTGAACCGAGGACCCCGGCCCGTTCATCTGCCCATCACGGTTCTCCCGGTACGCAGCCCCACGAACGACGTAGCCATCGACGGCGGCAGCCACTGTTCCATTGGCAGTCGGGTCAGCAAAGCGAAGAGCGCGCCGTGCGCCTTGTAGTAGTTGGCCGTCTCATTGAGCCGCCCAGGTGGAAGCCAGCCATCGAGGGCAGCGACCTGTGCTGGAGGTTGCAGGCGGACATTCCCGAAACTCGGAGCCTTCGCCCTCGGACCGCCCTCCACCGCCAGCGCAAAAGCCAGCACACTCGTAGCCACAAGGAGCACCGAACAGGGGTAGGCGACCAGACGCACTCCGCCAAACCGGTTCGAACCCCGTCAAGTGGTCAGAAAAATCAAGCGATCACAATCACGTGAGGCACCTCGACGAGCGATTCAACGAACATTCTTCCCCTGAATAGGTGCTGAGGGATCCACAGGAAGTTTCGCGTCGTTCAGTCGCGACACTCCGCGTGTCCAGCGGCGACGCATCCCTCACCAATCGAAATCAGCGCCCCACGCTATGCGTGATGCTCCGGGGATCGCTCATGGTGTCTGGCTCCCACGGCTGGGCCACAAGCGACGAAAACGGCACCCCAGGCGTCGACCTGCGGCCACCTTCATCCTGCGCCAGACTATGCCTCGCAGCAGAGTTCTACATTGCTAGCAGCGTGCAGCAAGGAGGCTTGGGTGAAGGCAGTCACGGATCGGCCCAGGCGAGTCGCAGCGGACCTGATGGACGCCGCTGAGGTTGAGGGCGAGCGGCAGTCCCGCTCAGCCAAGCAGCAGCTCGATCACCTGACGCGGGTCGGACGCGCGGTGTCTGCCCACAGTTCTGCGTCGCGCCTGCGAGTTGAGGCTCCCCTGGGCGGGGCACTCCCGGAGCGTGACCTCACCCCCGACGAGCGTGTGGT
>CAMDKQ010000101.1 GCA_945901095.1 Bifidobacterium breve
CCCATGCCGGCGATAACGTAGACGATCCGCTTGCTCCGCGTGACGCGTACGCCAAGTGAGCCGGCGGCGACTGCGTCGTCACGGATCGCCGTGAAGCCGAGCCCAAGACGCGAGCGCATGACGAGGTAGGTGACGCCGACCGCGACCACCACAGCGATGAGCGACAGCCAGTAGACGTATGCGATTCTGCGCCCGGGCGACAGGTCAGTGATCGCCATGAACGAGACTCCTGACCCGGCGCCGAGGACATCCATTTGTTCAACGATGAGTTTCACGACCTCCGCGATGACCCAGGTGCCGATCGCGAAATAGCCCCCTGAAAGTCGGAACGCCAGAAATGAGATCGGCAGCGACAGCACGCCCGCAATCACGACGGCGATCGGGACCGCGAGGAACGGGTCGATGCCGATCGTGTCCGCAATGTAGACAAGGCCGTAGGCACCGATGCCGATATAGGCCTGCTGCCCAATCGACACCATCCCGCCGTAGCCGGCGAGCAGGTTCCACATGGTTCCGAGCACAATGAGCGAGAACATGATGACGAGGTTCTGCTGCAGTCCCCGGCCCAGGATGTATGGACCCATTGCGAGCAGGATGAGTACCGGGGTGATGACCGCCAAGCCCGCCCATGATGATTTCGTGGCGCGCCTGACCTTGATGGGCGCGCTGGTCGCCTCCTGGGTTGTCATGAGTTCACCGCCTTCGGCAGGAGACCGGTCGGTCGGAAGGCGAGGATCGCAAGGAAGACGAGATTCCCTGCGAGGATCCCGTACGCCGGGTTGATCTGGGCCCCAACTGTCTGCGCCACGCCAAGAACGACCCCGCCGATAAGCGTGCCCCACAGTGATCCGAGGCCGCCGATGATGACGGCCTCGAACGCGAAGATGAGTGTCGCGTCGCCGTACGTCGGGCTGAACTGGGTTCGCATGCCGAGGAATACACCCGCCAACCCGACGACGCCGAGTGCAATGGCGGTGGCAATCGCATAGATCCGCCGGTTGTCGATGCCCATGAGCTGCGCGGCCTCCTTGTCATCGCTCGCTGCTCGCATCGCACGTCCGGTTCGGGATCGAGACAGGTACGTCTGCAGCCCGGCGATCACGACGACTCCGACAACGAAGGTCAGCAGCGGAAAGACACCAATTGATATGTCGTCGTTGATCTGAATGCTGTCGGTGGCAAGCGCTCCGGTCTGGATGGATCGAGTATCCGCGGAGAAGAACTGCTGGAGAAGGTTCGTCACGACCACGGCGAGGCCGAAGGTCACGAGGATCGGCGCGAGTCCCCCGCGAGCGAGGGCGGGATTGAGGAGCCCGAGTTGCATGACGTAGCCAATCGCAGCCATGACCGGGATCACGATGAGGATACACAGAAATGCTGGAACAGAGAGCTTGTCGACGAGGAAGTATCCGAGGTACGCCGCAACAACAGCGAGGACACCGTGAGCGAGGTTGACGATTCGCATGACGCCGAACATGAGGGAAAGCCCTGCCGCAAGCAGGGCGTATAGACCGCCGAGCAGGATTCCCTGCAGCACCGCATTGAGCCATTCCACGGCAGCCTCCTAGATCCCGAAGTACGCGGTCGCGATTTGGTCGCGGGTCAGTGAGCCCGCCGGGCCCTCGAGGACGGTGCGGCCCTCGAGCATGCACTGCACCCGATCAGAAACCTTCAAAGCCTGATTCACATCCTGCTCAACGACGAGCACCGTCGTGCCAGCAGAGGTGATGGCGGGCAGCGCCGCGTAGATCTGTTCGACGACCACCGGCGCTAGACCCAAGGAGACCTCATCGAGGAGGAGCAGGCTCGGGTTGCTCATGAGCGCCCGACCGATAGCAACCGCCTGCTGCTCGCCGCCGGACAGGTGGAGCCCAATTCGATCCCTGCGATCGGCCACCAGCGGGAACGCCTCGTACACGCTGGCAAGGTTCCACGGGCCCTTGCGCCGGGTGTGCCCGCCCACGAGCAGGTTTTCCTCGACGCTCAGACTCGGGAAGATGCGTCTGCCTTCTGGAGTAAGTGCGATCCCTTGACCAACACGCTTGAAGCTCGGTAGGCCGGTGACGTCTCGACCCTCAAAGGAGATTGATCCATTCGTCGGCGTCATGAGTCCGGCGATGGTCTTCATGAGGGTGGACTTCCCGGCGCCGTTTGCACCAATGATCGCGAGAGTCTCCCCCGCGGCCACCTTCACGCTCACCCCGTACAGGGCTTGGAAGTCGCCATAGTGAACGTCGATTGCATCGACCACGAGCAGACTCATGATGCCTCGCCCAAATCGAAGGTGGAGCCTAGGTAGACCTCAATCACCTCGGGGCTGCGCATGACCTCCTGCGGGTCGCCGATCGCAAGGACCCTCCCGATGGCCAAGCACATGAGTTCGTCAACGACAGCGGTCAGCGCATGGACGATGTGCTCGATCCACACAACGGTGACACCCGAATCACGGAGCCCCCTGATGAGCTCAATGAGCGGGGGCAGTTCCTTCTCGGTGAGACCTCCTGCGATTTCGTCAAGGAGGATGAGCCGAGGATTCGTGGCGAGGGCGCGAGCAAGCTCGAGGCGCTTGCGGTCGAGAAGACGCAACTGCCCCGCGGGCTTCTCGGATAGGTGCATGAGGCCGGTGGTCTCGAGGGCGCGAACCGCCGCCTCGTAGCCGACCTGCCCATGGAATCCGCCGCCAAAGGTCGCACCGACATAGACGTTCTCGAAGACCGACATGTCGACGAATGGTCGCGGGATCTGGAAGGAGCGGGCAATGCCAGCCTTCGTTCGCGAGGCTGCGCTCAGCGACGTGATGTTCTGCCCGTCGAAGGTGATCGTTCCGGAGTCGGATGGGAGCACGCCGGTGATGAGCGAAAGGAGGGTCGACTTACCGGCACCATTCGGCCCGACGATGCCGAGGGCTGTTCCCTCCCTGACATCAAAGGTGACATTCTCGGCCGTTACGACATTGCCGAACTTCTTCGACAGGCCGCGCACCTCGAGCATCTCACTCATCCGGGCTCACCCCTGCTCCTGTCTCGGTGCCACACGGCACCCTGGATCTGTAATGACCGCCACCGGTGTGGTGGTGCTGGTCGGGGTGAGCGGCTCAAGCCGCCCACCCCGACCATCGTGCTACTTGAGCGGCTCGACCGTGCCGCCGGTCGGGACCATCGGCGCGATGGAGTTCGACACGATGACGAGATCCCACGGGAAGGCCCCACCATCGGTCTTGCGCCACTGGCCACCGGTCAGCGGGGTCTTCGCCACGTTCGGCACCGGGCCGGTGGTCCAGTCCAAATCACCGACGATGGTGCTGACCTTCATGGTCTTCATCGCGTCGACGATTCCCTGCTTGTCCGGACCGCCCGCAGCGATGACCGCAGCGGCCATGACCTCGAACAGCGCCTCGGAGAAGCCGAGAGGCTGGGTCCACTGCTTGCTCGTCGCATCGGTGTAGGCCTGGGTGTACTCGGCGGCCGACATCCCGGTGAGGCTCGACTTGAACGGCGACGTGGACGACCACCAAACCTCGGTACCGAGGTTCTCGCCGATGTCGCCGAGGGCCTCGATTGACGACGGGAAGAGCAGTGCCTTGCCGATCGTCGCGATCTTCGGGTTGAAGCCCTGCTGCTTTGCCTGCTTCCAGAAGGTCGTGAAGTCAGGGGGCAGCGGAACACCCATGAGGATCTCGTCCTTGTTCTTCTTAAAGGCCGAGATCTGCGAGGAGTAGTCCTGCGAGAGGTTCGTGTGCAGGCCTGGGTTGTTGATCGTGTAGCCATTGGCCTCCACCATTCCCGGAAGGTTCTCGCTCCACGCCTGGCCGTCGGGGTCGTTCGGGAAGAAGCCGGCGACCTTCTTGTTCGTGTCGACCTGATTCCACATGTCCTGGTAGACGGCCGCAATGTCCTCGAGGCCCCAGAAGAAGTGGTACGTCCAGTCGAACGAGGTCTCGCCGGGGATCCCGCCACGGCCGATGAAGTACGGCTGCCATGGCGCATCGGATGAGATACAAGGAACCTGATTCGCCTCGCACTGATCGGAGACCGGGTTCACCATCTCGGGTGTGCCGTGAACGAGGATGACGTCGACACCATCGGTGTTGATGAGTTCGCCCGCAACCTCGGCCGCCCGCTTGGAGTCCGACTCGGCATCCTTCTGGATGATCTCGACGTTGTAGTTGGTGCCGCCCGCGACGATCGGGTTCTCCGCGAAGTAGGCGCCCATCTGGTCAACGACGAACTTGTCGGCCTCGCCGAAGCCAGCGAGCGGGCCGGTCTCGGCTGATACGAACCCGACCTTGATGGTGCCGGTCGGTGCGGCATCCGTGCTTGCGGCAGCGGAAGCCGCCGGGGCAGCGGCAGCGCTCGATGCAGTACTCGAGGACGAACTGCTATCTAGGTTGCCACAAGCCGTGGCGAGAAGGCCGACCGCTGCAATCGCAGCGACAGCTTGAATCGACCGTGCGATTCTCATGTGTTCTCCATTCACTTCACTGGTGATTCCATGCGGAACCACGGCCGGTCCGATGTCCATGCTGGACACCGGAAGCGATTCCCGAAACATAGGGCTCGTTGCGGGCCTCGTCAATCACTTTTCCCACATTGCGCGACAATTGTCCTGTCATGTGGGAGTTCATGGGGTGTTCTCCGGTCTGGCTCCCACGCAGGCGGCGCGCAGGAGTCCCACGACTCCGTCCGAATCGACCGAGCGGGGGTTGATCGGTTGGCCCGCCACGATGATGGCCGCAGCCTCGTCGACCATGCCGACGTCGAACCCGACGTCGGCGAGGCAGGTGGGTGCGCCGATCGCACGCGCAAGATCCCAGATGCCGGACGCCGCATTCGTGGCAGGCATCCCGGCATCATTGAGAGCTCCAACAATCGCGGCCATCGCCCCGGGTGCGGCATCGGCGTTGAATGCGGTCGCGTACGGCAGCACCGCCGAATGCATCGGCGCGTGGGGCAGGTTGTAGGCGCCGCCGAGGACATGGCAGATCTTGTGATGGACGCCCATGCCGGTCGTGCCCAAGGTCCAGCCTGCAAGCCACGCGCCGTACAGGGCATCCCCCCGCGCGTCTAGGTTGCTCGGGTCAGCGACAACACGGGGCAGTGAGGCGGCGAGCGCCCGCACCCCCTCCTGCGCCTGCATCGCCGAAAGTGGCGACAGGCCCGGCGCGTAGAGCCCCTCGACGAGGTGGGCGAGGGCATTCATTCCGCTCGCAGCCGAGATATCGACCGGCAGGCTCACAGTAAGTTCCGGGTCGTAGATGACTGTTCTGGGGAGCACTCGCGGATCACGCCCCGTGGTCTTGCGGTTGTTCTCGGTCAGGCCCCAGATGGACGTCATCTCGGAACCGGCGTAGGTGGTGGGGATCGCCAGGATCGGCAGTCCGGTCTCGAGCGCCACCGCCTTGGCCATCCCCGTCGATGATCCGCCCCCGAGAGCGATGATCACATCGACCTCGTCGCGAGCCGCGAGTGCAATCGCCTGTTGCGCGACGGGTACGGGTACATGCATGACGACATCGGTGAAGCGTGCGACGATTCGCTCACCTAGTTGCTCCTCGACGAGCACGGCGTACTGGGCCTCTGGCCCACCCGATACGAGCATCGCTCGCGAGCAGCCGAGCCGTTCGACCTCAATCGCAACATCGGCGAGCCGGCCATTGCCAAAGACCACCCGCGATGCAGGCACATCATGTACGAACGGTGCGGTCATGCGACGCCCGCCTTCAACGCGCGCAGCGTCGACAGCTCAGCTTCGGTTGGCGGGTCGGTCGCCGTGAGCTGCTCCGAGATTCGAAGCGGCCAGCCCGTCGCCGCAATCGCCTCGGCTTCGGTGCGGCCCGGATGAAGTGCGGTAAGGACGAATTCACGAGTCACCGCTTCGGGCCGAAGTACGCCGATATCCGTGATGATGACGGAGGGGCCTCCCCCGGTCATGCCGAGCGCATCACGTGAGTCGCCACCCTCGTGGTTGCCGACGCTGGTGCAGAAGTCGAGTTCACAGACGAAGGCCCGCGAACTCTGGCGCAACATGATGAAGGTCTCCTTGGCACTCGCGGCAATCTCTGGGGCGCCTCCGGCACCGGGCAAGCGAACCTTCGGCATGCGGTAGTCGCCGACAACAGTCGTGTTGATGTTGCCGAACCGATCCACTTGCGCTGCACCGAGGAATCCGACATCCACGCGCCCAGCCTGCAGCCAGTAGCTGAAAATCTCCGGGACCGAAACGACCGCGTCGGCGGTATCGGCGAGTTCACCATCACCAATCGACAGTGGCGGTCGAGTGGGCTTTGCCCCGATGGTTCCCGATTCGTAGACCAGGACAGCATTGGGTGCGTGCATCCGGCGGGCGAGGTTCGCAGCCGTGCTCGGTAGTCCGATGCCGACGAAGCACACCACTCGGTCCTTGAGTTCCCGCGCAGCGACCACGGTCATGATCTCGTCGGCAGAGGCCTCGCTCACAGGACGCCTGCTGACTGCCGGCGGACGATGAACTCGTCAGCCCAACTAGTGAAAGTCTCGCGATCGCGTGCGATCTCCTCCCACGCAACGTAGAAGCCGTTGTCGCGCTCGGAGTAATCGTGCGCGTACGACGGATGCGCTCCCCCGGGCACCACGGCGATCGCCGAGACGACCCAGGACGGCAGGGTGACGGTGACCCGCGAGTCGAGGACATCGACAATCTCCTCGACCGTCACGATGCTGCGGGCGGCCGATAGGACGGCCTCCTTCTGCACCCCCTGAATCCCCCACAAGCCGATGTTCCCGTGCCGATCAGCCTGCTGGGCATGGATGACTCCGACGTCTGGCCGCAGGGCCGGCACGGCCGTCAGTCGTTCCCCCGTGAAGGGGCAGATGATCTCGGCGATGGTGTCGGTGTAATCAGCGAAACTTGTGCCGCTGTAGCCGCGCAGCACTCCGAACGGCAGGCCGCTCGCGCCCGCGACATACCGGGCCGCCATGCCAGCGTGGCTGTGCTCCTCGATCTCGAGTGGCCGCGGCCACCCATGCTCCACCGCGTCGCGGAAACGGTGAAGTGAGCCTACGCCTGGGTTCCCACCCCAGGAGAAGATCAACTTGCGGGCGCAGCCCGCACCGATCATCTGGTCGTACAGAACGTCGGGTGTCATGCGGACGAGCGTGAGATCCCGCCTGCCCTGCCTGATGATCTCGTGGCCAACGGCAAATGGGATGAGGTGGGTGAAGCCCTCAAGCGCGATGATGTCGCCGTCAGAGACGAACGTGGAGACCGCTTCCGTCAGGCTCATGACCTCTGCCATGACCGTCAGCCCCGGGGATAAAAGGCCGGCAGCGCGGCGTCGATGTTGACCCACACGGCCTTGGACTCGGAATACTCGCGCATAGCCTCAAAGCCCATCTCGCGCCCATAGCCCGACGACCCCATGCCGCCGAAGGGCGAGCCCGGGTTAACCCGCTTGTAGGAGTTGATCCACACCATGCCGGCGTGGAGTTCGCGGGCCGCCTTGTGCGCGCGGGTGAGGTCTTTGGTCCACAGTCCCCCGCCAAGGCCGTAGTCGACCGAGTTTGCGATGGCCAGCGCCTCCTCGTCTGTCGAGAAGGTATGGACGGTCATGAAGGGTCCAAAGACCTCCTCGCTCGCCACCCGAGCGCCGGGGTCGACCCGGACCACGGTCGGCTCGACGTAGCAGCCCCCGGCGAGCGATGGATCGGAGGGAGCCTTGCCACCGGTGAGGATCTCACCGCCCTCCTGCACCGCGATATCGATGTACGACAGCACGCGATCGCGGTGCATGACCGCGGTGAGCGGACCCATCTCGGTGGTCGGCTCCTTCGGGTCGCCGAGCTTGATGCTGCGGGCGAGCGTCGTGAAGCGCTCGAGGAACTCCTCGGCAACGGACTCGTGGATGATGAGGCGACTCGCAGCGATGCAGGCCTGACCCTGGTTGTGGAAGATGCCGAACGCCGTGCCGTTGACGGCGGCGACAAGGTTGGCATCGGCGAACACGATGTTCGCACCCTTGCCACCGAGTTCGAGATGCACCTGCTTGAGGGTGTCGGCGGCCTGCCTGGCCACCCCCTTGCCAACGTCGCTGCTGCCGGTGAACGAGACCTTTGCGATACCCGGGTGCTCGACGATGCGCTGCCCCGCGGTGGCTCCATAACCCGGGACGATGTTCACGACGCCGGCCGGGAAGCCGACCTCGTTCATAAGCTCTCCGATGCGAAGGGCGCTCATCGGAGTCAGCTCAGCGGGCTTCATGACCACGGTATTGCCCGCAGCCAGTGCCGGGCCCATCTTCCAGCTGCAGAACATCACCGGAAAATTCCACGGGACGATCTGGCCGACGACGCCAAGTGGCTCTGGTGTCACGTAATCGAGGAAGCCTGCCTCAACCGGAATGACGGAACCTTGGAATTTGTCGGCCATTCCGCCGAAGTACCGGAAGGTCGCCGCGGTGCGCGGCACATCGAGATTGCGCGTGTCACGAATCGGATGCCCGGTATCTCGAGTCTCGAGGAGTGCAAGGGTCTCGATATCGGCCTCGATGGCATCTGCGAGCCGCAGGAGCAGTCGTCCCCGATCGGCCGCGGCCATGCGCGCCCAACCGGCTTTCGCAGCCGTCGCTGCGGCAACCGCACGGTCGACATCCTCCGACTTCGCCTCTGCGACCCGCGCGAGCAGCGATCCGTCATGTGGATCAAGCACGTCAATCGTTGCGCCGTCGGCCGCCTCGACGAATTCCCCCCCGATGAACAGCTTCGTCTGCATTCACTCTTCCCTCGGTCGGTGCGTGATCATCAGGCGGTCGACCCGATGGCGGCCACGCGGGCGATCACAATTGGACAGGTCCCCAGAGGGATCGCCTCGTCAGAACTCGATCGGATAGGTGGGCGACTTGCCGCTCGCAATGAGGTCGGGGATATCGCCCGAGTTGTTCTCCCAAACTAGGAGCATCGAGCGCTTCGGCGAATAGCCCTGATGACGGATATCGGCCGGCATCGCGCAGATGTCGCCGGCCTTCATCACGACCCGTGATCGTACGGCGCCGGTGTCGCGATCCTCGACCTCCCAGGTGATCTGGTCGCTGAGCTGCAGGAACCACTCGACCCGATCATTTCCATGGATGATCGGGAGGATGTACTCCTCGGTGGTCGGGCAGAAGAGCGAATCCTTGCAGGCACTCACGACCGACGGATTCCATGTGACGTCGGAGCGTGACAGGTACGCGAAGAGGCTGAATGCCGCTACCTCGCCCTCGTATCCCGGCTCGACCTCGATGACCGGCTCACTCTGGTCGACGTCGCGGAACATGCGGTTGACCGGGAAGCCCGAGGCGTCGCTGCGAATCTGCTCATCGCCGGGGACGGCGACCATGCGGTTCGCCGCGACCCGTCGTCGCGTGACGGCGCTGATGTTCTCGCCATTCTTGATGCCGAAGGCAGCACCGGTCTCGTGAGGCGAGGCGAACGGGTCGAACGTCGCGTTCGTCCAGTCGGCGAGCACCGCCTTGAAGGTTTCGCGAATCTGCGGTGTTTCGACATTCTCGCTGTAGTCGAGTTCCGCTTTCCGGTAGGACTCGTTGTAGCGGCCAGCGAAGATATCGACGGTGCCGTAGTGGTTGACGGTGCCAAAGACACCATCAAAGTTCACGACGCCGTAAAAGAAATCCCACGCGACGTCGCGCTGAAGGGCTCGCAGGAACGCGTCGGCACTCATGATGTGGTTACCCGTCGGCCAGCCGATGTACACGAAGAACTCGTCTCGACGGAAGGTGAACTCGCCGAGCGAGAACTCGTGGTAACCCTCGGCATTCGTACCCTCGGACTGCACAACCTGAATGTCTGAAACCGTCATGGCATCTCCTCTTCTCTTCGGGCGTTATACGGTCTGGCAGATCTGGGCCCAGCGGAACTGGGTGTCAGGACCTGCAATGGTCTGGATGAGCATCACACCGGTGACGGTGGCCGTGAAGCGGTACGCGGCCCCGGCCGGCAGCAACGCCTGGTGGCCTCGCTTGAGGTAGACCCGACCCATGCGCGGGCCCACGGGCTCGCCGTCGATCGCGACCGATCCCTCAGAGCCCTCGGCAAGCGGGGATGAGTCAAGTTTCACGAGGTCGAGGGTGACCTCACCATCGAGGCACACGGCGAATTCATCATGCGCCGCCGTGCGCCACTCGGAGATTCCCTCGGCTCGAACAACCTCCAGCACGTATTCCATATTCTTGCCGACGGCGACCTTCTCCCACGGCTTGCTGCGCGATGCCACGTCGAAAACATTCGAGAAGGCGTAGTGGCGGGCGTCGTCATTCACGAGTTCGACGCCGCCCTTGTCGAAACTCTCGAGCGAGCCGAACTTCGTCGTGTAGGACGCCCGCTCGACGCCGCCGCCTGCCGCTGGGCTGCCTAGAACACCCACGTGTTGCCTCCCGAATATCGCCGGCCGCCAATGCGGCACTGAAGAGCCTGCGGCCCTCAGGGAAGATGGTGGCGCGCGAGCGTCTATGCGTCAAGGGAATTCGAGGAATTGTTCGCATATCGTTTTTTTGTTCGCCATGCGTACGTTTGTGCCCTACCCTTCGCCCATGACACGTGCCGTCATCGGACAACAACCGGACGACCATATCGGCCGGCCACCCGAGTTCGTCCAGTCCCTCGAGCGAGGACTCGCTGTCATCCGGTCGTTCTCCCGCGAGCGGCCGAGCCAAACCCTTGCCGAGGTGGCCCGCGCGACCGGCATGACCCGAGCCGCCGCGCGCCGCTTCCTCATCACCCTCGAGCATCTGGGCTATGTCACGTCTTATGGCCGGGTCTTCACGCTGCGTCCGAGTGTCCTTCAACTCGGGTACGCGTACCTATCGACC
>CAMDKQ010000102.1 GCA_945901095.1 Bifidobacterium breve
CGTCTGGCGGTTCCATGCGTTCTTCACCACCGTCCCCGCCGATGTCATGGACACCGTCGCCGCGGACAGGACCCATCGCGGTCACGCGATCATCGAGCAGGTCTTCGCCGACCTCAAAGGCTCCGCCCTCGCCCACCTGCCCTCCGGCAGGTTCAACGCCAACGCCGCGTGGCTCGTCCTCGCCGTCATCGCGTTCAACCTCACCCGTGCCGCCGGGACCATCGCCGGCGGCAGCCATGCCAGGGCAACGACCGCCACGATCCGCCGGCGCATCATCAACATCCCCGCCCGGATCGCGACCTCCGCCAGGCGCATCACCCTGCACCTGCCGACCGCGTGGCCGTGGCAGGAACCCTGGCAGGCGATTTTCGATGCGACGCTCGGACCACCAGCAGTCGCACCCACCTGACCCGCCGCCGAATCCCCGGCCCGACCCGACACCACGTGGAACATCCCGGAAGAACCGTCATCCGGAGCACCACCACGCCCCCGATCGCGACCACTCCCGAAACGGCATTCAGGCCCGAAACGCGTCATCCATCGGTGGATTCAGGCTTACCCACTCGCTTGGGATTCTCGGCAAGCGGGCCATCGCAGAGGGCAATGACGGCCGACGCGATTGCTGCGGGAAGAGCTTCCAGATCACGGAGTGCGCCACCGGTGAATAAGACCTCATATTTCATGCGGGAGATCGTTTAGCGAGCCGATCACGTACCTGCGTCATCGAGTATCGCTTCGTCGACTTTAATGATCGGTGGATTGCCGTGACCAAGTCGGCATCCGCAAGGATTTCAAGAGTTTCCTCGAGGGCTTCGAGGTCATCGATAGCGATGAGTACCGCTGCCGGCTCACCATGTCGGGTGACGATGACGCGTTCATGTGTCGTTGCAACTTCGTCGACGATGCCGGATAGGTCCCGCCGGACGAGTGCCAGTGCAATGTTCTTCGCCATGCACATAAGTATGCACATAAGTATGTACATAACCCATGAGGGGGTCAATCCTGGTGGGACGCGATGTGCTACTAGCGGGATCGCTCGGCGAGGAGCACCCCTGTCAGCACCACAGCCGCACCGGCGACCTGGATTGCGGTGAGTGATTCACCGAGGGCAAACCAGGCAATGAAGATGGCGAGGAGCGGTTCGGTCATCCCGACAACTGACGCCTGTGAGGCGCGGATGTGGTGGAGCGCCGCGACGACGAGCCAGAACGGGATGACGGTGCCGAGCACGACCATCGAGGTGCAGAGCACCAAAAGGGGTACAGGGATGCCCTCGCTGCCCAGTGGGTAGCCCGAACCCGAGAGGGCACTCCAGGGGAAAGACCACCAGGGCTGGAAGATTGCCCAAAACAGGCTCGCTGCACCAAACCCCCACATGGTGAGCGAGACCGCATCCCGCGGCTCGGGCTGATGAACCTGCCGATCGCCCAGGACGTAGTAGGTGGCGAGGGCTGCAGCGGCCCCGAACCCCGCGATCACCCCGAGGGCATTGAGGTTGAAGCCCTGCCAGACCTGCGCGACCATAGCTAGGCCGACAAGGGCGAGCACGAGGGCGGCCCAAACGAGTTTGCGGGTTGGCTGGCGCATGCCGAACCGGAACCACAGCGCAACCATGATCGGTGCGGTGAACTCGATGAGGAGTGCGACGCCGACCGGCAGGCGCTCGATTGCCACGAAGTAGAGCCACTGGGTCATGGCGACGCCGAGGATGCCGTAGGCGAGGAGCACCGGGATCTCGGTTCGCCGAATGCGGAGGGCTGCAGGTCTGCTCACCGCCACGAAGGCGAGGAGGATGAGGAAGGCTGCAGTGACTCGGAGTTGCGACAGTCGGGCAGAGTCGATTCCGCTTGTGAGGATCGCTTTTGACACGGTCCCGTTCAGCGCGAAACAGGTTGCCGCGAGCAGGTAGAGCACGTAGCCCTTCGCGGGACTCGCCCTGCGGTTGAGTGAGATGCCGGGAAGGGGCTCGGCGAGGTCGCTCACTGGTCGAGTGCGGTGCGGTAGACGTCCATCGTCTGCTTGGCTATTGCGCCCCATCCAAATTGGGCAATCGCCCGCTCGCGGCCGGCGCGGCCCATCCGCCCTGCACGGGCTGGGTCGCTGGCTATCGAATTCACTGCTGCGGCGAAGTCGTTCTCGAACCCCGCAGGGTCGGAAGCCTCGTAGTGGACGAGCACGCCCGTCACGCCGTCCGCGACGACCTCGGGAATCCCGCCGACGTCACTTGCGACGACGGCGGTCTCGCACGCCATCGCCTCGAGGTTGACGATGCCGAGGGGCTCGTACACCGAAGGGCAAACGAACGCGACCGCGTGGCTGAACAACTGGATCAATGCCGGCCGAGGTACCTGCTGCTCGATCCAGACGACGCTGTCCTGCCCTCGAATTGCGCGTAGCGCCTGCACGGCCGACGCGGTCTCGACCTCGATCTCTGGGGTATCGGCGGCCGACGCACACATGACGAGCACGAGGTCATCATTGAACTGCTGCGCTGCACGAAGGAGGTGGACCAGGCCCTTCTGCCGGGTGATGCGACCGACGAAGAGCACGTATGGCCGAGACGGGTCAATGCCGTGCTCGACGAGGGCAGTGGTGTCCGCATCATTGAGATAGACGTCGGTGTCGATGCCGTTATGCACCACATGAACGCGGCTCGGATCGACTGCCGGATAGGAGCGCAGGACGTCGTCCCGCATGCCGTGGCTCACGGCGATGACAGCGCTGGCGTCGTTGTAGGCGGTGCGCTCAACCCACGATGAGACGCGGTAGCCACCGCCAAGCTGCTCCTCCTTCCACGGGCGCATCGGCTCAAGGGAGTGGGCGGTGATGACGTGCGGCACGCCGTGGAAGAGCGAGCCGACGTGTCCGGCGAAGTTGGTGTACCAAGTGTGTGAATGCAGGAGATCGAGATCCGTGGTTGCCGTGACCATCGCAAGATCGACGCCGAGGGTCTGGAGCGCACTGTTGGCTCCGAGTAATTCGACCGGCACTGCATGGGCAATGGCGTCGGGCCGTGGTGCCCCGAAGCAGTGGACCGCGACGGGCGTCAACCGCCGTAGTTCGGTGGCGAGTTGCTCGACATGAACACCAGCCCCCCCGTAGATGTCCGGTGGCCATTCACGAGTGAGGAGTCCGATGCGCATTGAATGAGCATAGGCAATCTGCGCTATTCAATGCGCCGCCAACGGGGTGACTCTGGGGCTATGGTTCTAGGGTGACGTCAGATCCGCATGTGTTGGCGATGGTCCTCGCTGGTGGCGAGGGCAAGAGACTCATGCCGCTCACTGCCGATCGAGCCAAGCCGGCGGTGCCCTTTGGAGGCTCATATCGCCTCATTGACTTTGTCCTGTCGAACCTCATCAATGCGGGGTTGCGCCGGGTGTGCGTTCTCACCCAATATAAGTCGCATTCCCTCGACAGGCACGTGACCCAAACCTGGCGCATGCCGATCCTTCTCGGCGACTACGTCACACCTGTGCCTGCGCAGCAGCGCCTCGGTCCGCGCTGGTACACCGGAAGCGCCGATGCCATCTTCCAGAGCCTGAACCTGGTTTACGACGAGGATCCTGAGTTTGTTGTCGTCTTTGGCGCCGACCATGTGTACCGAATGGATCCAATGCAGATGATCCGGGCGCACGTTGAGTCGGGAGCCGGGGTCACGGTCGCGGGGATCCGAATGCCCAAGGCGATGGCGAGTGATTTCGGTGTGATTCAGACGGCCCCCGATGGCGTTCGCATCACGAACTTCCTCGAGAAGCCTGCTGACCCGCCCACTATCCCGGGCGACGACGAGCACTGCTTCGTCTCGATGGGCAACTACGTCTTCACCAAGGATGTCCTCCTCGAAGCGCTCAGGGCAGACGCAGCGGATCCCTCGTCGATCCACGACATGGGAACGAACATCATCCCCATGCTCACTGCTTCGGGTAGCGCGAATGTCTATGACTTTGCGGAGAACGTTGTCGTCGGGGCCACCGAGCGCGACAAGGGGTACTGGCGCGACGTCGGAACCCTCGATAGCTACCACGACGCGCACATGGACCTCGTCTCCGTCCATCCGATCTTCAATCTCTACAACCGGCGCTGGCCGATCCTCACCCACCTGCCACCGTTGCCGCCCGCAAAATTCATCCAGGGTGGCAATGCCCACGAATCAATGGTCGGTGCGGGAACGATCATTTCCGGTGCCCACGTTCGGACCTCAGTGATCGCCTCAAGTGTTGCGATCGATGCCGGGGCCTACGTGGAGGGCAGCGTGCTCATGCCGGGGGTCCGTATCGGCAAGAACGCGGTTGTGCGCCGGGCGATTCTCGACAAGAACGTCGTGGTGCCCGATGGTGCGCAAATCGGAGTTGACCTCGAGCGCGATCGGGGCCTCTACACGGTGAGCGATGGCGGCGTCGTTGTGCTTGGGAAGGGCGTCCGGGCCGAGCTGTAGTGATGCCGTGTGACAATTCACTATGCGCTCTTCACTGCTCTCGGCAGCAATCAGATCGGGCATCGTTGCCCTTTGTCTTGCCGTTCCGGCGACAGGTCAGGCGCTGCCCGCGTTAGCATCCTCACCGTCGCTGGCTCCCCGGATCATCGGCGGCGTGCCGAGCGGCGCATCCGAGAACCCCTGGCAGGTTCTCCTCCTCATCAATGATCGATCCCTATGCGGTGGATCCCTCATCTCGAGAACCTGGATCATCACTGCCGCGCACTGCATGAAGGACGCCAATGCCTCCGGAGTGAAGGCGTGGGCGGGCATCAGTGCGCTGAGTGAGCGATCAGAGCAGAACCGGTTGCCGGCCTCGCGTGTCATCGTCCACCCGCAGTACGACGCGGCCACGCTCGCCAATGATGTGGCACTCATCGAGCTCTCGTCGCCTTGGGTGCCGAGCGCTAGCCAGCGAGTGATTGCTCTCCCGGTGGCTCAGGACCCCGCGACGTGGCCAGCGATCGGGACTGCCGCAACAGTGAGTGGATGGGGCTACCTCGGTAGCAAGGGCCCATCGTCCACGGTGCTACACCGGGCACCCGTACATGTGCTCTCCGCTCCTGATGGGACCTGCGGTTCGTACGGCGCCAGCTACCGGCCCGGAAATCACCTGTGTGCTGGGGAAAGTACAGGGGGGTTCGATACCTGTCAGGGGGACAGTGGCGGACCCCTCGTGATCGATGTCGGCGGCGTTCCGGTGCTCGCTGGAGTGACGAGCGCGGGCAACGAGTGCGCTCTCGCCAACTACCCAGGCCTTTACACGCGGGTCACGTCGCACCTCCCGTGGATTCGCGACACGACCGGCATCCCACTCACTCCCCCTGTGACCCCTGAGGCAGTCGCGGCCGCGGCAATTGCTGGAGGCAGGGTCGTGGTGGCTTGGACTGCGCCCGCCGCGGCGTCCTTTGTCGTGTCGGCCGACTCCGGTGGCTTCACCTGTGAGACGACAGAGCTCACGTGTGTTGTGAGCGGACTGACGCCGGGAACGACCTACACCTTCACCGCTCAGGCGGTGAACTCCGCCGGTTCAAGTCCGGTCTCGACCCCCACCCCACCCGTCATCGCGGTCGACGGAACGACCTCGGTCGGCCAGACGGTCAAGGAATCAACGGTCTTCCGATGGGGGAGCGTCCCATTGCGTGCGAACAGCACCATGCGGTCGCTTACCCCGTTGCGCTGCCGCGTAGTAGCAAGGGGCCTTGCCATCACCAAGGCCGGGATCTGCAGGACTTTAGTGAAGACCGGTCGCACGAGTGCGGTGGTCGTCATAGGCTCTCAGTCGTGAGTCTGAATTCGAAGTGATGACGTTGGTTGCGTCCAACCTAGAGATATGAGCACCATCGAGAAGGGTTCTGCAATGAGGCGCACCACGCGAGGTTGTCGGCTCTTTATCACAGGTGTTCTCGGGGCAGCCCTGTCATTGGGCTTCATGCCGCTTGGCGTGGCTACGGCGAGTATCGGGAACAGGGCGCCGCAGGTTGTTGGCGGCGCGCCGATCAACTCGTCAGCGGTCCCGTGGCAGGTGCTCTTCATCATCGGCAATTCCCCAGACAAGAGCGAGCTCTGCTCCGGATCGCTCATCTCCGCGACCACGGTCGTATCCGCTGCCCACTGCTTTGCTGGAATCTCACCCGGTGCTGTTCAGGGCTGGACAGGGGTCACGAACATTCCCGACCGCAACAAAGGCTCGAAGCTGGCAATCTCAGCCGTCACTGTCCATCCCGGCTACGACGCGGCGACGAGCGCCAACGACATTGCGATCATCCAACTTGCGGCGCCGGCTGATCTCGCTGGAGCCGCACGGGTGATCTCACTCCCCCTGACCCAAGACCCGGCGTCCTGGCCGCAGTCAGGGACCGCGGCAGGGATTAGTGGCTGGGGTGCAGTGAAGAACGACGGACCGCCATCAGATGCGCTGCGCGGGGCGACGGTGCAGGTGCTCGGCTCGCCGACCGATACCTGCGGCCAGTACGGGTCGACCTTCTCTGCTGCGAACAGCATCTGCGCGGGGGTTCCCGGGGGCGGCATCGACACCTGCCAGGGCGATAGCGGCGGGCCGCTCGTCGTCGTGGTGAATGGCCTGCCGGTCCTCGCTGGCCTGACGAGCACTGGCGGCGACTGCGCATCGGCGCAGCTCCCCGGGGTCTACACGCGCCTGACCACCTACCTGCCATGGGTTCGGTCAATGACTGAACTACCGGTGGCAGCCCCGGGTACGCCGACAGGGATCGCCGTGTCATCGGCGTCGGGCAAGACGAACATCTCGTGGGTGGCTCCTGCTGACGTTGGCGGTGCCTCTACCGTGTGGACCGTCACTGCGACTCCGGGTGGTCAGACCTGCCGGACCTCGGGAGCGCAGTGCGCGGTCGCTGGCCTCAAGCTCGGTTCGGAGGCATCCTTCACCGTTCAGGGGAGCAACGCCCTCGGAACCGGCGCGGCATCAACTCCGACGGCACCCGCGGTTGTCGTGAGCGGGGTGGCTGCCCCGGGCGCCCGTGTCGCGGCAACGACGATAGCCAAGTGGTCCGGGCTCAAGGGCTCTGGACCGGTGAAGGCGGGGGCCGGATCGGGTGGAACGTGCAAGATGTCGGGTAGTTCGGTCTTGATGATCAAAGCCGGGCTCTGCACGGTCACGGTGAGCCGAGGTAAGTCCAAGGCCCAGGCCGTAGTTCTCGTTAAATAAGCGTTGGCATTATTCAATAGGCGCGGTAATGGCGGCGGCGATCCCGAAGTCGGTGAGCCTCGTCACGGTTGAGGCAGCGATATCGGTAGCTCCGACGAGGGTTCGCATGACCTGAACGATCAAGCCGCTGCTATCGATCCAGACTGTTGCCGCGATTCGCGCTGACGGGCTGGCGGCTGCAAGTTGCAGGGCCCGAGAATTGAGGCCGAGTCCGTCGCCGTTGCCGGCGAGGTTCAAGAACCCTGAGTACCTGGTCGACTCGACCCCGTCAAGGATCTCAACCCCGTCAAGACGAACGTCCATGAGGTCACTGAGGCCACGCAGGGGCCGACCCGCGGCGGCAGTGGGCGTCCACTCTTCGGCGGGCACTGTCACCCAGGCGCCCGATGGAGGCTCGAGTTGAACGAAGAGATCGTCGGCCAAGAGGATTTCATGGGTTTGCCCGACCACCGAATTCCAGGTGAGGTCAGCATCCCCAGCGTTGAGCACGGTGAGGCCCACACCTTGGATTTCATCGTCGAATCCCTCGACTGTGCTCATCACCGTGATCGCCAAACGGGCAGTGCCGCGAGCCGTGGTTGCGCTCACTGCAGAGGTCAGGACCGTGGCCGAGGGCGAGGTCGAAAGGCTCGGCGACGGCGAAGGCAATGCCGAGAGTGACGGTGGGGGTGTCGTTACAGGCGAGGGCGTCGTTGACGGTGCAGCGGCCGGAGCGGGTGCGCAGGCCGCGAGGGCTACTGAGGCGAAGCATGTGGTCGCTAGGCTCCGAAATATCAGACGTCTGTTCATCTACCTGCTCCGCTTCGATGTGAAATCACTTCAACAGGCACCGTAACCGTCGAGGTACTCATTCGTCGGCGACGACGTGCCGTTCGATGGCGACGAGTCTCGGCGCCGACCCTTCGAGAAACGAGCGGTGCAGGACGATGAAGCCCCCCGGTGGCAACTTCGGGTCCCATCGGGCTGCCCTGTCCTCGGCGTCGCTGGCTGGATTCTCACTCGTCATCTCGGTGGTTCCGAGGACCTCGGCTACGACCTCAAGCAGGGTCGGGAGCAGCGGCCGATGTGAGCACAGGACAAGGGGCGCCGGGTCGAGGAGCATCTTGCGCATCCGTCGGATTGTCCGTTCTGGTCGCTCCTCGAACCCCTCCTCGCTCATGGCTGGCTCATGCTGGACCCCGGTTCCAAGGTGCTTGGCAAACTTCCGGAGACTGTGTTGGCACCGCACGGCGGTGGAGGAATGGACATCGGTGATCCCGAAGGCGTCAAGAAGGGGAATAAGGGCTTTTGCCTGGCTTCGACCCTTCCCAGAAAGTGGACGCTCAGCGTCATCCTTTCCGCGGTAATCCGACCGCTTTGCTGCCACCGCATGCCGAAGCAGGATGAGCGGACTCGTCTGTGGCAGGGCTGCGGCCCGTGCGACAAGGTCTGCCTCGGAGGCTTGGGCGAACGAGGTTGGGGACGAGTCGACGGGAATCCATTGAATGGCGTCGATCTCCGGTCCCGGGGTGAAGCCCTCATCACTACTTGCATGAGCAGCCCAGAAGTCAACCCTTTTCGGGATCCCTTCCACGTCATAGTGCAGTGAAGGAAGCCGAGGTCCGAGGACCGCTTGGAATCCCGATTCTTCGTCGCACTCGCGAATTGCCGCGTGGATTTCCTGTTCGCCAGGTTCGAGCTTTCCCTTGGGCAGCGACCAGTTGTCTTCCTTGGGACGGTGGACGACAAGGACCTCGGGGAATGCTCCGGTGTGTCGAAGGAGGACGACTCCGGCTCCACGAATCCATCTACTGCCCGGCATGACGGACCAATCCCGATCGCCCGGCCTCCCAGACGACCGTGGACCAAGTGGTGAAGACCGCCCTACGTGCCTCGATTTCACGCTCCGCCTCATAGGCATGGAGACGTCCGAGGGCAAACACGCGACGAGGCTCGATCCCCGGGCCATCCGATAGCTCTCGAATCATTTGCTGGGCGACCACGGCATCGTGATGCTCCCCGAGAGCCTCGGTGAGGTCCGCCAGCACGTCGACAAAACGACCTGCCTGCTTGCCGAAGGTTGGTGCCACCGCCTCGACGGCATATCGAGCCCGTTTCGCCTTGATCCTGGCGCGATGCCAGGGCTCGCTTGCGCCGTAGAGCGTGAGCCGGGTGACCGACGCCTCGAGAGCTCGCCAAGCCCGGTCTATGAGTGGAGGCAGTGCTTGTCCGCACGAGAGGCTGGCCCGATACCCAACCGCTGGTGCGGTAGCTGCTGCAACGAGATCATCGAGCAGCCATTCATGACGGTCGCTGCGTAGGGCTCCGAGGGCGCCAGATCGCGAGGAAGCGAGCCGCTGCTCCAGACGGGGATTGATGACGGACCTCGCGAGCGGCCCGTCATCGCTACCGAGGTGGTCGGCATGTCGATCTAGCCGCTGGAGGAGTACCTCGGTGTCGCGGATGGCACCGAGCTCCCTCGCGATCCACGCAAGCTCGTCGGCGAGCGAGGCTGCCCACGATTCATCAAGGAGCGATGAGAAACTCTTGAGGATGCTACGAATTCTTCGGGCCGCCACTCGCATCTGATGAACCGAGTCCGGCAGGTCCCGGCGCACGGCGACATCGGAGAGGATGAAGTGGCGAACGTGCTTCGACAGCGCCGCACGAAGTGCATCGCTGGACGCAGAGTGCAGGGGCGGCCAGGCAAGGCTCGGGACATCGGGCGGGGCGGTCGCGGCGTCGCCCAGTGCGCTCGCGGCCTTGCTCGTTGACTCGACCGTGGCACCACCTCGAATGAGGTGTGCGATGACTGTCTCGAGGAGGGCCTCCGCGTGGGGATGCTCATGATTGAGAAGTTCGACCTCGATCTCCCGAAAACTGGTGACGACATGGCCTTGGGCGTCGAGGACGACCACGCTGTCGTCGACGAGTTCGAGGAACGGGGCGCCATTGCCGGCGTGAAGAACCTGAGGGGTCCGATTGGTGCGTACGGTGACTTGGGGGACGAGGCGCTCTCCGCGGATGAGCGGGGAGACGATGTCGACGAGAGCGGCTGGAACGGAGCCGACCGTGCCGGCGAGGAGTGGCAATCGAATTTCGTCGCGTGATGTGGATGGCGCGCCTGCGACCGGTAACTTAAGGTGCCAGCCTGCGTCAGCGCCACCCTCCCTGCGGCGCAATGTAGCGCGCCAGCGGAAGAGCGAGAGGCTAGGCGTGTCGTGATACACGGCGGCCATGTCGAAACTTGCGCCCGGCGTGATCGAGGCGACAAGGCCCTTTGACACTAGGTCTGGAAGGACGAAGTCACTCGGCACTCGAAGCTTGCGCTCGACCTCCCGGTGCACAGTGGGGGTGATCACGGATCGATCCATTTGCCCTGCCGAGCGACGAGGGTCTCTTGGTACTCGCGCAGCGGACTGCCGTCCGGTGCATTCGTGCGGCGAGCCCACGTGCCATCGGGATGGAGGTC
Source organism: Bifidobacterium breve (assembly GCA_945901095.1). GTDB lineage: Bacteria > Actinomycetota > Actinomycetes > S36-B12 > S36-B12 > WLND01. Next base: position 10,615 of record CAMDKQ010000102.1, read on the forward strand.
CCATACGGAGGTCTTGGGGTCGAAGGCAAGGTCGAAAAGATTGCTCACTGAGGCAATGTGCTCGGGATCCTTGAGCCGGACGAGGGTCTCGACCCGCCGGTCGAGGTTGCGATGCATCATGTCGGCCGAGCCGATCCAGGTCTCCGGGTCTCCACCGTTCTCGAAACAGAAGGTGCGGGAGTGCTCGAGGA
>CAMDKQ010000103.1 GCA_945901095.1 Bifidobacterium breve
TGGGCAGGTTCGAATAGTCCGGTTGCCGGAACGAACTGGCAATGTCGACGACCCGTCCGCTTCGCGCGGACTCCTGCGCAGCCAGCATCACCTCCAGCGCGTGGTAAGCCTGACGGGGCGACGTTGCCGGTTGGATCCCGCGCTCGACACAGTCGACGAGGTGCCCAATGCCCTCAGTCCATGGCCAGTTCGGTTCCACTTCGGGTACGACCTCCCACACACCGCGCTCGTTCAGCCATTGTTCAAAGCCTTCTGGTGCCCAGTCGTCGCCAAGCATCTGCAGTACTCCGGTGGCTCCGTACAGTTCGATGGCGGGGCTGCGGTATCGCTGAATCGTGAAGCCCGTGAAGATGTGGGCGAATCGTGAGTCGCCGAAGTCCAACAGGATATGAGAGTTGTCGTCAGCTTCGACGGACATCATTTCGCCATTGACCTCACGTTGCGGAATGGCCACGCCAGAGAGCGCCACGACGCGTTGAACCGACCCCATGAAGCCGCACAGGCTGGTGAGGTTGTACACCCCAAGATCGAACATCGCACCGCCGCCAGGGCGATAGAACCACTCCCCCCACCAAGGGCCCGCCCAGCCGTATCGCGCACGCGCGGACAGGATAGGGCCGACGAAGCCGGCATTGACGCGCGCGTGCATCTCTCGGTAAGTGGGCGAGAGAAGGACGTGGGGAGCGCATATAAGTAGGCCGGGACCCCGGTCGGCCAGCTCGACCAGCTCGGCCGCCTCGTCAAGTCTCGTAGCCATCGGCTTCTCAACAAGGACATTCTTTCCGGCCCTGAGCGCAGCCGCGGCGAGCTCGCCGTGCGCCACCATGCTGGTCAAGATCAACACTGTGTCGACATCGTCCGCCACGCAAGTCTCGAGCGCGTCGTCGCTCATGCGTGCCGCGGGGAATCTCTCAGCGGCCCAGAGGCGCTTTGATTCGTCACGGTCGCAGACGACTTGGATCTCCGCCTTGCCTTGCTGGCGGAGCTGTTCGATTCGTGAGCGGTACGGACCTTGGAACACGCTGCCAAGTCCAATGACGGCCAGCCGTTGCATATCAATCCTCTCGTGATCGGTGCGCGGTGTGCCTCACAGGGCGGCCCACGCGCAATGTGGGAGACAAGTTGGGCTTGATTCTTGCGGTCCCGGCTCTCGATCTGGTAGCGTGATTGAACGCTGGAACCGGTTCCAATATAGCGGCCCCAGTTGCGCCTGTAAAGGAGATGTCATGGTTTCACTCGGGATCGCTGTCGTTGGCGCAGGTGATGTTGCGACGCGCGACTACTTGCCGGAGTTCCACCGTCTAGCTGGGCGGGCACACCTTGCCGTCGTGGCATCGAGGACCGCCGATCGCGCCCGAGCGGTGGCTGAGGCGTACGGCGTCCCATCGTCCATCGATGTCGCTGAGGCCGTCGGTCGCGACGACGTTGACATCGTGTGCAATCTCACTCCGGCTGCGGCACACCTGGACGTGACGCTCGCGGCGCTGCGTGCAGGGAAGCACGTCTACTGCGAGAAGCCCGTCGCGACCAGCCCGGCCGACACACAGCTGATCGCAAGCGCAGCCCTCGAGGCGGGAGTTACGGTCGCTGCCGCCCCCTCAGTGGTGCTCTTCCCACAGGTTCGGCGCATGATCGAGATGGTGCACGGTGGTGCGGTCGGACCAGTCACCGCGGTCGTGGCGTTTGCGAACGGCGGCGTGCCGCCATGGGCTGGGTTCACCACCGACCCATCCCACTTTTTCGCCGCTGGCTCAGGACCGTGGCGGGACATGGGGGTCTATCCCCTGCATGTGCTGGAAGCGCTCGTGGGGCCGGTTGTCGAGGTATCGGCCACGTCGCGCCGCACAATAGACGCTTTTGTCCTCATCGACGGGCCAATGGGCGGCGTCCGAGTGCCGGTCGAGAGCGACGACGACTGGCATGTCACAGCCCTGACCCGAACGGGTGTGATCGCCGATCTGCATGCCAGTTTTGCGTCAGCCGGCACGTTCGGCCCGGAGTTCGAGGTACGCGGACGCGAAGGGACGCTGGCAGCAAGCCTTCTTGACGTGTCAGCCCCGCTTTGGCTGAAGCACAGTGACTCCACCGAAGTGAAGGAGATCCACGTTCCTCACGAGCGTGCGGAGGGTCCCGACCACCTGCTCGGATTGGCCGACCTAGTCGACCACGTCCTCGACGGGACACCGCTGTCGATTCCGCTGGAGAGTGCCGCCCACGTCCTGTCAGTCATCGTCGCCGCCGAGCAATCGGCGCTGGAGCGCAGGGCCATCCAGGTTGTCTGACAGCACACAAGTCACCATTTTCCAGGCACGAGATCACACCTAGGGAGTTTCTGTGACAAGACCGTTGCGAATTGGCGTTGTGGGTGTGGGCGCGTTGTCGATCCGGGCCGTCATCCCGCACCTCGCTTGCGACGACATCGCTGATCATGTCGTCCTCGCGGCGCTGTGCGACCCAGTCGTCGATCGGGCAAACGACGTGGCCAGGAGATTCGGTGTTGAACACGCCTACGCCAGCCTGTCCGACATGCTTGAGGCGGACGTCATCGATGCCGTGACCGTCGTAAGCCCGATCGGGCTGCACTACGAGCACGTCCGCGACAGTCTGCTCGCCGGGAAGCATGTCCACGTCAACAAGACGATGACAACGACGGTGGCCGAGGCGGATGAGGTGATTGACCTCGCGCGATCACGCGGGCTCGCGCTGATCGCCTCTCCCGGCGAGGTGCTGCGCCCTCAGGTGACGGCGATTCGCGAACTCATCAGGTCGGGCGCGATCGGCCAACCGGCCTGGGGTATCTGCGGGTGCTCGTTTGACGCCTACCACGAGGCGGAACCGGAGCGTGATGGTGGCCCAGGGGGTGGAATCGACCCACGTTGGTATTTCCGCTCGCCCGGCGGCGGCCCCATGTGGGACATGACCGCCTATGCACTCCATCAGCTCACAGCCATTCTGGGGCCGGCTCAGCGTGTAAGCGCCATGAGCGGTCAGGTCGTCGCTCAGCGGTCCTACCGAGGCGAAGCGTTCACCCCGGAGGTCGATGACAACACGGTCGCGCTGCTGGAGTTTCAGGGCGGGGTGTTCATCGTGGCGCATGGCACCGCCGCGGGCTGGACTACCGACCAGTTCGGTGCCACCACCTTCTACGGCACTGCCGGAACGCTAGAGGGGGTCCTGCTCAATGGCGAGCCCATCGACTTCCCAGGTCGGGAACTGACCACCCATGCCCCAGTGACCGACTGGGAAGCACAGATGTGCGTATTGCCGCACGTCACCGGCCCGCACCGCGACATTCCCGAATCGCACGTCTTCGAGGACGTCATGCAGATGGTCGACGAGGCCAGGTCCGGTGTGCGCAGCGCTGCCTCGGCAGAGCACGCACGGCACGTGATCGAGATCATCGAGTGCGCCTACCGCTCGGCTCGGACAGGAGCCACCGGTGAACTGACAACCACGTTCGAATGGCCGGCTGTCTAATCCCGGTGACCTGATCGCCTGCACCAGGCCTTCGCATCTCCATGCCATCGTGGTCGGCGGGCATTTCGTGCCCAAGCGTCTCCGTGGGACGGCGCTCAGCTCCTGTGGACATCGGCCGGGCCGCTTGGGCGCCGGTCCGGAGGCGGCGAAGGTGCTCTTTGCATTGCCATGCGGCGGCGATCTCACCGGTGGGGTCGTCGGTCGCGAACAGCGCGTCGAGCCGGGCCCGTGCCCTGTGTCCGAGCCGGTCGCTTGTGCAAAGGAGCCGTTGTCGGTGGGCCCATGCGAAGTCTTCCTTCCTGCCGCGGCGGCCGTGACGGTCCCGGCTCACCCGCTGGCGGACGTCGGTGACCGCCCGGTTGGCGAGCATCACCACGTGGAAGTGGCCCATCACGATCCGGGCACCGGGCAGTGCCCGCCTGATCCCCGACGTTTAGGGCGCGCTTGGGTCGATCGCCAGGACACGGGCAGCGTCCCGGAAGTCGTTGCCCTGCAACGCGATCCAGTCCTCCACGCACTCACCGGAGCGACCGAAGGCGAGCCCGATGATCCCCCGGGCCGTCCCGGGTCCAGGTCCACGATCGAGGTCGTCCACGGATCGGACCGCTGCCACGGCCCCGTGCAGTCGTGGCCCTCCCGGGTCTCGTCGATCCCGATCATCGCCGTCGGCGCCGCGGGGCACGCCACGGCCGCGGCCGCCAGCACCAGGATTCGATGGGCCGTCCACCACGCGATCCCGCATTCCGCGGCGACCTCGCTCACCGCCCGATTCGCCCCCGCAACCGCGGCACCGACCCGCTCCCGCAGCCTGGTCGTCACCCGCGAGCGGGCCGGCAGTTGCGCACTGGCCAGCGTGAAGGACCTGCGCGGACACCGTGCCTCCGCGCACACGAACCGGCGCTTACGAAACCGGTAACCGGGCAGTGCAAACAACAACGACGTACGGTCCTCCATGGCTCACGGCACCACCCCGCTTAAGTGCGAAGAACCGGTAACGCTTCCGCGTCGTTGGGGGGCCAATTTCACCAGTTCCCTTGACAGGCTTGTTCACCGCCATCAGACTCCTTTGGTACCGGTTCCAATCCGAAGGAGACCCAATGATGTTCGGAAGACGATCTAACCTAATTGCCACTCTTGGCCTAGTCGGTCTTGTCGCGGCGGGCTGTAGCAGCTCGCCCTCATCGACGCAGACGAGTTCTCCAAGTTCGTCCACGCCAGCCGCGAGTTCCGCGCCCGCGCCTTCTGAGCCGGCCGGTTCCACGCCCGCCGAGTCGCCGCTGCCGCCGGCCTCGCCGGTGACGCTCACGGTCTGGGACCCGGGGTACTCAGAAGAGGGCGGGAAGACTCGGCTCGACGCGATCAATGCCGCATTCACTGCCAAGTACCCCACCATCGACATCAAGATGGAGGCCCCGGCCTACGACACCTACTTCGACAAGTTCCGCGCGGCGACGGCTGCCGGTAGCGGCCCCGACGTCGTGTCGATGTACCCGTCGCTGTTTGCAGCTGACTACGCAAACGGTCTTGAGGTGATCGATGACGTCGTCACACCAGAAGTCGCCAAGGCGGTCTCGCTCATCGATGTCTCCCGCGCGCCAGACGGCAAGCTCTACGCCATTCCTTTCGAGGCGTACACGTTCCAGTACTTCTACAACAAGAAGCTGTTCCAGCAGGCTGGAATCTCAGGTCCGCCCACCACGTGGGAGGGCCTCCTCGATACCTGCACCAAGCTGCGCAGCGCGGGGATTCAGCCCATCTCCGGGGGGTGGAAGGACGGGTACATGGGGGATTGGTTCCTGTACATCTACGCCGACATGCTGCTGAACGACGACGAGCTCAAGCAGCTTGTGTCCGCGCAGCTTCCATTCAACTCACCGAAGATGGTGCAGGCCATCACCTACCTGCAGGACATGAACAAGGCCGGTTGCTTTGCGGACGGCTCTGATGGCCGAACCCTGTCGGACAGTGAGGACTACTTCAGCGGCGGCAAGGCCGCCATGGTGCTGACAAACGTGTCCCTAGGCAAGCTTGAGCAGTATCGCGCCGCGCTCGGCAACGACGTGCCGGACGTCTTCTACCCGCCGATGCTGCCCGGCTCGTTCCAGACCGGCCAGATGGTGGATTTCGGCCCCAACAACGGCTGGGCGCTCACCAAGTGGGCGCAGGACCGTGACGCCGGGATCCTGTATCTGCGCTTCCTCCTGAGCAAGGAAGCCCAGCAAATCCTCGGGGACAACGGGAGCATCCCCAGCAACACCGAGATCGTGCTCCAAGGCAAGGATCCTGTGGAAGACAAACTCCTCGCAGGCTTCGCGCTTGAAGGCAATCGCACCACCTACATGGCGATGCCCGCTTCGGTCCTCGCCATTGCCGAGCGCCAGACTCCCGCCTACGTGAGCGGGGAGCTGAGCGCCCAGGAACTCATGGATCAACTCGAGGCGGCCATGGCCAAGCTTCGACCGAAGTACACGCGATAAGCGGGTGCCGCTGATCGCCGTGGTGCAGTCATGACGACACTGCTCAACTCGCACCCGGATGCGGCGGGACCAAGTCCCGCCGCATCCGGGCGCTCTTTCCCTAGGTCATGGGATCGACGTCGTTCAGCATTGCTTGAGCTCCCTCTGGTATTACCTGTCCTGGCGTTTGTCGGGCTCATCATCGTGGTACCCATGGCGTACGTCGCTTTCCAGTCGGCGCACGACTGGCAGCCGGGGTCGGAGAGTCCATTCATCGGATGGCAGAACTACCACGACCTGTTCGCATCGGAGTTTTTCCAACAGGTGCTGTGGAACCAAGCCGTACTGCTGCTCGGACTGCCGATCTACGTCCTCACACCGTTCCTGGTGGCGCTCGTCCTGTTCGACCGGGTCCGGGGTGCCTCTGTTTTTCGGACCATCTTCTTCTTCCCGGCGGTGCTTTCTCCAGCAATCGTCGGCATCATGTTCCGTGTAGTGCTCGCCCCCGATGGTCCCTTCAACGAACTACTCCGACGAATGGGGCTCGGCGCATTTGCGCTGGACTGGCTCAACGACCAGGACCTCGTCAAGCCCGTCCTCATCGTCCTGCTCACATGGGCGGGCATGGGCGTGGGCATCATCATCTTCAGCGCTGCTCTCAGTGCCTTGCCCCTGGAGCAACTCGAAGCCGCCACGCTGGACGGTGCCAATTGGTGGCAGTCGGTGCGACATATCATCCTGCCGGAGCTTCGCCCCGTCATCGGCCTATGGGCGGCGTACCAGACCATCTCCCTATTCGCCTTCAGCTTCGGCTGGGTCTATGTGCTCACCAGCGGCGGTCCCAACGGGGCCAGTACGACTATCGATTTCGACATCTATCAGAACGCATTCACGTTCGGTGCGTTCGGAATTGCCGCCGCCGAGTCGGTGGTCCTGCTCGCGATTGTTGCGACGCTCGGAGTGGCAGCCAGTGGAGTCACATGGTTGCGCAGACGAACTGCTCGTTCCTACCAAGTCGCCGCCGAGGCCAACCGATGAGGTCGCGTATCAGCATCCCCCGGACGGCCATTCTGGTCCTCCTGGCGCTGCCGTTCCTCTACCCGTTCGTTTTCCTCGCATCCACGGCGTTCAAGACCCCGCAGGACTATGCGAACAACCAACTGGGCCTGCCCACCTCTTGGACGTTGGACAACCTTCGGAACGCGTGGGAGGAAGCGGATCTCGGACGAGCGCTGCTGAACAGCGCCTTCACAGTCACACTCGCGACACTCATTCTCGTCCCCGTGTGCAGTGCCGCTGCGTTCTGGTTCCTGCGTCACGCCGGTAGACTGAGCAGGCTCTTGATGTACGGTCTCTTCGCCTTCTGGTCGGTTCCCTTCATCGTCTATGCCGTACCGCTCTATGTCGGTGTCAGCAGACTCCACCTGCTCGACAACCTCGTGGTCCTCGCGGTGCTGTACGCCACGGTAAACATGCCGTTCGGCGTCTACCTGCTCCACTCCTACTATCAGAGGGGTATCCCGCCGGAATGCCTCGATTCGGCTGCGGTGGACGGTGCATCGACCATGCGCACGCTGATGAGCATCGTGATACCCCTGGCCAAGCCGGCCATCGGGACGCTGGCCGCACTTACGTTCGTGTGGGTCTGGGGCGACCTCATCATGGCATCGTTCATGCTGCAGTCCTCGGACAAGTTCACTGTGACCTTGGCGGCCGCGACGCTGGTGACCCAGCAAGACAACAATCTTCTAGCGTCAGCGGGTGCCGCATTGATGGCACTGCTTCCAGTACTCGTTGTCTTCCTCTTGGCCCAACGGGCCATCAGTCGCGGGCTCACGGGCGGCGCCGTACGGTGAGTCGGTGGTTTGATGGCACACGAGGCTTGACGCGGACCCTCTCCTAGACGAACGTTCGTGCAACGCCGATGACGTTTCCTCAGACGTCAACCATGGCCAGATGTCGCCAGCGATCGAAGGTGGTGCAGATCTGGGCGGCTGAAAGGCTGCTGACCGATACGACCCTCACGGGCTGCTCAGTGCCCGGCGTCGACCGGAGGTCGGCGTGCTGGTCGTTCAGCCCTGTGATTGTCATTTGGATGCGGAGACCGGTATGTCATCGATGCTCAGCACGGATGGGTCCGACTCGAATGAGCTTCATGCGAAGGTCTCATCTGTATCTGTCCCGATGGCGCGCGAGTGCTGCTTGCCAGTTGACGATGGGCCTCAGGATGCCTGAAGTGCCGGCTGGAGGAGAACCTTTGAGGCGGGGTGCCCCGATACGAGCTGCTCGTACCACTTCTGACCTTCATCCAGACGCGCAACGACGACGCCCGCCTTTAGGCCCACGATCCCCTCTGCCAACCATGCCAGTCCCTGCCGGAAGTGCACCGGCGAGTAGGCGAACGCCCCTCGGATGACGAGTTCCGAGCGCACGACGGTGTTCAGTGGGAGTTCTGTCTCGTCCGAGTGGAGGCCAACGAGGACCATGGTCCCGCCCGGCGTCAAACTCAGCATGCACTCCCGCCTTGTCGAAGGTGCACCGACCGCATCAATGGCGACATCGACTCCGCGGCCCCCCGTCACCTCATCGATCATTGATGGGAGACCCCGTTCGCCCCGCTCCAACGGGATGCAGCCGAGTGCGACAGCCCGCGCCAGGCGATCGGGGTTCGTCTCCACGACGTAGCGCGTCCGGACCCCCGACGCAGCGAGAACCTGGAGGATCAGCAACCCGATCGCACCCGCTCCCACTACCAGCACGGATGAGGCGGGCGTGACGGTCGAGACCTCCACTGCGCGCAGGGCGAACGCCACCGGCTCCACCATGGCAGCAGTCGCGAGATCCATACCTTCGGGAACTGCGAGGACGGATGCGACCGGGACCGCGACGTACCGGGCATTTCCTCCAGGCAGCGTTGCTCCAAGAAGCAGACGCCGGGGGCACAACTGCTGACGGCCGCGCGCGCAGAAGTCGCAACGGCCGCAGCTCACCAGTGGATTGGCCGTGACTGGATCACCGACGTGTGCTTGCCACGAGTCATCGACGTCGTCGCCGAGGGCTGCGATACGACCAGAAATCTCGTGGCCGAAGACGAGTGGTGGTTGGCGGATACTGCTCTGCCCGAGGAAGCCGCTCAGCTCCGAACCGCAGATGCCGGAGTACTCCACCTCGATGAGCACCTCATCGGGCCTGGGCAGCGGGATCGGGACATCGCGCATCGTCATGACACGGGGCGCCTCGTAGACAAGCGCCGGCATATTCGTGCCTACGGGGAGCGTATGGGCCGTCATCGCAGACCTGCTTTCTATGTGAATCATCTGACATCGGAGCACCAAAGAGGGGTTTGGCCATCGGTAGGCGGTGTCTCTCACCAGTCCGCAGCGGAGCCATCGGGATGGAACCACTGGGGTGCGCGCTCATCCAGCGGGGGATGAGCCGCAGCAACGGCCCAATCGAGCGTCACTCCGATACCAGCCTTCCCCGGTGGTAGCGCGTACCCCGCATCAATCGTCAGGTCATCCTCGATCACGTCGCCGCGCCACGGAACGTCGGATCGCATGATCTCCTGAACGAGGAAGTTGGGAGTGGCAAGCGCCACGTGCACGTTGACCATCGTGGCCACAGGGCCGAGCGGGTTATGTGGGGCCATCGCCACGCCGAAGGTGTCACAGAGGCTGGCAATCTTGCGCAATTCGGTGATACCTCCGACGTGGCAGACATCCGGCTGCGCAATGTCGATCGCACCCGCCTCAAGCAAGGTCAGAAAGTCCCGCCGACCGTAGAGGCGCTCACCTGCCGCAACTGGGATTGCAACCGAACGTGCAGCCTTGATGAGCTCATCGGGGCGATCAGGGGCACAGATCTCCTCGACGAACCATGGCCGTAGGTGCTCGACGGCGCGACAGACCTCGATGGCGGCGGCAGCGCTGGTGCGACCGTGAAAGTCGATCATGATCTCGACATCGTCTCCAGCACCTTCGCGAGCTGCCGTGACGAGGTCGACAGCGTGAGCGATGCCTCGAGCGTCGTTCAGCGCTTGGGTTCGGCCGACGGGCAGAACTTTCAGTGCGGTGAACCCCGCCTCACGGGACTCCGCAGCGCGTTCCGCGAAAGCCGAGGGCGAGTCATGGTCGTAGACCGCCGTGGAGTTTCCGCCACCCAGATGGTCGTACAAGCGCACCCGATCGCGGGCCAGTCCGCCCAACAGACGATAGAGCGGTACTCCTAGGTCCTTGGCGAGGATGTCGTGCAGCGCCTGATCGATCCCGCTCAGTGCCGACATGGTCACGGCACCGCCCTTGAAGAAGGGATGGCGGAACATGATCTGCCAAAGCCGCTCAATGTCGGTCGGATCCCTGCCGATGATCAGTTCGGCGAGATCCTGGACAGCCCCCGAGACAGCTCGCGTCTGAAACTCCAGGGTTGCTTCGCCGATGCCCTCGAGGCCGGCTTGGTCAGTCCGCACCACGACGAAGACCCAATTGCGCATACCTGCGTTGACGACGACCGGCTCAATCCTCGTGATCTTCATGCGGTCACCACACCGACGTCGGCCTCGAATGCGGCCTCCTCGAGCCGGGCCTTGATGGCCCCGAGGAAGCGGGCGGCATCCGCGCCGTCGACGAGCCGGTGGTCGTAGGTCAGCGCGAGGTAGACCATTGACCGGATCGCGATGACGTCGGCGCCGGAGTCGTCCTTGACCACGACCGGGCGCTTGACGACCGCACCGGTGCCCAGGATCGCGACCTGCGGCTGGTT
>CAMDKQ010000104.1 GCA_945901095.1 Bifidobacterium breve
CTCGTCTGCTCTCCTGCCCAAGACACAATGGCGAAGCATCAGGACGGACAGGTCACGTATCAAGACATATCAACGACCTGACAAGACACGTAATCGACTTGCCAGGAGGCGGGCGAAAACGCCTCCGAGGCAGCAGAACCGGTTCGCGACCGAAATCAATCTGTGGCAAATCTGTGGCAAATCGGCTTCGAGTGGATCCGCTGTCCCTGCCGAAACTCCCAAAACACGTTTACCTGCAACATGTTTTCGTGGAGCCGCCTCGGGGATTTGAACCCCGGACCTACGCATTACGAGTGCGTTGCTCTACCCCTGAGCTAAGGCGGCCTTTCGGAGCAGCCCCCGCGTTCGAGCCCGCTCCATCCACGCGATCCCTGCCCGAACACCCTCCCGGCGGACACCCCCGGTCATGCGCCCCGCGGCACGCGCGGTCGATCTGTTCCAACGTACTTGAGAATCTTAGCGGCCCTCTCGCCCACCGGGGCGCGAGGGTGTTTGGCCTCCTGCGAGGATGATCAGGTGCCCTGCCCAGATGTTGTCCTGTGCGACCTCGATGGCACGATCACCGATTCGATCCCCGGTATCTACCGGTGCCTTCGACACGCCCTGCCGATCATTGGGATGCCCGACATGTCCGATGAACAACTTCGAGCCTTCCTTGGGCCTCCCCTGCACTACACGCTCAAGGAGGTCTACTCGAAGTCCGATGAGGAGGTTGCCGCCTTCGTGACCGCCTATCGATCCGAGTACTTCGGGGGCGGTGAATATGAGTTCGACGTCTTCCCGGGCATGGCCTCGCTCATCACCGACATCGGTGCAAGCGACATGAAACTCGCCCTCGCGACAGCAAAACCGATCGAGTCCGCTGTCCGGGTGCTCACCCGGGCCGGGCTCATCGAGCACTTCGACTTCGTGAGCGGCTCCGAACTCGACCTGCTACGACAGGACAAGCCGAGTGTTATCGCCCACGCCATCGCTGGCCTCGGCGTCGACCTGAACTCAGTTACCGCGATGATGATCGGTGATCGCAAGGAGGACGTCCTCGGCGCCCACCACCACGGCTTCGGCTCAATCGGCGTGCTCTGGGGCTACTCGGACGAGGGCGAACTCGTAGCCGCAGGGGCTGATCACGTCGTCACGAACACCGATGAGATACGGACTCTGCTCGACCTTTGATACCTCACTGAACCCTTGATGGGCAGGGGTTCTTGGGCGCGACTGTCTATTGCGAGAAACGTCAGTGGACGAGTGCGGGCTCGACGTCGCCCGCCGACATGTCCTGCTTACTCATCCGAACGAGGCTCACCCAGATAATGGCGGCGAGTGCAAGAATCCCAGCGCCCCAGGCGAAACCCTGGGAGAAGCCTGCGACGAGCGCATCGGGGTCCGGGCCCTGGAGGTTGTTCGCCACGACGTATGCGGTCGTTGCGGACGCAGCGATCGTGTTGAGGAATGCGACCCCAATCGATCCGCCGATCTGCTGGCTGGTGTTGAGCACCGCCGAAGCCACTCCAGCATCGTGATTGCCTGCGCCAAACAGGGCGGTGGCCGACAGCGGAACGAAGATGAGTCCCATGCCGAGGCTCAGCACAATGAGCGAGGGGAGAATGTTCGTCGCATACTGGCTCGATGGAGTGAGGAAGACGAGCGAGGCCATGCCCGTCACCGCGAGGCAGAAGCCGCCGAAGGTAACCCAGCGAGGGCCAAAGCGAGGCAGCAACTGGCTCGCGATACCCGCACTCACGATGACGCCCGCAGAGAACGGCAGGAAGAGCAGCCCGGACTTCAGCGGCGAGTAGCCCAGGACGCCTTGGAAGAAGAAGGTGAGGAAGAGGAACATCGCGAACAGTCCGACCCCGACGAAGAACGCTGCGAGGTAGGCGCCTCCGCGGTTGCGGTTCGCGAGGATTCGGATCGGTAGCAAGGGGTGGCTCGACCTGCTCTCAATGAACATAAAGATGGCCAGCAGAGCGATTCCCAGACCCATGAACGTGAGGGTCGACGCTCCGTTCCAGCCGACCGTGCTCGCCTGCGTGATGCCGTACACGAGCGAGACAAGGCCGAGGGTTGACGTGACAGCACCTGGGATGTCGTACTTCGTGTTGCCGGTGGCGCGGGACTCGCGAACGTAGGGGATGGCAAGGAGAACGGCCACGATCGCAATCGGCACATTCACCAGGAGAGTCCAGTGCCAGGAGGCATATTCGGTGAGAATGCCGCCGAGGACGAGGCCGATCGCCGCGCCACCGCCGGACAGGGCTCCGTAGACGCCGAAGGCCTTGGCCCGCTCCTTGGAGTCGATGAACGTAACTGAGATGAGGCTCAGGGCCGCGGGGGCGAGCAATGCCGCGAACAGCCCCTGGAGACCACGCGCCGCAAGGAGTTGGGGTGCGCTCGTAGAGATGCCGCCGAGGAATGAGGCGAACGCGAATCCGGCGAGTCCGACGATGAAGATTCGCTTGCGTCCTGCGTAGTCAGCGATTCGACCACCGAGGAGGAGCAGGCCGCCGAAAGCGAGGGTGTAGGCCGTGATGACCCACTGCCGGTTTGCATCGGTGAAGCCAAGGTCAATCTGGATCGACGGTAGCGCGATGTTCACAATCGACGCATCGAGCACGACCATCAGCTGGGCGATGGCGATGACGACGAGGGCCTTCCATCGGCGCGGATCGGCGGTGGTGGCTTCGGTGGGCGTCGTGACTGACGTCATTGCATCTCCAGGGTAAGGCAAAACTTAGCGGTGTTCAGTTCGTCGCAGAACCTACCACACATAGTTGAAATAAAAACTTTCAGTCGCAGACCGTGCCCGCCTTCGGCAGCGTCCCAGCGAGGAGGTATGCATCGACCGCGTCCGTCACGCAGGTCGACCCCTCGAGATAGGCGGTGTGGTTGTAGCCGTTCCAGGAGATCAGCACCGCGTTGTCGAGTTGGCCAGCAAGGCGCTGACCCCATTCATACGGGGTCGCCGGATCATGCTTCGTCGATACGACAAGGATTGGCGCCGAGCCTCGCGCTGTCACGCTCGTGATTGGAGGGTCCAGCGAGACCGGCCAGTCATTGCAAACGAGGAGTCCCCAGGCGAGCGCCGCTCCGAACGTCGGGGATTCGACGCTCCACTCCTTGGCAAGGGACCGGACCTGTTCCAGCGAGACATCCGAACTGCGGTCAGCGCACGTCACCGCGTAGAAGGCATCGGTCGAGTTGTCGAGGTAGCGACCATCAGGTCCGCGATTGATACGCCCATCGAGTAGGTCAAGCAATTGCGTACCGTCACGGTCATTCACCATCGCCGCAAGCGCTGCCCTGAGTTGCGGGTAGTCGTTGGACGGGAAGTACAGGTACGTGAGGACTGCGTACGTCGCCAGTCCCTCGTTCAGGGACCGCTCGCCCACGGGGATGGGGTTCGTATCAAGGGCGATCAGTGCCTCACGAATCTGCTGAGCGACTTCATCAGGCCTGCCCTGAAAGGGGCAGTCATCCTGCTCGCTGCAATCGCGTGAGAAGTCGTCGAATGCCACCTCGAAGGCGCGCGCCTGACCGCGGGTCAATTCAGTGAGATCAAGGTCAGCCGGGAGTACACCGTCGAGCACCATGCGGCCGACCGTTCCAGGAAAGAGCTCTGCATAGACCGCACCGAGGTAGGTGCCGTAGGACTTGCCGAGATAGTTGAACGAGGAGTCACCGATGACCGCACGAACGATGTCGAGGTCACGGGCGGCATTCACGGTACCCATGAATTGAAGGACCGGATTAGCCTTCTCGCCGCAGGTGCGACCGACCATCTCTGAGGTGGCGACGACCCGCGCCTCCTCCGCGGCAGAATCCGGAGTCGCATCGACCTCGACAAGTTCGTCGATCTGCGCATCCGTCAGACATCGCATGGGATCGCTCTTCGCAACCCCGCGCGGGTCAACACCCACCACGTCGTAGGCATCGAGAACGGACGGGCTGACGATCCGCGACGCTGCCTTCGCGTAATCGAAGGCACTGCCCCCGGGGCCACCCGGGTTCACGAACAGCGAGCCGATCGCCGTGCCGGTGGAACGCACCCGGGTCACGGCTAGGTCAATCGTCCGTTCATCAGGATTCGCGTAGTCGATCGGAACCTTCACGGTCGTGCAATCGGCGTCACCGCAGTTTCGCCACGTCACCTGCTGGCCGTAGAAGCCCTCAAGGCTCGCAGCCATCGCGGTGGTTGCACTCGGCGCTGGGATCGGCACTGGCGCCACGTCTACTGACGAAAGGGCACTACAGGCCGTCAGTGCCAGGGTCATCGCCCCGGCGAGGAGCAGGCGCCCGCCTCGTCGCGATTCCCCCCCGCCGGTCCGCGTCACGGACCACCGCATTGGCTTGCTCCCAGCTCTCGAGGACGTCTCGCCCGTGGAATTCGGCCCGCGAACGGGGGTTCTCGCACGATACGTCGGCCCCGAGTTGCGCGTCAAGCAGTGGCGCTGCGAATCCACGGATCCTTGAGCTCAACCATGAGTGACTCCATCGCAAGCAGTGGCGTGACGTTCGCCTGCACCTGCGCCCGGGCATAACTGATCGCCCTTAGTCGGCGTCCGGTGTCGTTCGCACTCCCCTGCCGAGCGAGCTGCGAAAGCTGAGGACGCATCTCCTCATTGATGAGCGGGACCCCAGAATCGAACTGAATGAACAGCACATCGCGGTATAAGCCCATGAGGTCGACGAGCGCCCGATCGATCTGGTCGCGCACCGTCCGGGTACTCCTCGTCTTCTGTTTCTTCGCGAGATCCTTCGCTGCCGTGTCCATCGACTTTTTCAACTGGCCCTTGATCCGCACGTCGGCGCCCGCGCCGTAGGCACTCGCGAGCTGCTCCCCCTCGAACAGGTCGAGGGGGTCCGTGATGCCCTTGGCATCCTCGGTCGATGCAGAGATGAGGTTCGCGGCATTCATGAAGCATGACGGAATATCTCGCAGTTGCAACGGTATTCTCAGAACTTCCTGCCGGCGCAGCCGAGCATGCTCGTCAGTGGCGAGCCCCCTGGCTCGTCCGATATGGCCCTGAGAGGCGCGCGCAGCGAACGCCGCGATCGCCCGGTCGACCCCGTATCGCTCGACGAGCAGATCGGCGACATCTCTCGCCGACGGCGTACGGAGCGCGACATGGCGCGTGCGCGACACGACTGTCGGCAGCACATCCTCAACACTTGGGGCACACAGGATCCAGACGGTATGGGGTGGCGGCTCCTCGATCGACTTGAGCAGGACGTTCACCGCCTCGTCGGTGAGCCGATCTGCGTCCTCGACAATCACGACATGCCAGAACGAGTTTGCGGGCGAGAATCCGGCAGTCTTCACGAGAGCGCGCGCGTCATCGACGCCATAGTTGATACCTTGCGGCCGCACAACCTCAACATCAGGGTGGCCGCCCAGCGGCGCGGTGCGGCAGGCCTGACACACCCCGCACCCACCCTCCGGGCACACGAGCGCGGCGGCAAAGCAGGTCGCTGCGGTCGATCTGCCCGAACCGGGCGGTCCAGTGAAAAGCCACGCATGGGTCATCGCCGGCCCAGGCTCACCTCGAGTTCTGGACTCGGCATCGGCCACGGCGCGCTGAAGGTCTGCCACGACCTCGTCCTGTCCGACGAGCGCCTGCCAGATCCCGCTCATTCGGCTGCCACCGTTGCGAGGGCCACATCGACCCGGTCGGCGATCGCCTGCGCGATCTCGCTCACGTCACCGGACGCATCGAGCGTCAGATAGCGAGATGGGTCATTCGCGGCCAGTTCGAGGAATCCGTCCCGAACGGCGCGATGGTAATTGATGGGCTCAGCTTCAAGGCGATCTGGGTTGCTCAGCCGCGCTAGCCCCACGACCGGATCGACATCGAGAAGAATCGTGAGGTCGGGCAGGAGGTGTCCGGTTGCCCACAGGCTCAGATCCCGGACGGGTCCGGCCCCCAGCGATCGCCCGTAGCCCTGATACGCGACCGACGAATCGATATAGCGGTCACACACGACAACCGCCCCGCGCTCAACCGCCGGCCGGATAACCCGGGCAGCATGCTCGCCTCGGGCCGCTGCGAAGAGCAGGGCCTCGGCGCGGGGGTCGAGCCCCTCAAAGTCCCGGCTCAGGACGATCGCCCGGATCGCCTCCGATGCAGGCGTGCCGCCCGGCTCCCTCGTCAAGACCACCTCGCGCCCGCGAGCGCGCAGGTGAGTGGCGAGCAGACCGCCCTGGGTCGACTTGCCCGCCCCCTCGCCGCCCTCAAGCGCGATGAACGCTCCTGCCGGCACGGCTAGAAGGGTCCGGCGACCACGGGCGACGGCGTCGCCTTCTTGGCCGCCGACTTCTTCACGGCTGTCCTCTTGGCGGTGGCCTTTTTCACCGTCGTCTTCCTCGCGGTCGTCTTCCTCGCGGTCACCTTCCCCGCGGTCGTCTTCCCCGCGGTCGTCTTCCTCCCGGGGGCTGTCTTCTTGGTTGCGCGCTTGGCAGCAGAGCTCTTCGCCGTAATCGTCCGGGTCGTGGTCGCCGGCGCGCGCTTAACCGCCTTGCGGGCACTCTTCTTCGCCGGGGTCTTCCCCTCGGACGCGTCCTTCGCCCTACGCTCGGACAACAGGTCGCTCGCCCGTTCGACACTGATCGTGGCGGGATCGTCAGCCGTGCGAAGCGAAGCGTTCGTCTCACCATCGGTGATGTACGGCCCGAACCGACCCTCGCGGATCACCATCGCATTGCCGGTGGTCGGGTCGTTGCCGACCTCGCGCAGCGGCGGAGCCGCCTGACCACGGCCGCGGCGCACCTTCGGCTGCGCGTAAAGCACGAGCGCCTGCTCAAGGCTGACCGAGAAAATCTCAGCCTCACTTGCGAGCGACCGTGAATCCTTGCCACGCATGAGGTAGGGGCCGTAGCGACCGTTCTGCGAGGTGATGACCTCCTCGGTATTCGGGTCGGTGCCAACGACGCGTGGCAGGCCCAGCAGCCGCAGCGCATCGTCAAGGCTCACCGTGTCGAGGGTCATATCGCTGAGCAGGCTGCCGGTGCGAGGCTTCGCTGATTTCGGCGAGCCTTCAGGCAGCACCTCTGTCACGTAGGGGCCGTATCGCCCGGTCTTCGCGAGCACCTGCAGGCCTGACTCGGGATCAACCCCAAGATCGCGGTCACCGGACGGCTCTGCAAGGAGCGCTTCCGCCTTCTCCGCCGTCAACTCATCAGGCGCGAGGCCTACGGGCACGTTCGCCCGCTCCTCGCCGCGCTCGACATAAGCCCCGTAACGTCCGACCCGAAGGAAGGCATCCGATCCGGCGATCGGCGTGGTTGCGATCTGTCGTGCGTCGATCGCCTCGAGGTTCTCGGTGAGCGCCTTGATTCCCGGGAACTGGCCCGCGACGCTCTCGCCCCCTCGCCAAAATGCAGCGAGCTGGCCCACCCGGTCGCTCTCACCCGCCGCGATGAGGTCGAGGACCTCCTCCATGCTTGCCGTAAAGGTGTAGTCGATGAGTGAGCTGAAGTGCTCCTCGAGAAGGCGGACCACCGAGAACGCGGTGAAGCTCGGCACGAGCGCCGAGCCCTTCTTCCACACATAGCCACGATCGACGATGGTCGACATGATCGACGCATAGGTCGACGGCCTGCCGATGCCGAGCTCCTCGAGTCGGCCCACCAACTTCGCCTCCGTGAAGCGGGCGGGCGGGTTGGTGCTGTGACCCTCGGGGGTGAGCGACGCAGCCTTGACGGTCTGCCCCTCCCGCAGGTTCGGCAACTCGCGCTCGCGATCTGCGTCGTCCGACTCCTCGGTGATGTCCTTGAGGGCCGCGTAGAAGCCCGGGAAGACGGTGACGGTTCCGGAGGCCGTGAACTCGGCATCGGTGCCATCAGAGCCCGTTGCACCAAGTTTGACGGTCGTCGTTGCTACCTGTGCGTTGACCATCTGCGATGCAACGGTGCGCTTCCAGATGAGGTCATAGAGGGCGAACTCGTCGGCATTGAGCTCGCGCGACACCTCACCCGGGGTGCGGAAGGCATCTCCAGCGGGACGGATAGCTTCATGGGCCTCCTGCGCGTTTTTCACCTTCTTGTCGTAACGACGAGGAAACTCCGACACGTACTCAGCACCGTAAAGGGCCGCGGCCTGCGAGCGTGCTGCGTTGATCGCCTGCTCCGACAGGTTCGTGGAGTCCGTTCGCATATAGGTGATGTAGCCGTTCTCGTACAGCCCCTGCGCCACGCGCATCGTGCGCTGCGAGCCCCACCGGAGCCGATTCGAGGCCTCCTGCTGGAGCGACGAGGTCATAAAGGGGGCCTTCGGCTGACGCTGGCTGGGCTTCTGCACCACCGAGCGCACGGTGAAGTCGCGCCCGTCCAGGGCCGCTGCGAGGCTGCGGGCGCGGCCCTCGTCAAGGAGCACCACGTTCTTCGCGGTGAGCGTGCCCGACTGGTCGAAGTCGTTGCCGCGAACCACCCGCTGGCCATCAACCCCGGTGAGCCGGGCATCGAAGGACTCCGGCTCAAACACGCCATCGATGTCCCAGTACCCGGCAGATCGGAAGGCAATGCGCTCGCGCTCCCGGTCGACGACCAGGCGCACCGCCACCGACTGAACTCGGCCGGCCGAGCGGGCCTCGCGACCGATCTTCTTCCACAGCACCTCGGAGACCGGGTAGCCGTAGAGCCGATCGACGATGCGGCGGGTCTCCTGGGCATCAACAAGCTGCATATCAAGGTCACGGGGGTTCGCGACAGCCTCGCGGATCGCCTCAGGCGTGATCTCGTTGAACACCATCCGGTGCACCGGAACCTTGGGTCGCAAGACCTCAAGCAGGTGCCAGGAAATCGCCTCTCCCTCGCGGTCCTCGTCGGTTGCGAGGAGAAGTTCGTCGGCATCCTTCAGGGCCTTCTTCAGATCGCGAATGGTCGCGACCTTGGAGGGGTGAATGACGTAGTAGGGCTGAAAGGACTCGTCGACATTGACCGCGAGCTTCGCCCACGGCTTCTTTCGGTCCTCCTCAGGAAGCTCTGACGCCTTCGAGGCGAGGTCGCGGATATGCCCCACCGAGGCCATGACCGTGTAGTCAGGGCCGAGGTAGCCGGCGATCTTCTTGGCCTTGGCCGGTGACTCGACGATCACCAGCGTCTTGGCGTTACTCACGAAACGTTCCTTCCCGGGCGACCGCGCCACTCGTTGACGAGCCTGTCGCGGAGTCTGACGGTAGGCCACACCCCCCTGTCAAGTCGCCACGACCCCCGGTGAACCGCGGGACATCGGCGAATTCAGCCGGTGTAGCGCGAAGGACCCGGCTCCTCGCGGGGCCGGGTCCTTCGCCAGAGAGGTCGAGCTCAGACCTTGGCTACCTCAGGGTCACCAACAGCGATCGGACGTCGCTTCGAGATGACGACCGACGTGACGATGATCGCCACCGCCACGATCGCAATCGTCCAGCGCAGCCCGGTATTGGCCCCGGCACCGATGCTCAGCGACACCACTGCGGGTGCGACGAGCAGTGCCACCAGGTTCATCACCTTGATGAGCGGATTGATGGCCGGGCCGGCGGTGTCCTTGAACGGATCGCCGACCGTGTCGCCGATGACGGTCGCCTCGTGGGCAGGGGAACCCTTGCCGCCGTAGTTGCCATCCTCGATGAACTTCTTCGCGTTATCCCATGCCCCACCCGAGTTCGACAGGAAGACTGCCATGAGCACGCCAGTAGCGATCGTGCCTGCGAGGTAGGCGCCGAGCGCTCCCACCCCGAGGCCGAAGCCGACTGCGATCGGGGTGAGAACGGCGAGCAGGCCGGGCGTGACGAGCTCACGGAGCGAGTCGCGCGTGACGATGTCGACCACCTTGCCGTACTCCGGCTTCTCGGTGCCCTCCATGATGCCCGGGTGCTCACGGAACTGGCGACGCACCTCGTAGATCACAGCGCCTGCAGCACGTGACACAGCATTGATCGCCAAGCCCGAGAACAGGAACACAACAGCGGCGCCGATGATGAGACCCACCAGGTTTGCAGGACTCGCGACATCGAGGATGCCGTAGTACTGCAACTGCTCCTGGAGCGTGTTGAGCGCATCGGTGCCGCCCGCCTCTGCGGTCGCCACGATGATCGAGTCGCGGAAGGCGCCGAACAGCGCGGTCGCGGCGAGCACTGCCGTCGCGATGGCGATGCCCTTCGTAATCGCCTTCGTCGAGTTGCCGACCGCATCGAGGCGGGTGAGCACTGCCGCACCCTCGCCATCGATGTCGCCCGACATCTCAGCGATGCCCTGCGCGTTGTCCGAGACCGGACCGAAGGTGTCCATCGAAACGATGACGCCGACCGTCGTGAGCAGGCCGGTGCCGGCGAGCGCAATCGCGAACAGCGAGAGGAGCACGACCCCACCACCGAGGAGGAAGGCGCCGTAAACAGCCGCTGCGATGACGAGCGCTGAGTAGACCGCTGACTCGAGACCAAGTGAGATGCCCGACAGGATCACCGTTGCAGCACCTGTGAGCGAGGTCTTCGAGACATCGTCGACCGGGCGGCGGTTTGTCTCGGTGAAGTACGCCGTGAGCTGCTGGATGACCGCCGCGAGGATGATGCCGACGAATACCGCTCCGATGACGTAGACGCGCGGGTTGAGAGAGTCAGCGGTCTCAATGGCAGCGATGCCTCCGATGGACTCAATCTGCTCCCATGAGCTGGGAACCCATACGAA
>CAMDKQ010000105.1 GCA_945901095.1 Bifidobacterium breve
GAGTCGCTCGAGCGCGGCGTGCGAGTCGGGGACGTAGGCCTGCAGCACGATCCCGGCCGACAGGCCGTGGAACTCATCGCGGTCGAGCGTGCGCATGAACCCCTCGACGCTCAGCTCGAGGTCGCGATACTCCTCCATGTCGAGGTTTACGAAGGTGTGCGGCGTCGCGCCGCGCGCGGCCCGGTACAGGGTGGCCAGCTGCGCCTCGATTCGTGCGAGCGAGTGCTCCCACGCGAGCACGTCGAGGTTGGCGCAGACCGCCGAGATCTTGACGCTCACGTAGTCGACGTCGGGCCGCCGGATCATCTGCTCGACGCGCCGCGCACGATCCTGTGCCTCCGCGTCGCCGAGGATCGCCTCGCCGAGGATGTTGACGTTGAGCCTGAATCCCTCAGCGCCACGACGGGCGAGGTACCTCGAAAACTCCGGGTCGTCGGCCGGGAGGATCACCCCCGACGTGTCCTTGTCGACGCGCCACGACACGAGCCGCTGGGCGACTGCTGGAGCACCGGGGGCCAGCGCCCCGAGCGCCATGAGCCCGAGCCGGTCCTGGACTCCCAGCGAGGCGGGCACCCCTGACCGCGTGAGCGAGTGGAGGCGGCGCGCGGCGCACCCGGGCTCGCGAATGCGCATCACCTGGTCGGTGAGGTCGAGCAACAACTCCCGACCGTTCTCGTCGGGCAGCAGTCGTGCCAGCCGTGACGAACGTCTCTCCTCTGCCCGAGAGGGCACAGCTGCCGTCAGCAGAGCCGCGGCCCGGAGCACGGCATCGTCGGTGAGGCGCAGGTCATCCGTGGAGAGGGTTATATCAGCAGTCTAGCGGCCCACCGCGGGGCAGTCTTGTGCGAAGATGCCTCCGTGAGCGTCGAATTAGTGCAAAGCGAGTCTGGCCGCATGTTCGTGCATCTGGTCGACGCAGTTCCCCAGTTGATGGCGTCGCTGAAGGGACTCGACGGCCGCTACCAGTACGTGAACCGTGGGTTTTCGCAGCGCGTCGGCCTCGAGGCAGCTGCCATCGTGGGCATGACGGTTCACGACATCTTTACCGTCGACCTCGCGCATTCGTACGCACATCAGGACGAGTCAGTACTAACGTCACGACGGTCCCTCGAGTCGCACCTCGAGCTCATCGTCCGCGCCGACCGATCACTTGGGTGGTACGTGACGAGCAAGTCCACGGTCGAGATGAGCGGTCGGGTCCTCGGAGTCGCGGCACTGTCGATCGACCTGCAGTCGCAGCTGCGCAGCGCGCACGCGGGGCTCGCCCTCGCGATCGAGGCCGTCAGGTCGGAGGTCGACCGGCAGTGGCGTGTGCCCGAGCTGGCGGCCATCGCCAGACTGAGCCACGTGCAGCTCGAGCGGCTGTGCCGGAGAACTCTCGGGCTCTCACCTCGGCGCCTGCTCCAGCGACTGCGCCTCGAGCATGCGGTGCTCCTCATCACCACCACTGACGCCACCCTGGGCGACATCGCCTCCGCCTGCGGCTTCTTCGACCAGAGCTCGTTCACCCGGCAGTTCCGCAGCGTGCTCGGCCTCACGCCGGGCACCTACCGATCAGGTCGTTGAGGGAGCGAGCTCGACGTCGATGTCGTGGCCCAGCCGGACACGGCAGCGATCCAGGCTCGGGCTGTTCCCAGATCTTCATGTGTGCCTCATTGATCTCCACCATGGCAGCACCAGGAATACCGGCAGTTAGCCGCTTCGAGAGTTCGGGACGGATGAGGATGTCGCGCGTGCCAATCACGACGAGCGTCGGGATGTCGATGTCACCGAGCCGGTCGACTGTGTCATGCGTCGCGCAGGCCACCGTCATCGCGCCAAATCCGGTGAGGTCGGGAACCGGTGCGGAGCGGAACTTGTCGATGACCCCCGGGTTGTCGCGCAGGTACTCGCCGGAGAAGCAATACAGCAAGAGGCTGTCCATCAGCTCCTCGGTCCGGTCTCCCTTGACGAGCCGGGCCATGAGGTCGGCGAGGGTAGCGCCGGACTGCGCTGCAAGAACTTGGCCCGCATGTCGAAGGTCGTGGATTCGGATGTTTGTTCGCCCCATGTTTCTCAACGCTTTGGTGATTGCAAGCTCCGCAGCCCCATTGATGGTAGACGTGGCACATAGGTCTATTTCACCCAGAGAATCTGACTCGGAAGACAAACGAATGGGTGTATAGGTGGCCTTAAAGCATCAGCGATACTCGACTTCCCTCCTATGGATAGGTGTGTAGTTCTCCCACTTCCAGCGAACTCACAAGGCAATAGCCGAAGGGTCCTTCCATGGTGACGTCCCCGGGCCGCGAGTTCCTTACCCACAAATGCGGAAATCTTTAATTTTGTAGATACGACTTTGCATGTGGAGACAAGTCCAGAGTCCTGGTGCTAGGGTCCAATCAGCGCCTGATAGCGCCAAGCATCTGGGGGAGCGCATGAGCACATCGCTACTCCTCAAGGCCGTTCTTGCCTCGAATGTGTGCGCGGGGGATGCGGGGTCGCACCCCGAGAGGGGTGCAGTAGGGGGTGCAGAAATGACGTATCGTGAGGACATGTCGCCGAGCACGCAACCCGATGGTCGTGCATCCTCACTTTCTCCCCGCTACGAAATTAAGCATGGCAAGGCCCTCCTACCGGGGGGTCTTGTCTGTTTTTGTCCCGGTTTTAGGAGTTACTGAAGCAGGGTTTATTGGCGGTTTATGGGCAGCGTCAGGCGCTCCCACTTGTGCCCGTGAGTGTGGGCGTCGACCTCCGTGTTCTCGTGGCTGCTGGGGCTACCGATTGACGGTCCCGATCGATCAACGGCGTCAGGGGAGTCGGTATCTCGCAATTTCGCTGCTCGGATCAAGGTTTTGTTAGGAGTCGAAGGTAGATTGAGGCCCATGTCCACAGTGGAGGTCGGTCTCGCCGCCCAGGAGGTGCAGTCACTTCTGGGCGATGGCCGCTGCCCGAGCGAGGACTTGTGGCGGTTCGGAGTGCTGCAGTTGCTCGATGACTATTCATCGGTCTTGGCTTCCGAGGGTGTGGCTTCTGCGGCTCGGGTGTTTGCTGGCGAGCCTGCCCGTACCGGGCATTCGGGAGTTGACGCGGCGTTCGCTGCCTTGGCATGTTGGCTTGCTGACCGGGATGGGTGGATTCCGCCGGACTGGTCACTTGATTCGACTCGTGTTGCTCGACCGTGGTGGTTCGTGTCCGAATCGGCATACGGCAGGGCGTGGGCGCTGGTGCAGTCGCCGGGGCAGTTCCGGGTGCGGGGAGTGTTCATCACCGATACCGCGTTGCAGCGCGTATGAGCGGATTCGACGCTTCTCGTATCCAGGACCTCTTGCGCGCGCTCGATGCGAAGTTGGCTGCTGCTGGAGCGCGGGCTGACATCTACCTCGTTGGCGGTGCGGCCATCGCATTGAGTTTCGACGACACTCGAGCCACTCGTGATCTTGACGCAGTCTTTGTCCCAACTGAAGCGGTGCGTCAAGCAGTTGCGGCTGTAGCTCAGGATGAAGACCTGCTCGCGGACTGGCTCAATGACGCAGTGAAGGGCTTTGTTCCTCCTGGAGTGGACCAGGCTCAACGTGTGGTCTTCGAAAGCGAGCACTTGCGGGTGTGTACGGCAAGTGCCGAGCATCTCCTGGCGATGAAGGTTGCGGCATCTCGTGTGGAGCGCGACCGTGCCGATCTTGAACTCCTCGTTCACCAACTTGGATTGACCAGCAGTGACCAGGCCCTCGAGGTTGCCCGCACATGCTTGGGACCTGGCTATCCGATTCCACCGCGAGCGATGTATCTGCTCGATGAGATCTTCGAGAATCAGCACCGTCTCCAGTCGCGCCCGACATTCACTAGTGAGACGCAACCAATCATCCAGCCGAAAGGTCCGGGCTACGGAGGATTCGGCCTCACCTAGATTCAGTTCATCCCAGCCTGAGCGATGAACTGAAGCCAGGGGTCTGATGGGCGATTGGGTGACATTTTCGATCCGCACCCGGGAGTGAATCATGGCTAGACGACTATCGATGATAAGGTTGCCTTATGAGTCTGGTGTTGGATTACCGAGATGCGCGCCGCAGTGAGCATGTGTCGCGACTGCGTCGGGTGATCGCGTTGCGGGCGATGCTGGCTAGTGGCAAGAGTCAGCGCGAAGTTGCTGCGTCGGTGGGTTTGTCCCAGCCTGCGGTGAGTCAGCAATTGCGCTTTGCTCCGGACTTGCAACAGTGTGATCCGGCTACCGTGTTGGAGGCAGCGGCGCCGGTATTGAAGACTTTGGCCGCTGAACGCGGGTATAAGCGCCTAGCGGTATTCGGCTCTGTGGCTCGCGGCCAGGCCCGGTCCGACTCAGATATTGATCTCCTCGTGCAAGCACCGGCAGGAACGTCATCGTTTGACCTGGTCAAGTTTCAGTTTCTGCTCGCGGAGGTTCTGGGACGCGGCGTTGACCTGGTCGAATACGGGGGATTGAAGGACGGACTTGATGACGACATTCGACGCGAGGCGGTGTTGCTGTAATGGACCGACAGGCAGCAAAGGAACTGCTTCATATCCAGACGTGGCTCGGAAGGATGTCTGAAATCGTCGAACGCGGACAGCAGGCATACCTTGAAGATGCTCTGCTGCAGGAAGCCGGAGACTCTCTCATGATGAAACTCGGAGAGGCAGCCAACCGATTATCGCGGCTCGATGTGTTGGCACCTGCTGATGTGGAGTGGGCGTTGGC
This sequence comes from Bifidobacterium breve, assembly GCA_945901095.1. Lineage (GTDB taxonomy): Bacteria > Actinomycetota > Actinomycetes > S36-B12 > S36-B12 > WLND01. The sequence goes on from CAMDKQ010000105.1 coordinate 4,694, forward strand.
GGTAGCGAACCGCAACTTTCTCATCCATCAGTACGACGAGATCAATCGGCAGTTGACGTGGCTCACTTTGGCCCGTGACTTGCCGGAATGGCGAATATCGCTCCAACCTCTATTCGCTCTAGCTGCAAAGACCATCGCTACGGACCAGGAGTGACAGTGTCAAGTGGCCCACGCCGCAGAGCGAAAGTGTGCGATGGGGGTGCATGCGTGCACTCCCAGGGGGGTGCAGAGGGGGGTGCAAAAGTGCGGTTTTGTGAGGGGATCTTGCGGTGCACGCAACCCAACGGTTACAGCCTGATTTTGTCTCCCCGCTACGAAAGTTGACACGTCAACTAACTCAGGGTCTGCCTTCGGGTAGGCCCTGAGTTGTTTCTTTTCCTCCTCGCCTGCTTCGACGGTGTCAGTGGTCTCGGTATCTCGCGTATTGGTCGTTCGCTTGGTTGTTCGCCGTGAAATCTGATACCATCGTTGGTATGTCTTGAGGTTCGGTTGAGCTGGAGAGCGAAGTTCGGGACTGGATTGAGGGGCTTTCAGGCGCTGAGTTCGGTCACGTGGCGTTCTATATCGACCTTCTAGCTGAGCGAGGTGCGCTGCTATCTGAGCCGTATACCAAGCAGCTAGATGGCAAGTTGCGTGAGTTGCGGTTCTACCTTGGCCGCACCTCAATGCGGCTGACGTATTGGATCGCGCCCGGGCGGCGAATAATTTTGTTGACGGTCTTCGCTAAAACGAGAGGCAGAGAGACAGCACAAGTTGCACGAGCGGTCACTGCGATGCGCAGTTGTATCGAGGCGAATCACATAGTGGAGGAGGAGTGATGGCGACGACATCATGGGACGACGTGAAGGCCGCTCGAATGGGCGATTCCGTCGTGGAGGCGGCATACGCAGCTGCGCAACTGGCTTTTGAATTAGGCGAGCAGGTGCGAGCGATGCGCGAGGAGCGCGGTTGGAGCCAGCGAGAACTGTCTGCATTGACGGGCATGAGCCAGCCGGCGATAGCACGCTTCGAGGCTGGCGGCACCACGCCGACATTGCCGATCCTGGAGCGAATCGCGATCGCCTTCGACGCCACGTTGAGCGTGCAACTCAAGAGCAAGGCAGTGGCCTAACCATCGGATTCATCAGCGATGGGGGTGCAAGCGTGCATCCCGATGGGGGTGCAGAAGGGGGTGCAAAAGTGACTGCTTGTGAGGGGATCGTGCGGTGCACGCAACCCGATGATCTCAGCCTCAGTTTGTCTTCCCGCTACCAAATTGAACGTTCAACTAAGTGAATGTTCGGTACGACCGAGAGTCCCTGAGAGATCAGGGGCTCTTCGTCGTTCCGGGGATCCTCGGCAACGTTGAGTGGTCGGTCGTTTCGATGGCATACCCAATCAACGGTTTGAGCCGTCCCGGTATCTCGCAAGTTCGCAGGAATCCGCCGCTAGAGCTGCACAACGAGTGGCAATCAGAACGACAGCAATCCCGTCTGGCGCAGTGCGATAGAGCGATTCATTGACGGAGCCACAGGAATTGTATACGGTCACGATGTGATTGGATACAATCGTACATCGATGGCTCTTGAGGGCGTAGTCGTTGCCGACTTCTCGCGCGTGCTCGCCGGCCCGTACGCGACGATGCTCTTAGGTGACCTCGGCGCGACAGTTATCAAGGTCGAGCGGCCCGGTCTCGGTGACGATACCCGTCAGTGGGGACCGCCTTACGCGGCAGACGGACAGTCCGCGGCGGCTTTCAAAAGTGAAGACTGCGTGGGATCCTGACAAGGTATTCACTTACCGGCAGGGTGTGCCGTTGCTCTGAGAAGTGATCGGCTATCTGTTTCTGGTATGACGCAGCCACCAAAGCCCAACAATTGGTAATGCCAGTGGGATGAATCCGTAGCCACTACCGAATCCCGTCCAAACTGATGTGACGTTGAAGGCGCTCGGGAATATGAAACTGGCTGTTCCTACTAATAAAACCCCGACCAACTCAATTGTGATGGCGTAAGTTGCGACTTTCCTTGAAGTGCGGTCCCCGCGCGCTAGCGCAATAGTTGCTATCACATAGATGATGGCAGCCACCGCTGAAAGTAGGTAGGCAAGGGGTGCTTCGCTGAACTTCGTTGCAATCTGAACCGCGGATCGCGCTGTGGCCGCGAGAGCAAAAATCCCGTAGATGGCAACCAAGACCCGGCCGAAACCTCGACCCGAAGAAGGCGCAGGCGCTAAGGCGTCTTTATTGGACATTATTACCGGCCCAAACTTGCTGCACGCGCAGGATGAGGATGGGTAGCAGTAAGTAGGCAACAGCTATAACTACCAACCCGGCACGGCTCCTCTCGCCGCGGGCCCACAGGAACGCCGCGGGGAGGACGACCAAGCAGGCGAAGAGGTATCCAACAAATTCGGCGCGGGCAAAATCTCGGTCGCTACCGACCATTTGCACAATTCCACCGATGACGAACCCGAGTAGCAGCACCTCAAGTAGCACTCCGCCGCAAGCCAGAATGAGGTCCGGCTGCCTCTTAATCACCAGCAGGATGCCCGCCCAAAGCACAAGTAATAGGGATATGACGATGATTGCGGTGGCATACCAACCCGTCATAGTGGGGATTGTTGCATGACCCGACCTATAGTTGGTAACTTACGGTAGAGTAGGTTACGATGTAGTAAGTTACTGGCGAGTAATACATACTTGGTGAACCGAGGGTCCTAGGGCAGGTGGGGTATGGCTGAGGTAATGGCCGCAACGGTGCTAGCGCAGCATGGCCGTGAACTTGCTTATCGTGAGATCGCCGGCACGGGCATTCCCATCATGTTGATTCACGGAATTGGGTCCAGTTCGGTGACCTGGGGGGATATCCCAGATCGGCTCGCCGCAACGGGAGCGCACGTAATTGTGGTAGATCTACCCGGGCACGGGCAGTCCTCCAAACAGCCGGGGGATTACAGCCTGGGCTCGCTCGCCAGTTCATTGCGCGACCTAATAGACCATCTTGGTATTGAGCGCGTGCACTTAGTTGGGCACTCCCTCGGGGGTGGAGTTTCACTGCAATTTTCCTATCAATTCCCCGAGCGGGTACAAAGTATTGTGCTGGTTTCTAGCGGTGGCCTCGGCGTCGAAGCGTTCACCGGGTTACGCGCGGCTGCACTCCCGGGGTCTGAGCTGGCAATTCGCTGGGCGCTGAATGACCGCACTTTGGCCGCAGCGTCATGGACCGGCAAACAGCTAAGCCGCATCGGATTAACGCCACATGCACTAAGCCCAGGTGCTATCGAGACAGCAAGTTGGCTGGCCGATGAAGATCGTCGCACGGCTTTTCTTTCAACCTTGCGCAGCGTGGTCAACGTAAAAGGCCAGCGGGTCTCCGCGCTGGAGAAATTGCACCTACTTAATGGCAGCAGCGTGCTGATTATCTGGGGCGATAGCGACCCGATGATTCCGATGGAGCACGGAGTTAATGCCCATGGATTGCTCCCGGGTAGCCGGTTGGTGATATTCCCCGGCGCAACACATGAGCCACATGTTCATGACCCACAACGCTTCACCGACTTAATAGTCGAACATAGCCAGCGAAACTCATAAACCCCAGCCGCTCCACCAAATTCGGACATGTGAGGCCCTCACTTTTTGCGGCTAATGACCTTGAGGTAACGAATAGAGCCGTCAGGCAAGGTTAGGCGCACCGGATAAGAGCCCGGTTTAGTAAAAGTGAGTGGTGCCAGAGTCGTTGTGCCATTTGCGCGTGTCGTGAGGTCGGGAAGTGTGGTCCATTTACCGCCGATACGAATTGCGGCGGAAATTGAAACTTTTTCAGGCAACGCACCTACTCGGATCGCGGTCGCTGTCCCGGCCGCGGTAGCAATTTTTGGCGCATTTTCAATAGTCGGCGAAGGTGCCGCCTTCAAAACTGTTTTGGCAACGTCGACTTGGCTAGGTGATTCTACCTGCGTAATGGCGTTGTTTGTAGAAGTAGGAGTGGTGACCGGCTCCCAAATTGCGCTTTCTGACGGTGCGGTGGTCGGCTCTGTCTCAATCGCTTTGTCTACGGTGAACGTTACCGAGGCTTGCTCAACTTGCCCGCCGTATACCCCGTAACCGGTCAAGGTGTATTCACCAGCCTTGTTGTAGGTATGTGAAGTCGGGAAGGAGCTGATGGCGCGCAAGTCCGTTGGGCCGCCGAATCCGGTGCCATCGCCGTAAATTACATAAAAGAACGGAGCAGCTGCATACTCACCCAATGCCGACAAGATGGCAGAGAAGTTTACTTTAGTTGGACTTTTTGCCGCACCCGGCGTGACAGTGAAGGTGGGCAGGTTGGATATGTCAAATTTGTTCGACTCATCTTCAACCGGCGTGGTGCAGGGGGCCGGTAGCGGGTTGTTAGTTGGTGAGGGGGTGCAGTCAACCACGTTGTCGTCAGTGATCGCCAATCCAGCGGGCGCAAGCAGTATTGCCGGGACTGCTACCAAGGCGCTGGCGAGCAGCACCTTCGTGCAAAGTTTGATTGCGGCCATGTGTTCCTCACTTTTGGATCAGTTGATAGGAGTGGTGGCATTCTAAGGCTAGTTCACCTGGCAGCCACCTTTGGTTATTTGTTGGCAACTGGCCGCCCGCGGCCCTGCGGAGGTCACTTAGTGCGGTACTAACTGGCTGTAATATCCAAGATCAATTTTCCGGTGTTGTCTCCGTTAAAAAGGCGCAAGAACACGTCGTGGAAGTCGGCGACCTTGCCGGGCACGATGGTCTCGGCGGCGATAATCTTGCCCTCCTTCACCCATTGGGCCAAACGCTTTCGTGCGAGCGGGTATTCGTCGGCGTGATCAAAGACCAAGAAGCCCTGCATTGTCCCGCGTCTTACCAGCAATGCCAGATAGTTAGATGGCCCTGGCGTCGAAGACTCAGCGTTGTATTGGGAAATGGCACCGCAAATTACAATGCGCGCGTGCATGGCCAAATGGCCAAGTGCCGTATTTAGAATTTCTCCGCCGACATTGTCGAAATAGATATCGACACCGGTGGGGCAGTGTTGCTGGAAACTTTCGCGTAGTGATTCGTTTTGGTAATCAATCGCGGCGTCGAAGCCGAGTTCATCGACGACATAGCCACACTTAGCCGGCCCACCGGCCAAGCCGATCGTGCGGCAACCATTTATCTTCGCGAGTTGGCCCACGATGGAGCCAACGGCGCCGGCTGCGGCAGAAACGACAACGGTGTCGCCGGAGCGCGGGCGGCCGTATTCAAAGAAGCCGAAATACGCGGTCATGCCGGTCATGCCAAGCACTCCTAGATACATCGATGGAGTGCCGAGTTTCGGGTCAATTCGCGTGACACCGGTGCCGCCTGAAATCGCGTACTCCTGAACACCAAAAGTGCCGAGCACTAGGTCACCGACTTTGAACCTAGGGTGGTTGGAGGTGACAACTTCGCCTACGGCGCCGGCGCGCATCACCTCATCGATCGCGACCGGTGGCAGGTACGAGGGGCGATCATCTAGCCAGCCCCGCATCGCTGGGTCCAAGGAGATCATCGTGATGCGAACTAGAAACTCGCCGGGGCCGGGCTCGGGAATGGCATGGGTTTCAATACGCCAGTCCGCAGCCACGGGCAGGCCGGCGGGCCGGCGGGCCAGGCGGATGGAGGTATTACTGCTGGCGCCACTGTTTTGTAGATAAGTCATAACGAACCTTTGCACACTACTGCCGAATCGGCTTCAAAATGGCTGGTGGTGGCCTAGATTCTGCTTCTATGACCACGCCAGTCAGCCAGACCCCGTCAATGACGTTGCCAAAAGTGCTGTTTGGGATAAACGCTTTGGTGGCTT
>CAMDKQ010000106.1 GCA_945901095.1 Bifidobacterium breve
TGACCGATGATGTTCGGATTTGAGAAGGGAACAACACAGGTGTCGTTGTCAATGCCACCAGCGGATGTAACAGATATCGCTGCGGATTCAACCCAAGCGGGTCCTAGGCCTCAGCCCATCTGGGAACGGATCCTGCGCCGAACCGGTCGCGCGGTGATTGTCGCCTTCTGGGTCATGGTCGTCGCCTTCATGCTCATTCGTCTGGCACCGGGCGACCCGGTGTCAGCCGCTCTTGGTGGTGAGGCCAGCCCTGAAACGGTTGCAGCGTTGCGCACCCAACTCGGACTAGATGTGGATCCAATCACCCAGTTCTGGAAGTACCTTTGGGCATTTACGCAGGGTGATCTGGGATCCTCATTGCTCTCCGGTGTTCCGGTGACGGAGATGCTGAAGACGAATCTGCCGGTGACGCTCTGGCTCATCGCCATAACCGTGACCATGACGATGATCGTCTCGATCCCGTTAGCAGTCTTCATCGCCCTCGTGCGTATCCCGGCACTTCCATATGTGTTCCGTACCCTCACGGCCATCGGGCTGGCGCTGCCCTCGTTCCTGGTGGCACTGCTCCTGCTCTACCAGTTCGGCCTCATCTGGGGAATCGCGCCAATCTTCGGATATGAGCCCGGTTTTCCTGCGAATCTTCATTACCTCTGGCTGCCCGCGCTGGTTAACTGCGTGGTGCTCGTCCCAGTGTTGTCTCGTGTGCTCTATAGCTCGATCCTGGACACCTTGGATGAGGAGTTCGTGGAGACTGGAGTTATCCGCGGGGTTAAGTCCTATCGGTTCTTTTGGTTTTATGTTCTGCGGCCGTCACTGGCCCCGACCGTGGTGCTGCTGAGTTACATGATGGGTGTAATGGTCGGCTCCACCGTGATCTTGGAGTCGATCTTCGCCCTACCCGGCATTGGCCGAGAATTGGTGACAGCGGTCAGTATGCGGGACTACCCCGTAGTTCAGGGCATCATCTTGGTGTTCGGTGTGCTCGTGGTATTCCTCAGTCTGCTCGGCGACATTGTGGCCAGCCTTCTTGATCCAAGGGTGAAGCTGACATGACCCTCGTAGAAGCAGGCGCAGCAGACTGGTTTGATGTCAAGGGCACGACGCCGAAGGGAAAGCAGGCTCGCCGTCTGAAGGACGGCACCATAGGAATGATCGTCGGTGGAGCGATGCTGGGGATCCTGCTCCTCATGGGGATCCTGGTGCCGCTTCTCTCCCCGTATGAGTCCGATCAGTCGGTCGACATGCCGTTCATGCCACCTTCGAGCACGTTCCTCTTCGGCTCGGATGGTCTGGGCCGGGACGTGTTCCTACGAGTCTTCTCGTCGGTGTACCTCGATCTTGGCGTGGCATTTCTTGGAGTCATCATCCCCTTCACGCTGGGGACCATCATCGGTATAGGCCTTGCAATGAGTCGCAGCAAGAAACTCAATGCAGTCGTGGGGTCAGTCATTGATGGCATCAATGCGTTTCCGCTCCTGGTTCTCGCCATCGCGCTCATCGCGATCCTTGGTCCTGGCCTGCAGAGTGTTGTCATTGCGCTTTCGCTGACGAACTGGGCTCGCTACGCCCGCCTATCTCGAACGCGAGCTCAGGTGGTCAAGCAACAGGGCTATATAGAAGCGGCGCAGACTCTGGGTTACTCCAAGCCACGAATTCTCTTCAAGCACCTTGTGCCGAATGTCTCGTCAGAAACCACCGCCTACGGGCTGAGCGATCTCATTCTCGTCATCCTGCTCATTGCCAGCCTGTCCTTCCTTGGGCTTGGTGCACAACCGCCGACCCCGGAGTGGGGAGCGATGATCAGCGATGGTCGGCCGACACTGCAGATGGCGTGGTGGCCGGTCGTGTTCCCGGGTCTAGCGCTGTGCTGGGCCGGGGTAGCACTGTCCTTTATTGCCGAAGGAGTCACGCGGCGTGAGCGGGATGTGAAGTCATGAGTACAGCCACTGTTACAGAATCACCGTCTGAGGTACTCGTTGAAATCCGAGATCTGGTGATAGGGATTCAACGCACGCGGGCCGATCGATTGATTCTCGTCGACTCTGCCGACTTCGATATTCGCCGCGGGGAGATCCTTGGACTCGTTGGCGAGTCCGGTTCTGGCAAGACGATGGTGTGTCGAAGCCTCATCGGAACCCTGAAGCGTCGAAGCGCAACAATTTTCGGCGGCACGATCATGTTCGACGGAATGGATCTGGCGAAGATCGACGAGCGTCGTTGGCGCAGTGTGCGCGGCAACCGAATCGGATACGTGCCCCAGAGCGCGCTAACAGGGCCGAATCCGGTCATGACGATCGGCGGCCAACTCGTCGAGGCCGTTCGATGCAATCGCAACCGGACGGAGCGTGACGCACGCAAGCGTGCGATGGAACTGCTCGATCTGGTGCACATCCGCCGGCCTGAGGTGGTGTATGACCAGTATCCCTTCCAGCTATCGGGAGGTATGCGACAACGAGTGATGATTGCGGCGGCGCTGGCTCAGGATCCGGACATCATCTTGGCCGACGAGCCGACGACCGGCCTAGACGTCACAGTACAGGCGGAGATCATGAAGCTGTTGCGGGAAATCCGCACGGAGTTCAACATGTCGGTGGTGCTTGTATCCCACGATTTGGCGCTGATCGATGATGTCTGCGATCGACTCGTGGTGATGCATGGGGGCACCTGTGTCGAGGTGGGCTCGGTGAAGGAGGTCGCGCAGAACCCGAAGCATCCCTACACGATCGCCCTGAATCGCGCTCGTATCGAGTTGGCAACTCCGGGGACCGAGCTGATCACCATCAGAGGAAACCCTCCTGGGGTAGGCGAATGGCCGAGTGGGTGCCGATTCAGTGAGCGATGCGAGTTCGTACAAGACGATTGCCGAGTCGGCGCGAGTCCGCCGCTCTTGGAGGTCGAATCGAATCATTGGAGTGCCTGTATTCACGCCGGGGATTTAGGAGCAGCAAGTGAGTGATGCGCTGATTGAAGCTCGTCAGGTCTGTGTGACCTTTGGTTCCGGGTCCCGCGCCGTGCGTGCGGTCCGTGATGTGTCCTTGCACATCAACGCAGGCGAGGCGATCGGCATCGTAGGGGAGTCCGGCAGCGGAAAATCCACGCTGGCAAGGGTCCTTGCTGGTCTGCAGAGACCAGATCAAGGTGAGGTGCTCTTCGGTGATGAGTCGATCTATCAACGAGGCAGGGCCTATCGCGGCGACAAGCGGCGACTGGTGCAAATGGTGTTCCAGGACCCATATGGCAGCCTAAATCCGCGCATCACCGCACTTTCGACGGTCGCGGAGGCCGTGAAATTCCACGGGGAGCACTCGCGATCCGAGTCGAATCGACTGAGTCTGGAGCTACTCGGCCAGATGGGTATCAGCGAGCGCGATGCGGCGAAGAAGCCTCGACAGTTGTCCGGCGGGCAGCGACAGAGGGTGAGCGTGGCTCGAGCGCTTTCCGCCCATCCTGAGATTCTCATCGCCGATGAGCCGACCTCAGCGATTGACCAAAGTGCCCAGGCACAGTTGCTGAACCTATTCCAAGGGCTCTTGGGTGACGGCCTGTCGATTGCGCTCGTCTCGCACGACCTCGGTGTCATTCGGTATCTGACCAATCGTGTCTATGTGATGAAGGATGGAGCTTTTGTGGAATCAGGCCTGACTCAAGAGGTTTTTGAGAACCCCCAGCACGCGTACACCAAGCAGTTGATTGCGTCGATTCCTGGTCGGCACCTGCAAGGTGCTGGCGCATGACCGGCCAGCACAGGGGCCGGCTGAGGTCGCTGCTTCGAGCCGGCACGACGGCTTTTGGTACGGCCATAGCCTTGCCACATCCGTTCGGTGTGGAGCAGGTAGCCAAGTCTGGGTTCGACTGGGTTTTCATCGACCTGCAACATGGCCTGGCCACGTATCGCGATCTGCCGGAAATGTGCATGGTCCTGCGCACTCACCAGGTTACGCCGTTGGTGCGGGTCCCATTCGGTGATAATTCCGGTGCCCAGCGGGCACTTGATGCGGGCGCCGAGGGGATCATCTTCCCGTATATCGAATCCAGCGCGGATGCGCATGCGGCGGCGATTTCATGCCGATATCCCCCTGAAGGCATTCGAAGTTTCGGGCCTTATCGGGCGCCCTACGGGGCCGATCTAGCGGCAGCCAACGACGATCTCCTCTGTCTTGTGATGATCGAGTCGGTGGGGGGCCTTGAAAAGGCTGACGAGATCACTCGAACGCCAGGCGTGGATGGGGTCTTTGTCGGGCCAAATGATCTCTCGATCAGCATGGGTACCGGACCGATCATGGCAAACCTGTATTCGATTGACGGCGCCGAGACGAAGATCCCGGAGGCCTTCACGGAGGCGCTGCGCACAATCGTTCAAGTGTCGAAGGGGAACGGCAAATTTTCCGGGATTCAGGTCGGCTCCGGAGCGGCAGTATCCGGCGCACAGGAGTGTGGCTTCGATTACATCGGTATGGGCGGTGACACCGCATTCATGCAGTCGGGGGGTGAGGCGGAGTTGGCTCAGGCCAGGGCGACAGGGGGCCGATCGTGAGTGACGTCCTCATCCTGCATGTCGCGGATTCTGCGATTGAGCCGATCTACTCCGAGATCGTAGGAGCCCTCAATGATCGGGAAATAGCGTCAGACTTCTTCTCCGCGGATCGCCCGCTTGAGGATCAATTCGCAGGTAAGACGGTGGTCATCGACATCGGGGGCTGGGCCCGGGCAGAGCATGTCGCGGCCGGAAAGGCCGCCGGGGTCCAACTATGGCAGGTTGTCGGCTACGGACTCGATCATCTGGCCCTCGACGATGTCATGGCGTCGGGTATTCCGCTTGCTAGGATCCCTGGAAGTTCGACAGCCATCGCTCTTGCCGAACACGCAATGTACCTGCTGCTCGCGGTAGTGAAGCAGGCAAACCTTGCTCGGCCGGCCCTCATGGAGCAGCATTTCTTCGATGGGGATGCAATTGAACTCGACGGTCGAACAATTGCAATCATCGGTCTGGGGGCCAGCGGCCGGGAACTTGCCAAGCGAGCCGGATCCTTCGGGATGCGGGTCTTGGGCGTAGAAGTTGCGGAAGTCTCGATGGCAGATCAGGCGGCCATCGGAGTGGAGCGTTGCGAGGGCATTGACCGCCTGCACGCGGTACTTGCTGAAGCCGACGTCGTGTCGTTGCATCTGCCGCTGAACTCAGCTACCCGGCATGTGCTGAACGCGGGCGCGTTCGAGGCGCTGAAGGCCGGAGCGATCGTGGTGAATGTGGCGCGAGGGCAACTCATCGATGAGCCTGCGCTCGTGGATGCCCTGACGCGGGGAGATCTCGGTGGCGCGGGTCTGGATGTGTTCGAGGTAGAGCCCTTGCCCCTGGATAGCCCCCTCCTGAGCATGTCGAACGTTGTCGTTACCCCGCACTGGGCCGCGGCAACGCGTGCCACCATGCAAAGGCGTGCGCAAATCACGGCGGAGAATGTGCGCCGCGCCCTAGACGGGCGCCCGGCCGAGCATTTGGTCCGATTGGCAGATCTGTGATGGCCAACGGCGATTGCTAAAACCTGCGCCGGGCTTAGTTCCATTCTTTGGACCATAATTGGCCCTACTGGATGGCGGACAGCAATAGTCCGGCCGCAATGTCGCGGGAGATGTCAATGGCACAGGCACGCAATGTCAGCCCTATCAAGCAACGTCACTTGTGGGAGCAGATTGCAGACGAGCTGAGGAGTTCGATCCTTACCGGAGAGAGGGGACCTGGAACCAGGCTCATTACCGCCGAGTTGGCTGAGCGATGGGGGGTGAGCAGAGGTCCTATCCGTGAGGCCTTGATGGCGCTTGAGAACGAAGGCATCGTCGTGAGTACCCGTCGTCATGGCACGGTCGTTGGCAGCACTTCCATCGTGGACCTTGAGGAGGTCCTCAGTGTGCGCGAGGCGATTGAGACCTTCTCGGCGATGGATGTGTGCAACCTAGGGGAGGGGGTAACCCAAACTGAGCTACGTCGCCTGAGCGATCTATTGAACAAGATCGACAAGGAGAAGGATCAGGGGCAACTTGAGGCCGCTCGTAACCATGATCTGGACTTTCACCAAGCGCTGGTGGATCTTGCCGGAAACTCTCGTTACACCGCGATCTACCGGCAGATGCTCTCGCAGAATCGCCACCATGTGCGTGCCATCGACCCAAGTAGGTGGCCTCTCGTCGGGTGGAAAGACATGCGGGCGGTGCACCATGCGATTTTCGACGCAATCGTCGCAGGGGATGCCGACGCCGCAACGGAGGCTATAGCCGAGCATTACCGAAGGGCCCGATGGCGGGCAACTGAGCCGTTTCCGGAGACGAAAAAAGCCTAAAGGAAAAAGTGTAGACTGTTGACAATCACTTGTCCGACTGAAAGGATGGTCAACACTCTGGAAATTGGGAGTGATCCGTCTATGGGTTGGAGTACGCAGGTCGATGTCTGCCCCAGCGCGCAATCCCCTCCGGTCCCGAATTGAGGGGTCGGAACTTCTCCTCGGTGGTTGGTGCACATTGCCGACTTCCTTCGCGGCCGAATTGGTCGCAAGTAGTGGCGTTGATTATGCGGTGATCGACCTGCAGCATGGTCTGACCGGTTACTCGGACCTTGTTTCCATGCTGCAGGCGATCAGCCTTGCCGGAGCCGTCCCCCTCGTGCGCATCCCCTTTGGCGATTACGGTATGGCCCAGCGAGCCCTGGATGCAGGGGCCTTGGGCCTTATATTTCCCATGGTCAACTCCCCGGAACTGGCACGGATCGCAGTCGACTGTTGCAGGTATCCACCGCTGGGTGAGCGGAGTTTCGGCCCGATCCGATCCAAACTCAATCTTGGAACCGATCCGGTGTGGGTGAACAGCCAGATCATGTGTCTGGTTCAAATTGAGACTCGTCAGTCGATGTCCAATCTGGACAGCATCTTGGCGGTTGAGGGTGTCGATGGCGTGTATGTGGGGCCGGCTGATCTGGCACTGAGCCATGGCCTCTCGGTAGGGAAGCCTTCGGTCGAACTTGATGCATTGCTTCGGCGAATCCGCGACGGGTGTGTTGGTCAGGGGAAGATCCCGGCAATCCATACGACGTCGGGCGTCGATTGCCGCGAGAAGATCGCACTGGGATACCAAATGTGCTCAATCGGGAGTGACTCGGTGTGGCTGCATGCGGCCTATACCGAGGAGGTGGCGAAGGCACGCGACGAGGTGGCGAACTCCGCCGGGGGCCTCTACTAGAGGAGGATGAATGCAAACAGTTCGGCTCACCACTGATCAGGCGATCGTTCAGTGGTTGCTGGCTCAGCGCACCGTCATCGATGGTCAGGAGGCTCCGGTGTTCGCCGGAGCGTTCGGAATCTTCGGTCACGGTAATGTCACGGCTCTCGCCGAGGCTCTAGAGCCCGTACAGGAGCAATTTCCGACCTGGCGTGGCCAAAATGAGCAATACATGACCCTCGCGGCCGTGGCCTTTACGAAGGCCCGATTACGCAAGCAAATCATGGTGTCGACAACCTCGGTCGGTCCCGGATGCAGCAACCTGCTGACTGCTGCAGCGGTGGCCTCCGTGAACCGGCTACCCCTGCTCATGCTGTGCGGTGACTACTTCGCCCACCGGGCGGTCGACCCGGTACTTCAACAGATCGAGACCTTCACCGATCCAACCGTTTCTATTTGCGATGCCTTCAAGCCGATCGTCCGCTATTGGGATCGGATCAGCAGGCCCGAGCAGATCATTCGATCACTCCCGCAGGCACTCGCCACCATGCTCGATCCAGCGAGTTGCGGACCAGCCTTCTTCGCCCTTCCCCAGGACGTTCAGGCGGAGGCCTTCGATTTCCCAGCGAGTTTCTTCGAGACGCAGATGCACTACATTCGGCGACCAGCACCCGACCCACGTGATATCGCGAGTGCGATTGGGCTCCTTAAGCAGGCCAAGCGACCCCTCATCATTGCGGGCGGTGGGGTGAGATATTCGGGAGCCAATGCCGCCCTGGCAGTTTTTGCAGAACGACGCGGGATTCCTATCGCCGAGACCGCCGCGGGCAAGTCAACCGTTGTTGGCTCGCACCCCAATTCCATCGGCACCATCGGGATCATCGGTGCTTCATCCGCCAATAAAGTGGCTGAGGAGGCCGATGTCATTGTGGCCATCGGGACCCGCTTGCAGGATTTCACGACCGGATCGTGGGCGTTGTTCCGAGATCCCGATGCGCGATTCATCCTGGTGAACACCAACCGATGGGACGCCATGAAGCGCACTGACTGCGCGGTCATTGGCGACGCCCTCACATGCATCGAAGCGCTGGATTCTGGTCTCGATGACTACCTCGCTCCAGAATCGTGGATGACGGGCGCGCAAGGGCATGTAGCCGATTGGACACGTTACCTCGGCGACTGGATGGAGCGCACGGATCTCGACCCCCCGTCATACGGCCAGGTGATTCAGGCATGCAATGCGCTGGCCAAGCCGGAGGATTACGTGGTGTGTGCCGCCGGTGGCATCCTCGGTGAGCTCACGATGGCATGGGATTCCCTTGCCCCGAACTCCTTCGATTCCGAGTGGGGATTTTCGACGATGGGTTACGAGGTTGCCGGAGCATGGGGTGCGAGCATGGCCCTGGCCGAAAGCGCGCGGGCCAAGGGCGGTGAAGTCCTGGCGTTCATGGGAGATGGCTCGTACCTCATGGGCAACTCTGATGTCTACAGCACCGTGCTGAGCGGTCACAAGGTGATATTCATCGTCTGCGATAACGGTGGCTTTGCCGTCATCAACCGATTGCAGGTCAGTACTGGCGGCGCTGAGTTCAACAACCTCTATGACTCGAGCAGGCGTGTCCGCGACGCTCGTGTCGACTTCCTGCAGCACATCACGTCAATGGGCGCGGAGGGCGAGGTGGTCGCTTCAATCGGTGACCTCCCCGCGGCATTCGAGCGGGCAAGGGCCTGTGATCGCAGCTATGGCTTGATCATCCCGGTGCAGGCGTACTCATGGCTCGAGGGAAGTTCGTGGTGGGAGGTTGGGGTGCCCGAAGTGAGTGAGCGTGCCGACGTGCGCGTGGCGCGAGAAGCGATGGACACCGAGAAGAAGCACCAGCGACTTGCCTGAATCATTGACTTCCAGGACTGACGACGTGGAACGCATGCGTAATGGCGGTGGCGAATTCGCAGGTCGCGTGGTGGTCGTTACTGGTGCGGCGTCGCTCATCGGGATGGCGACCGTCACAGAGTTGCTCGATGGGGGTGCGCGCGTTGTGGCGTGTGACACCGAGGAGAGCGCTCATTTCCTTGGGTCCTTTGGGGCACCCGATTCCTTGGTGGTGGTGGCAGGTGACGTTCGAGATGATGCGTACCTGATTCGGGTCGTTGAGCAGGCGCTGCAAGTGTTTGGCGGAATCAACGGACTGGTGACATCGGCAGCAATCTTTACGGACCCTGCGCTGGATGCAACGTGGGATGACTGGCACACGATTATGGATATAAACGTCATTTCCGTCGCACGCCTTCTTGGATTGTGCGCGCCGCATATGCGGGCGCTCGGTGGCGGCTCGGTTGTTATCGTCTCGTCGATCAGCGGTCGACGATCCCAACCGAATCGAGTGCTCTACCCGACAACGAAGGCCGCGCTTCTTGGGCTCTCTAGGAATGCGGCTCAGGCTCTGGCCGGTGATGGAATCCGCGTGAACGCGGTCTTGCCCGGGTGGACATGGAGTCGCAATATTGAGCGCCGGTACGGCTCTAGGGAACGAGCGGATGAATTCGCCTCAGAGTTTCAGTACCTCGGGCGGATGGCTGAACCCAGCGAGATCGCTGACGCCATTTGTTTCCTATTGTCAGAGCGGGCCACCTTCATCACCGGAGCTGAGCTCAACGTCGATGGCGGCTACCTAGGTGCGGGCCCGGAGGCAAACGGGCAGGCGTATGCGAAGGTCCCGGTGATCTGGTCTCCATGAGGGGAGAGTGGCCCCGCCCGCACACCGAGGTGCCGGCGCGGCGAGGGCCACGTGGCGCCGGACGCTTCTATGGCTGGTGGATTCTGGTCATGGCGATCGTGATTTTCGCCTGGACGGCAATGGCCCAGACTCAGGGTTTCTCAGTCTTACTCCTTCCTCTGACAGAGCAGATGGCCATGGGATCCCATGACATTGCGCTGATCTTCCTTGTTGGCGCCTTCGGTGGGGCCCTGCTCATGCCGTATGTCGGTCGCCTCCTTGATCGCCGGGGAGCTCGACGTATCCTCATCATCGCGAGCTTGGCCTACGCAGGTGCCTTCGCCGTGCTCGCTCTGGTTCCCAGCAAGGCGGCTGCCATGGGAGCGCTACTCGCCGTGCGCCTTATCGGGAGTATCGTGTTGTGGCTCGGAGCCTCTGTTCTGGTGGCCTG
>CAMDKQ010000107.1 GCA_945901095.1 Bifidobacterium breve
TCGCGTTCCGGAAGCAGGAGCCGGTACTCATCAATGCGCGGCTCGATCTCAGCAGCGGCCACCATCACCGGTACCTGCTGGGCCTCCCACCAACTGCGGCACCGATCATGGATCTGCAGAAATGACACCGCATCGTCAGGCGACAATCCCTCAACAGCGATTGACTGCAACAACGACATCACGAACAAACCTGGCTCAAGACACGACAACTCCGCAAGCAACGCACCCGCAGAGCAGGTAAGCGGATCAACCGTCGTGAACATGACCCCAACCTAACCCCAGGGTCTGACAATCAACCCCCTGTTAGGCGAAAACTTCGATTGACCAACGACGGGCGCACACCCGCGTGATGGCGGAGAAGCAAGAGACGAACGACATCTCGTTGATGAGTGGAAACCGGGATCACCGTCGACCGCGGCCCGTCAGGCATCCTCAAGTCGGTAGCCGAGCTTGAGTGAAACCTGGAAATGATCGACGGCTCCGTCGCGCACGTAGCCTCGAACCTGAGTCACCTCGAACCAGTCCACGTGTCTTGTTGTCTTGGACGTGCGCTCAACAGCGCTGCTCACGGCGTCCTCGATGCTGACATTGGATGTTCCGACGACCTCGATTAATCCATACGTACGCTCCATGGCCAGCAACGTAGCGTACGTTGGGCGGATAATCCGAACCAGCGATAGCGTTGAAGGGTGATGATGCGATCCCAGCGAGAGCCCTCCCCAGATGTCTTCACGATCACAGGTGCGCAGCGCGGCCTCAGCCAAGAGCAGACCGGCCGGACTCGTCGCTACCTCATTTCCATGGGCATCCGCACCGGCTGCGTCATTGCCGCGATCATCGTCCCCGGGTGGCCGAAGTGGCTCTTTCTTGCAGGAGCCGTCATCCTTCCCTATCTCGCAGTCGTGATCGCCAACAGCGGCCAGGAGCAAGACGAACCCGGTGCTCTCGGCGTTTCGGCGCCCATGCAGCAGGCGCTCCCCCGGAGTCCGTTCCGCGAATAAGTGTGCATCCCTCTGGTCGTTAGGCTCGCATCATGCTCGCGCTCCTTCGCACTCGTCGCTGGATCGGGTTCACAACGTTCGTCATCGTCCTCATCGCAGCCTTCGGGTTCCTCAGCCATTGGCAGTGGCAGCGCGCAGATGAGAAGCGCCTTCAGCGGCTATCTGTCGAGCACTCGCCGGTCGGTTCGTCTCGTCCGGTGCAGTCGAGCAACATCGCATCCCTCCCAGAGTGGGAGTCGGTGACGGTCACGGGAGCCTTCGATCCGTCGAGACAGGTGCTCGTGCGCCAGCGTCCGCAGGCTGGTGCGAACGGCTATTGGGTGCTCACCCCGCTGAGTAGCGATGCTGGCCTCCCCGTATGGGTCAACCGCGGGTGGATGGCGGCAACCGGACCCGCCATGACAACCCCGGAGTCTCCGCCGCCGCCGACCGGCAATGTCGCGGTTACGGGCTGGTGGCGACTGCCGGAGACGGTGTCCGAGTCATCGCGGACGGGACTGCCTGATGGCATGGTGGGTGCAGTCGATCCCAGCGTCCTGCCCAACACCACGACGATGTCCGGCTACGTGCAACTCCTCACGTCGACCCCCGAGATGACCGGACTGGTGTCCGTGCCGCGGCCTACCATTGATGAGGGCCAGAACATCTCGTACGCGGTGCAGTGGTTGCTCTTTGCGGCAGTCGGCATTGTCGGGTGGTTCATTTTTCTCCGCCGTGAGGCCATCGAGGATCATGCCAGGGATCGAGCCATCCCTAGGATCGAGCCATGAAGGGTGCATCCACGTGACCGCATCTCACACCGGCCGCTGCTACCTCGTGACCGGCGGCTCGCGCGGACTCGGTTACGCAACCGCCGAGGTGATCGTGGCCGGAGGCGGGCAGGTCCTCCTCATCAGTCGCGACTCCTCGAGGCTTGATGCATCGGTTGCAGCCCTCGGTCCAGCGGCTATCGCGATGCCCGGCGACCTCGCGGATCCACAACTTGCGGGCGCCGCCACTGCTCGGGCGCTTTCCGAGTTTGGGAGACTCGACGGCGCATTTGTGAGCGTGGGCGGCCCGCCCGGCGGGAGTGTCCTCTCAACCACCGACGAGGCGTGGCGCACGTCGTTCGACTCCATCTTCATCGGTGCACTGCGCCTCATCAGGGAGGTATGCGGCGCAGTTGGAGCCGGGAGTGCGATCGGCATCGTGCTGTCGACCTCAGCTCGGGAGGTCCTGCCTGGCCTTACGATCAGCAACGGACTCCGCCCTGGTCTTGCGATGCTCATCAAGGATCTCGCTGACGAGGTCGGCCCGCGCGGAATTCGCGTGGTTGGATTCCTCCCCGGGCGAATTTCAACCGACAGAATCGCCGAGATCGACGCCGCAGGTGATCCGCGCTCCCGGGAACGATCCGAGGAGCGAATTCCGCTCCGACGCTACGGCACGCCGGCAGAGTTCGGCACCGTCGCAGCATTTCTCCTCAGCGAGCAGGCCTCCTACGTCACCGGCTGCCTCATTCCGATCGACGGAGGTTCACTGCGCGCACCCTAGCCTCCTCGCGGCTGCCCACCCGAGGCGTACCACGCCGCAAGTCGTACAAAGCCCTCGTCAAGATCCACCGTCGGTTTCCAGCCCAATGCCCTTCTGGTCTCCCTCTGGTCGAACCAGTGGGCGGTCGCGAGCTGCTCCGCGAGAAACGTGGTCATCGGTGGATCACCGGCTCGATCACCACGTGGATGCACCCGCCACGCGCGCTCGGCCACCCACCCCGCTAGCCACGCGGGCCGGTAGGGCACGCTCCGGGTCGGTGTCGGAGCCCCCGCAGCCACCGCCATTCGGGTGAGGAGTTCGGCGACGGTCCGCGGCTGCCCGTTCGACACAACGAAGGCGCGACCGTGAACGAATGAGTCTGGCGCGTGCTCCATAGACGCAATGAGCGCGGTCACCGCGTTGTCGATGTAGGTGGTGTCGATAAGTGCCACCCCCGCGTCGATGAGGAAGAGTCTGCCCGCGCTCGCTCGCGCAACAATCCGTCCGACGAGCTGCTCATCCCCCGGCCCCCACACCAGATGCGGGCGGATCGCAACCACTGCGAAGCCGGGGCTGTCGGCGGCGAGCGCGATGATCTCGGACGCTGCCTTGGTCCGCGAGTATGAGCCGTGTGCAGTGTTGGGGTTTGCAGGCCCCGCCCCTGCGCTGACAAGGGGGGAACCTGCATGCGCGACCGATGGCGACGAGACGTGGACGAAGCGATGCACTCCGGCCGCCCGGGCTGCTTCTAGGAGCGTGGTCGTGCCGGTGACATTGACTCTCGTGAACTCCGAGTGGGCGCCGCTTACCGCGACCTTCGCGGCGAGATGAATCACCGCTTCGACACCGCGCAAGGCCTCGCCGACCGCACCGCCATCGAGAATGTCCCCGCGAACTTCACGGCACTGCAGTCCTGACGGGCGGCGCTGCAGCACGGTCACCTCATGACCATTCGCGATGAGACCCCGAGCGACCGCTCCCCCGAGGAAGCCGCTTGCACCGGTGACGAGGACCCGCACGCAGTCAGCCCCCAGCGCCGGCGAGGATGCGCTCAGCCCAGGTGGCGAGGAGCGTTCGGTCGATTTTCGAGTTGTGGCGGATATCGACCGGCAGGGCACCGCGGACGAGGACCGCCGCCAGATCCACGCCCGTTACCTGTCTCAGGAGTTCCGTTCGATCAACGTCGAGCAACGGCGATCGAGACCTACGGCCGGCGACAGCGAGCACGACGACCAGGACCGGGGCGGAAGTGCCCCTGGGACCGACACCGACAAGTGCTGCCTGCTCGACGAAGGGCAGGGTGAGCGCGCGCTGCTCAGCTCCAACCGGGGTGAGGACTCCTGATGACGTGACGATCACATGGGCCAGCCGGCCCTCGACCCACAGGCAGCCGGCGTCGTCGATGTGCCCGACGTCGCCTGTCCGATGCCACCCGGGATGAGCAGAGGCTGTCCTATTTGTGGCCCAAAGTCGGTCGTAGCGGTCGCGGATATGTTCAGCCCGCACGACGATTTCACCGGTAATGCCTGCTTGAGTTGTCAGGTCATCGGAGGGGTGTCCGTCATCGTCGAGCACCGCGATTGCCAGTTTGACCCCGATAACCGGGTGCCCTACAGGAACTCCCTCCGCGGTCCCGACGCCGGGGATTGCTGCGAGTTCGACGTCGGCGACCGGGAGCGCCTCGGTCATCCCGTACGGGGTTCGGATCTCCGCTTGCGGCATGAGGCTTGCGGCCGAGACGAGCGCTGCGCGGGGCACGGGAGCCCCGGCGAACAGGGCGAGCCGAACACGCGAGAAGGCATCGCGCTGTGTTGGCGACAGCTGCTTTTGGGTCGCGAGGACGTTCGTCAGAGCCGCCGGTGACGCCCAAAGGACACTGCCGTCAACCGCCGCAATAGCGTCGCTCAGTGCACCTGCCGTGAGGGTGCGCGGCTTTGTGACGTCCATCGCTGGGATTGCCGAGGTGATGCCAAGGGCGGGGCCGAGGACCGCCCAGGGGGCAAAGGCCGCAACGAGCGCATCCGACTCGGTAAGGCGGTAGTGCTCGCGGAGGATCTCGACGGTAGCGGCAACCTGCCGGTGGCGGTAGACGACCCCCTTCGCGGGTCCGGTGGCGCCGGAGGTGAAAACGACGACCGCCTCGGCCTCGGCGTCCGGCAGTGCGGAGGATTCCTGCTCGGACCCCTGCGCTGTGATCGCTGGCAGGGAGGCAGTGCTGATCCTCAAGCCGGGGATACTCAGAGTCCGGGCCAGGGCGAGGCCTGCGCGCACTCCGATCACGTGCCGGGGCTGTGCACCCCTGATGGCGCGACGGATACCGAAGAGGCCCAAGCCGGTGTCAGCGATGACAACGCTGGCACCGATGGCCCAACATGCATAGACGATGGCAATGAGATCGGCGCCGGGCGGCACGAGCACCGAAACTCGGTCCCCCGGCTCGATACCGCGCACCCGCAGGCCGGCTGCGAGTTTGGTCACGCGGAGCGCAAGGGCCTCCCAGGTGACAAGGCGTGCAGGCCCACGAGATTTCATCTCTGCAAGCGCGACGGCTCCGGGTCTGTGGACTTGAGCGCGACCGAGTGCTTCGAGGAGAGTCGTGATCTTCGGACTCATGGTCATCTGCCCCACGCGCGTCACCTCACCTGGAATCTCCGTCCCTGGCTCATTCCGCTGGCGCGCTGACAGCCACCAGAGGAGGTCTTCGACGAGTCTCGGCGCATCCTCGATGACGAGGTGCGCCGCGCGCTCGTATCGATGGACGTCAGCGTGCGGCAGGCGCTCGATGAAATCTGCGAGGTACCGGTCGGAGAACACCGGGTCGTTCGGACCCCAGAGGAGCAGGGCTGGCGTCGCACCGAGGTCGCGGATGTCTTCCGCGATCGCGTCAAGTGCGGCGCTGCTCGGGTGGCCGGGTTCCAGCGGGATGTCGGCCACGAAATCCCGTATCGCGACGCGGCGCGCCGCTGAACGATATGGCGACGCAAAGGCGGTCGCAACCGACTTCGGCATTGGCCGGGCGCTGAGGAGGGATCGACTCAGCCGGGTGGTGCCGCGCACGAACATGTCGGTCCACTCGGTGTTGAGACGAAGTAGGGGCCCGCTCCGCGCGATCCGGATGATTGATGGCGCTGGCGACCCCTCTGGCTGGTGCACGGCAGTGTTGAGAAGCACGACTCCACGCAAGTCCTCGCGGTGCCGCAGCGCCCAGCCCAACGAAATTGGCCCACCCCAATCGTGGGCAACGGTCACGACCGGCCCGGTAATGCCCAGGACTTGTGTGAGCGAGTCAAGGTCATCAATGCGATTCGCTAGACGGCGACAAATGCCAGTTCGCTCCGAGAAGCCCATGTCGAGTTGGTCCACGGCGATGATGCGCATCGACTGCGGGGCGCTTGTGAGGAGGGTACGCCAAAGATAGGACCAGGTGGGATTCCCGTGGACGCACAGGACCGTGAGCGTCGGCTCGGGTTGCCCGGGTTCAGGGCCCGCATGGGTATCGAGCAAGTGCCAGAAGCGGCTGATGCCCGAGAAGTCGGGTGCCTCAACTATCCGCGACCAGCGTGGGTCAAGGCCAGGCAGCCCGATGGGCGGCAAGCGGGCCGGTTCAGTCACCAGGCAATCTCGATGACGGCCGCGTTTAATCCTGACCCGATCCCCATACAGGCAACGCGCTGGCCCGCGACGAGATCCTGGGCAGCGTGGGCCAGCGTGAATGGCACCGAAGCCGGCCCGATGTTGCCGCGGGTCGGGAAAGTGACCGGCACCCGTCCCATGTCGATTCCCATGACCTCAACGATCGCGGCGGTGTGGAGTTTTGATACCTGATGGATGACGTATGCGTCCAGATCAGACCAGTCGAAGAATGGCTGGGCCGCATTCCACGTATCACGTGCAAGTTCAACCCCCGCATCGAGCAGTCCACGTGAATCAGTCGTCATACTGCTGAGGTCACCCATGCATAGCCGATGGTGCTGGGTCGCCGCGCGGGCCACGCCACCGATGAAGCGGTGACCCTCAGGATGCTTTGACGCCCTCCCGAGGACCATGGCGGCGCCGCCAGAGCCGAGGGTGAGGGTCGCGAAACTCGCAAGGAAATCCATCTTCGTCGAGTCTGGCTGTCGGAGACGTTCAATCGTTCTCTCCTGCGGTTGCCTACTGCCCTCGCCATCGACCACGAGTGCGTATTCGATCTGGCCGGCGTCGATAAGCGTGGCGGCCAACTGCATTCCATTGACAAATCCGAGGCAAGCATTCCCGAGGTCGAAGTTCAGACACGCCGTACCGAGACCAAGTTGCTGGTGCACGTCGACCGCGGCAGAGGGCTCGAGGTGATCGCGACAGACAGACGTATCGATGAGCAAGCCGATCACTCCCGGGTCGACACCGGCGTCGGCGAGGGCCTTCGCCCCGGCCATCGATGCAGCATCGGCAAACGACACATCGGTCGGCCACCAGCGCCGCTCACTGATGCCGGCGAGGCCCTCGAGCATGCCCGGGACGAGCCCGACACGCTCATAGGCCTCAAGCAATTGCTCATCGATCTGCTCGGAGGTGACAACTATCGGGGCATCGACGACGGACACCGATAGAACTGCCGTATCGGAGTAGCGATACGTGGCGTTACCGCTCATGCAGAGCCCGTTTCATCCGGTGCCATCTTCATGCAGTGCCTTTCGACGTGCGATTTGGAGGACCGGAGACGCGTCCATTGGGCTAGCCTGCCATGTCGTCATGGGATCAACCATCCGGGGACTATGGGGCTCACGACAGAGCATCACTCATCGGCACTTACGCGGGATCATCAATCTCAAATTGGGTCCGGTACAGGTCCGCGTAGGTGCCCCCGAGAGCGAGGAGGTCCTCGTGCGTTCCTCGCTCGACAATACGACCCTCGACGAGCACGATGATCTGCTGCGCCCGCCGAACAGTCGACAATCGGTGCGCGATGACGATTGCGGTTCTGCCTTCAAGGGCTCGGTCAAGGGCACGCTGGACCGCAGCCTCACTCTCACTGTCGAGGTGTGCCGTCGCCTCGTCAAGGATGAGGACCCTTGGTGCCTTGAGAAGGAGGCGCGCCAGAGCGATCCGCTGCTTCTCCCCGCCCGAAAGCCGATGCCCTCTATCTCCTACGACCGTTCCGAGACCGTCGGGTAGCGAGGAGATGAGATCACGGATCTGGGCAGCCTCGCACGCAGAAAGGAGTTCGTCGTCCGTCGCTTCGGGGCGGGCGTAGGCGAGGTTCGCACGAATGGTGTCGTGGAACAGATGCGCGTCCTGCGTTACGACGCCGACGGCCCCGCGCAATGAGGTGAGTGTGAGCTCACGGACGTCATCACCGCCGATCTTCACTGCGCCCGATGTGACGTCGTAAAGCCGAGTGACGAGCCCGCTGATCGTTGTCTTGCCTGCGCCTGAAGGTCCCACGATGGCGGTCATGGTCCCGGCTGGCACATTGAAGTCGACTCCATTGAGCACATCTGCGCCCGCCTGGGTCGACTCCTCGCGAGCAACTGACTCCAGGGAGGCCAGCGACACCTGATCGGCCGTCGGGTATCGGAAGCTGACCTCATCGAATCGCACTGCTAAGGGCCCAGCCGGCAGGTCGCGTGCGTCGGGGGCGTTGCTCACCATCGGCGGCAGGTCGAGTACCTCGAACACTCGCTCGAAGGACACGAGAGCGGTCATGACATCGACGCGCACGTTCGATAGCGCGGTGAGAGGCCCGTAGAGTTGAGCGAGCAGACCCACGAGGGCGAGCAGGGTCCCTAGGGAGAGGACGCCGGTGATAACGAGGTTGCCGCCCAGCCCGTACGTAATCGCGGTGGCAAGCGAGGCAACGAGAGTCAGGGCGGTAAAGAACCAACGGTTCCCCATTGCCATGCTCACACCCACGTCACGAACCTGCGAGGCTCGGCCTGAAAAGGCGGACATCTCGTCGGCCGGCCGCCCGAACAGCTTCACGAGCAGGGCTCCGGACACGTTGAACCTCTCGCTCATCTGCGCGCTCATGTCGGAGTTGAGCGACATCTGTCGACGGGTGAGCGCCTGCAGTTTGCGGCCCATCCAGCGGGCAGGGAGCAGAAAGAGTGGAACAAGTACCAGGGAGACGAGGGTGACCTGCCACGACAGGATGAACATGGTCGTGAGGACAATACTGAGCGAGATGAGATTCCCGATGACCCCGCCAAGGGTCGAGGTGAACGCCTGCTGCGCCCCCATGACATCGGAGTTCAGCCTCGAGATGAGCGCCCCGGTCTGAGCCCGCGTGAAGAATGCGATGGACTGTTCCTGAACATGCGAGTACACCTGCGTGCGCAGGTCGTAGATGAGCCCCTCGCCTATTCGGGCGGAGAAGTACCTCCCCACCAGCCCAACGCCTGAGTCGATGATGGCGAGAACCGCGATGATGATCGCTGTGACGGTAACCACGTGGGCATCCTTGGGCGTGATGCCTTGGTCGATGATCCGTCGAAACAGCAGCGGCTGGGCCACGCTAAGGAGCGAGGCGAAGACCAGAGTGATGAGGAACATCCAGACATACGCTCGGTAAGGCTGTGCGTACCCGAGGATCCGCCGAACCAACTCCCAGCCGACTCTCTTACCCTTCACCGAGCGATCCTGGGTCATTGACCGATAGGCCATCCAGACATCCATGCTCATCGGGAACCGTCACCTTGTCGCAGATCGCGAAGTCGGGTGATTTGGGCAGCACGTTCGTCGGCCTCCTGATCGACCCGGACCCGGTCGATGGCACCCTGAAGGAGTGGCTTGAGCGCGCGCAGGCTCGAGTCAGGGGCATTGAGGAATGCTTCAGCGAGCGCACGCTGGGCTGATGCGAGGGCGGCAACCGGATGGGCGCTGTGCGCGAGGCCTGTGGCTACCGCCTCGGTTGCGTCCACGAATCGACCGGTGCCGCAGATATCAAGCGCACGCTGGTACCCCACGCGGCGCACGAGCGGCCAGGTGCCGGCGAGATCAGGGACGAGCCCGAGCGAGGTCTCGCGTAGTGCGAACTTCAGATCCTCAGCCACGAGCATGATGTCGCAGGCGAGGGCCAGCTGGGCGCTCGCCCCGATCGCGTGGCCCTGCACCGCGGCGATGGTGATTGCATTGCTGCGCGACCACCAGGTGAACGCCGACTGCGCACCACGGATAAATCTATCGATGTGGTCATCGGTCATGCCGGCCAGCGACGCGAGCGATTCCTCACCCGGAACGCCATCCGGGCTCAGCATCCTTCGGTCCAGTCCGGCGCCGAAGCTCGGCCCTTCGGCAACGAGAAGGACCAGTCGCACGTCCGGGCCTGCCTCGGACCCGATCGCCGCGAGCCGGCGCCAGGTGGCGGGCGTCTGGGCATTGAGGTTCATGGGATTTGAGAGGGTGACGGTGAGGATGGGTCCCTCACGCTCCACCCGTACTCCGTCGGCCTCGCTCATCGTCATGCTCGTCTCCGCACTCATGTCACTTCCTTGACCCCTATGCAAGCTCAACGAGATCGGCATAGTCGTCATTCCAAAGGTCCTCGTCACCATCTGGGAGGATGAGGACCCGCTCAGGTCCGAGGGCGTGGACCGCACCGGGATCATGGCTGACGAGCACGACCGCCCCCTCGTACGACCGGAGGGCCTCGAGGACCTCGGCCCGACTGGCGGGGTCGAGGTTGTTCGTTGGTTCATCCAGAAGCAGGACATTTGCGCCGGAGACGACGAGGCAGGCAAGGGCGAGCCGTGTTTTTTCACCGCCTGACAGGACAG
>CAMDKQ010000108.1 GCA_945901095.1 Bifidobacterium breve
GTTGACGTGGCGCAGGGTCTCCCGAGTGTCGGGGTTGTTGGACTAGCGGGGGCCTCGGTCACTGAAGCGCGTTGGCGAGCGCGCTCAGCCATCGGCAATATCGGTGCCACCTGGCCAGCCGCCCGCATCACCATCGGGCTTTCGCCGGCTGACCTTCCGAAGGGCGGCACCAGCCTCGACCTGCCGATAGCCGTCGGAGTGCTCGCGGCGACGTCGCAGGTTCCCCGCTCTTCCCTGCGAGATTCGACATTCATCGGCGAACTCGGATTGGACGGTTCGGTGCGCGGGGTCGATGGCGCCCTCGCCGCCGCGATCGCGGCGCACCGGCACGGGGTTGGTTCGGTATTCATCGCCCCCGCAAATGCTCGGCAGGTTCAAGCCATTCCGGGGCTGAGGGTGCGGGTTATCCGCGACCTCGCTCAACTCATTGACGTCCTGCGAGGTACCGACGATGCTCCGGGTGGGCGGGGGGATTGGAGCGAGGGCGCTGATGAGGGGGCACACCTCATATCTGGCCCCGGCGTCCTCTCAATGGTTGAACTCGCATCCGATTTCAGCGAGATTCGCGGACATCCGTTCGCCCGCTTCGCCCTCGAGGTGGTGGCGGCGGGAGGACACCACTGCTCAATGATTGGCCCGCCGGGCGTCGGTAAGAGCATGCTCGCATCGAGGCTCCCCACCATCCTCCCCGATTTGCCACTTGATATCGCCCTAGAGGTCACGTCACTAGCTTCGCTCTCGGGTCAGTGGCCCACTGAACGCGGGATCGTTTATCGGCCGATGCTCCAGGCGCCGCACCACTCCTCCTCGTCCGCGGCGATTCTCGGCACTTCTCGCGGGAGGCAGGTTTTCCCAGGGGCACTGAGCCTGGCCCATCACGGAGTCCTCTTCCTTGACGAGGCGCCCGAGTTCAGCCGTCCGAGCCTTGAAGGCCTACGACAGCCCATGGAGTCCGGAGTGATCACGATCATGCGGGCGGCAGCCTCCGCGACCCTACCGGCCCGCTTCCAACTGGTCTTGGCCTCGAATCCATGTCCGTGCGGCCTGGCCGTGGGTCGTGGTGATGCATGTACGTGTACAGCGATGGCCCGGCGCCGTTACGCCGAGCGAATTTCCGGACCACTCCTCGACCGAATTGATGTGCGCATGACCGTGCCGAAGCCCTCGATCGCAGATCTGGCCAACCCGAAGCAGGAGGCGAGTGCTGAGATCCGTGCGCGAGTGCACGAGGCCCGATCGAGGGCTGAGTATCGATACCGCGGGGAGCCCTGGTCGCTCAACGGTCATGTTCCTGGGGCAGCACTGCGGCAGCGATGGCGTCCCACTGATGAAGCCGAGGCCTTGGTTCGATCGTTGGAGCGCTCCGGGGCCAGTCTGCGGGGTACCGACCGGATCCTTCGAATCGCATGGAGTGTCGCAGATCTCGCGGGCGCGGACCGACCGAGCGCAGAACATGTCGCGTCAGCGATGGTGCTGCGCGGCGGGCATCGTGGTGAGACGACATGAGTGGCGGGCAGATACATGATGAGCGGGGGGCACTCATCGCCCTCGCGCACGCCATCGAGCCGGGCGATGCCCGCATCGGTGCTCTCATTGACACGTGGGGCGCCGAGCAGGTGTGCGAACGCTTGAGGTCAGGGCAGATCGGGTTGCCGGAGCGGTCATCGATGCAGGTCCGGCTCGCTCGGGTCAACGTCGACGAGGCTGTCTCATCGGCTCAAGCAGTCGGTGCCCGCATCATCGATCGGACCGACCGCGAGTGGCCGACTCAACTCGATGACCTAGGTGCCACCCGCCCATTGGTGGTCTGGGCGCTTGGCGCCGCGAACCTTCGACTGACCGCCCTACGCTCAATCGCGGTGGTCGGGGCCCGTGCTGCGACGGCCTACGGGGAGGCAATTTGCCGAGACTGGTGCTCGGAGCTTGCGGAGCACTCGTTTACCGTCGTCTCGGGGGGCGCCTACGGCATTGACGCCGCCGCGCACCGCGCTACTTTGTCGGCGGGGGGAATGACCATCTGCGTGCTCGCGAGCGGCGTTGACACTCCCTATCCACGTGCGCACGACGCACTCATCGCCCGTATCGCGGACGAAGGCCTTGTCATCAGCGAATCCCCGCTGGGGCAGGAGGTGCGCCGTCAGCGCTTTCTCACCCGTAACCGATTGATCGCTTCGCTGACCCGGGCGACACTCGTCGTCGAGGCAGCCGTTCGTTCCGGCACGACGTCGACCGCGAACGCTGCGATGGCACTGAACCGGCCGGTGCTGGCCGTTCCAGGACCCGTGACCTCGGTGATGTCGGGCGGCTGTCACAAGTTGATCCGTGACACTGACGCCCTGCTGGCGTCCCGAATCGAGGATGTCCTCGAGGTTATCGGCGAACTAGGGGAGTTCAGTGCGCCAGCTCAGGAACGAAGGTCGATCGATGATCTGTCTCCAACCCAGGCACGCATCCTCGATGCGATACCTGCCAGGGGTTCGATTGGAATGAATGATCTCGTGATTGATTCTGGGTGCAGTGTCGCCGACGTCTCAGGTGCGCTCGCCGTGCTCATGCTGCGAGGATTCACAGACGAGGGTCCCGTCGGCTGGCGGCTCGCCGGGCGCGCCTGAGCTGCGATGACGCTGGTCCTTGCCACGATGGGGGGGTGGAGTTACTGCCGAGCGAATTGCCGAGGGACCTCAGCGAGGCCCTCGGAGCATTCGAGGTCCATCTGCGCGACGAGCGGGCCCGTAGCGCGCACACCGTGCGGGCCTATCTTGGCGACATCCGTTCACTTCTCGTGTTCGCCGCTATCAGGGGTTGCGAGGTTCCGGCCGGAATCACCCTCGCGGATTTGCGAGCGTGGCTCGCTGCAATTCATGGCGCTGGTCAGTCACGGGCGAGTGTTGCACGTCGCGCTGCGTCGGCGAGGGCATTCACCGCTTGGTGCCTGCGTAGGGGACTTGTACCTCATGATCCGGGGCTGCGGCTCGCGAGTCCGCGGGTCTCAAGGCGACTCCCGACAGTCCTCGATGCGCAGCAAGCGGTGCGGGTTATGGACGTTGCTGCGATTCAGGCGGACGACGGCGACCCAGGTGCGCAGCGCGATCGGTCGATCATCGAGTTGCTCTATGCGACGGGTATCCGTGTCGGAGAACTGTGCGCCATGGACCTAGGGGATCTTGATCTTGAGTCCAGAACCGTGCGAGTAATCGGCAAGGGGAACAAGGAGCGGGTGGTGCCGTTCGGGGTGCCTGCGGCCAACGCAACTCGTGCGTGGCTCAAGGTGCGTGGTCGGCTCGCGGCTTCTGGTCAGGCGTTGTACGTGGGGAGCAGGGGCGGACGCATCGACCAGCGTGCGGTGCGGACCATCGTCGACCGGATCACCCGTGATGCCGGCGGGCCGCGACTTGCTCCTCATGGGCTTCGACATACCGCCGCCACCCATGTCCTTGAGGGAGGGGCCGACCTTCGGGCTGTCCAAGAATTGCTCGGGCACGCATCGTTGGACACGACGCAGCGCTACACCCATGTGTCGGTAGAGCGCCTGCGGACCACGTTTGCGCAGGCCCACCCACGATCGGAGCTGCCACCGGCCTAATGACGGCTTGAGGATCGCCGATAGTCGGGGGAGGATGCTCAGGGGATCGATATAGCCATCGCGTCCGCGTAGACCAAGGTGCAGGCAATGCCCGTCGCAGTGGCCTCCTGCTCCGACTCGCATCCCCTCCTCTTGTTGGTCGAGGGGCCTGGCGAGGTACCCGATCGCTCCGCCTGAGGTAACGGTGTCGCCGATCCGAACGGTTGGAATGACCGGCTGGTAGGTCGATCGGAGTCCGGTTCCAGGATGTTCGATTGCGATCACGGGGGTACCGGCCACGGTGCCGACGAAGGCCACATGCCCGTCACCGATGGACCGAATGATGCTTCCTGGTGGCAACTCGAGGTCAATACCTCGATGGCCCGCGCTCCACCCATGTTCGGGCATATCGAACCTCTCCGTTATGCGGACGGGGGTCACCGGCCACGACCAGAGTCCGGCGACGATGAGGGTGATGATCCAAGGCATGACGGGAGCCTCGTCGTGCGACGTTGTGCTCGCTGAACTCCAGAGGATCGCGGTGCATGGCGCCCGAGGGAAAAATGCTCTGTGGAGGACGCGCCTGCGGGATGTGAGCACCTCCGCAGCACCTGGTGAACGCCATGACTGCTGACGGTCTAGACTTGAAGTACCCTCGTCAATTGATGGGGAAATTCGCACGCCCCTTTGCCGGCGGGAATCCTCACCGGGCTAGGAGCCTAAACGCTCATGAACCTCAGCGTTTGTGCTCGTGCCCCAACTGAGAATCCCATCCGCGCCCAGGTTCGCACGGTCCCGCCTTGGCGGGCGCGGGCCCGGAGGAGCGTCAGGGGCATCGGCCAACCGGCCCGATGCCAACGAACCGGCACGCGCCGGAATGTCGGCGCGTCTTGAAGGAGTCATCACCATGGCCGTTGTCACTATGCGCCAGCTGCTCGAAAGCGGTGTCCACTTCGGTCACCAGACCCGTCGCTGGAACCCCAAGATGAAGCGCTTCATCATCACCGAGCGCAATGGCATCTACATCATCGATCTTCAGCAGTCGCTGTCCTACATCGATCAGGCGTACGAGTACGTCAAGGAGACCGTCGCCCATGGCGGCTCGATCATGTTCGTCGGCACGAAGAAGCAGGGCCAGGAGGCCATCGCCGATCAGGCGACGCGCGTCGGGATGCCCTACGTCAATCAGCGTTGGCTCGGCGGGATGCTCACGAACTTCTCCACCGTCTTCAAGCGCCTTCAGCGGATGAAGGAGCTTGAGGTCATTGACTTCAATGATGTCGCCGGATCGGGTTTGACGAAGAAGGAGCTTCTCGTCCTGCGTCGCGAGAAGGACAAGCTCGAGAAGACCCTCGGTGGTATCCGCGACATGTCGAAAATCCCGAGTGCCATCTGGGTTGTCGACACGAAGAAGGAGCACATCGCCGTCGGCGAGGCTCGGAAGCTCGGTATCCCTGTTATCGCGGTCCTCGACACGAACTGCGATCCGGACGAGGTCGACTTCCCGATCCCGGGCAACGACGATGCCATTCGCTCGGTGGCACTCCTCACCCGCGTCATCGCCGATGCGGTAGCAGAGGGCCTCATGGCCCGCGCGAGCCGGGCTGCGGGGGGCGCCGCCGCACCAGAGCCCCTAGCTGAGTGGGAGCGAGAGATGCTCGCAGGGTCCGCTGAGGTGGCTGCCGATGTCGAGGGCACGGCTGTCGAGAACTCTGGCGTGATCGAGGTCGTCGAGGAGACCACTACCCCATCTGAGGCCTGATTGCGCTGCCTGGCGCCGCAATCTCCGGCGCCAGGCGTGCATAACCTGTCCAACCAATGACCAACAAAGGATCGAATGACGATGGCAAACATCACTGCCGCCGAAGTAAAGAAACTGCGGGACCTCACCGCCGCCGGAATGATGGAATGCAAGAGGGCTCTTGAGGAGACCGACGGAGACTTCGACAAGGCCGTTGAGCACCTGCGGATCTCGGGGGCTGCCAAGGCAGCCAAGCGAGGTGCAGAGCGGGAGACCTCCAATGGCCTCGTTGCGGCCTCGGGCAATGCACTCGTGGAACTACTCTGCGAGACAGACTTCGTTGCGAAAAGCGCCGAGTTCTTGGCACTCGCGGATGCAATTGCGAACACCGCGAATGACGGCCAGCACGCCGACCCGACAGCCCTAGGTGCAGCGGCCCTCCCCGATGGTCGTCTCGTGAGCGCTGCCATTGCTGAGATGGGTGGAGTCATCGGTGAGAAGATCGAGCTCGGACGAGTCGCGGTCCTTCCAACTCCGGTGGCGCTGTACATGCACCGTCGTGCCTCGGATCTTCCGCCGCAGGTGGGCGTAATGGTCGCCTACTCGGGAAGCGAGGATGCTGCGCGCGCTGCGGCAATGCAGATCGCAGCAATGCGCCCGCTCTACCTCACCCGTGAGGACGTCCCGGCTGATGTCGTCGAGAATGAGCGACGCATCGCAGAGGCGACGGCCAAGGAGGAGGGCAAGCCGGAGGCAACCCTGACGAAGATTGTTGAGGGCCGCGTCAATGGCTTCTTCAAGGAGAGCGTCCTTCTCGAGCAGTCAAGCGTCTCGGACAGCAAGAAGACCGTGGCCCAGGTACTCAAGGAAGCAGGCACCGAGGTGACCGCGTTCGCTCGTTTTGAGGCTGGCAACTAGCTCAAGGTGCAACTCGGTACAGTGCCGTCATGAACTTGATCGTCGCGAGTCCAGCAAATCGTTTGTGAAGGGAGGGGCGCATGACTCCAGGCAAGCCACTCGGAGTCGTGCAGCCCTCCCTTGACGGAACTATCGATACGTGGCCGCAGGCACCAGAGGGCGGCTGGCGTCGGGTGCTGCTCAAGCTTTCGGGGGAGGCGTTCGCTGGGAGCGGGCAACTCGGCGTTGATCCCGATGTGGTGTCGGGTATCGCGGGCCAGATTGCCGATGTTCTCCGGACGGGAGTGGAGGTTGCCGTTGTCATTGGAGGTGGCAATTACTTCCGGGGGGCCCAGTTGGCCGAGCGTGGCATCGACAGAGCCCGCGCCGATTACATGGGCATGCTCGGTACGGTGATGAACTGCTTGGCCCTCCAAGACTTTTGCGAGAAGGCTGGGATCGACACCCGAGTGCAGACGGCGATCGCGATGGGTCAGGTGGCTGAGCCATACGTTCCCAGACGAGCCATCCGTCACCTTGAAAAGGGTCGCGTCGTCATCTTCGGGGCGGGCCTCGGCCAGCCCTACTTCTCCACCGACACCACGGCGGCGCAACGAGCTCTCGAGGTCGGGGCAGAGGTCGTATTGATGGCGAAGGGGGTCGATGGCGTGTACGACGATGACCCGCGCACGAATCCCGATGCCAAGCGGTTTCGAAACCTCACCCATGACGAGGTACTGAGCCGCAATCTCAAGGTGGCAGATGCTACGGCGATCAGCCTGTGTCGCGACAACCGCCTGCCGATCGAGGTGTTCAATCTCCTCGTTGAAGGGAATATCGCAAGGGCCGTCCGGGGAGAGACAATCGGCACCCTCATTTCAACCGATTAGCCATGCCGCCCGCCGACGTTAAAGCCAAGTAACGTCGGCCATCACCTAAGGAGTCCATCGTGAGCGAGCAGATCGACCTCATCCTTCTCGAGGCGGAGGAGAAGATGGATAAGGCCGTGGTCGTTGCGCGGGAGGATTTCGCGACAATCCGAACCGGACGCGCCAATCCGGCGATGTTTGCGAAGATTGTTGTGGACTACTACGGCACCATGACACCGTTGAATCAGATGGCCGGGTTCCAGATTCCTGAACCGCGACTCATCGTTATCGTCCCCTATGACAAGGGATCTTTCACCGGTATCGAGAAGGCGATTCGCGATAGTGACCTTGGGGTGAACCCGACATCGGACGGAACCGTGATCAGAGTTTCGCTTCCACAACTCACCGAAGAGCGTCGTAGGGACTACATCAAGGTAGCGAAGCAGAAGGCTGAAGACGCACGTGTCTCCGTGCGCAACATTAGGCGCAACTCGAAGGACCTCCTTGATCGGCTGCAGAAGGACGGTGAGGTGGGGGAGGATGACGTGCGGCGCGCGGAGAAACTGCTGGACGACGTTACGCATCGACATGTGGAGCTCATCGATGAGGTGCTTAAGCACAAAGAAGCAGAACTGCTCGAGGTCTGACTTTGACAATGGCGGGTGAAGATAACGACGGCGACGCCCCGAAGTCGCGCGCAGGCCGCGACCTTCCGGCCGCCATCGGGTCGGGTCTTGCGCTCGGCGCAGCGGTTCTCCTCTCGCTCTTCACCTGGAAATGGACCTTTGGGGTCGTCCTTATCGCGGCACTGCTCGTCGCCGTACGGGAGTTCATTCAGGCGTTTGGCAGTCGGGGCATCAAGGTCGCGCGCACCCCACTCCTCCTAGCGACGGTGCTCCTCCCGACGACCGCGTTCATCTGGGGACTTTCTGTCGAGGTCGTGGTGCTCGGCATCACTGTCCTGTTCGTTATGTTCTGGCGAATCCGGCTGGGGACCGAAGGTTATGTTCGTGATGTTTCTGCGAGCATCTTCGTTGCAGCCTACGTGCCCTTCGTGGCCGGGTTCGTCATGCTCACCCTCGCGGCCGACAATGGCCCAAAGCGAGTCTTAGTGTTTATCCTCCTCACCGTCGCGAACGACATCGGCGGTTATGCCGCGGGCGTGTTCTTCGGCAGGCATCCGATCGCTGCGCAGATCAGCCCAAAGAAGTCGTGGGAGGGATTTGCGGGGTCACTCGTCCTTCAATCGGCGGTCGGGGCTGCGACGTTTGTCCTCCTCCTTGACGCACCGTGGTGGCAGGGGGTGCTTGCTGGAATCGTTCTCACGATTACCGCTACTGCGGGTGATTTCTCGGAGAGTGCCATCAAGCGCGATCTTGGGATCAAGGATATGGGCCGGCTACTCCCTGGGCATGGAGGCATGATGGATCGACTTGATTCGCTCATTCCGAACGCCTTCGCGTCATGGGTGATCTTCACGGTGTTCCTTGGCAGCGGAATCAGCTGATGTCGATGCAGGCGCCCGGTGAATTAGTGTTCGATGCTCCGAGGAAGGGCAAGGCTCCCCTTCATCTCATGGACCTGTCCGGGGATGAGCGTAAGGCCGCCGTTGTTGAACTTGGGCTTCCGGCCTTCCGCGCTGACCAGGTATCGAGGCAGTGGCTTGTGCGGCTTAGCGATGATCCGAATGAGTGGAGCGATGTCCCCGCGCACGCGCGCGAGCTGCTGTCGGGGGCCCTGCTTCCGCGCTTGCTCACGGATGTTCGAACGATCGATTGCGATAGTGGGACGACCGTCAAGAACGTATGGCGGCTTCATGACGGCGCACTCGTCGAGTCAGTCCTTATGCGCTATCCGGAGCGGGTGACGGTGTGCATCTCATCGCAGGCGGGGTGTGGCATGAATTGCCCCTTCTGCGCAACTGGTCAGGCCGGCCTCACCAGGAACCTCTCGACCGCTGAGATCGTCGAACAGGTTCTGGCAAGCGCACGCGCCCTGAATCGCGGGGAGATAGCGGGAGGCCCTGGGCGGGTAAGCAACGTCGTGTTCATGGGTATGGGTGAACCGCTCGCGAACTACTCTGCGGTTATCGGGGCAGTTCGCAGGCTCGTATCCCCAGCTCCCGAGGGTTTGGGAATGAGTGCGCGAGGGGTCACCGTCTCGACTGTCGGCCTTGTCCCGCGGATGCAGCAGCTCGCTGGCGAAGGATTACCCGTGACACTCGCCGTCTCTCTTCATGCGCCCGATGATCTGCTGCGCGACACGCTGGTCCCGGTGAACACCCGTTGGCCCGTGCAGGAGGTGCTCGATGCGGCATGGGAGTACGGCAATCGCACCGGCCGTCGCGTGAGCATCGAATATGCGCTCATTAAAGAGATCAACGACCAGGCGTGGCGCGCTGACCTCCTCGCAGACCTCGTCGAGGGTCAACTCGTGCACGTGAATCTCATCCCGCTCAACCCCACTCCGGGGTCAGTCTGGACTGCATCGACGCCGCAGGATGAACGGGAGTTCGTCGCGACCCTACGTAGGCGCGGTGTACAGGTCACCGTGCGCGACACGAGAGGCCGTGACATTGATGGCGCCTGCGGCCAACTCGCGGCGGCAAACTCGGGCTGACAGAGCCGGAAATCTGCATCTCCCGTGCCAGACTGGCCGACATGACGACAGTGCACATTGAAGGAATGGATGTCACCCGGGGGCAGGTAGTGGGACTCATGGCGACATCGGTCGTTCGCACCTTGGCGGGTATGGCCATCATCTTTCTCGTCCTCTCGTTGGTGCCTCAGCGGCCGGACGCGAGTGTCATCCTGCCGGTCCTGCTCGTTGTCGCGGGCGTTGCCGTGTACGGCTGGTTCTTCGCGCATCAGTTGAACAAGGTGACTCACTCGCTTTACCCTGAGATACGTTCTATTGAGGCGCTCGTCCCCGTCGCGACGATGTTTCTTGCGGTTTTCGCGGCCGTGTACGTGATGATCTCGTCGCAGTCACCGGATTCCTTTACCGAGCCGCTGGACCACTTCACCGCCTACTACTTTGCCCTGACCGTGCTCGCAACAGTCGGCTTCGG
>CAMDKQ010000109.1 GCA_945901095.1 Bifidobacterium breve
CCGGGCATGCGGATCCATATCGTCGCCTCACTCGGAACCAGCCGGGGTGGCCCCGTGCGGGATGCACTCAAGACGGACAACGGCCGTCGTACGCTCGTTCTGAGTGTCGAACTCATCAGTATTCTTGAAGGCGTCCTTCGTGAACAGAATGAGTTGAAGAATCACCATCGGCGTGAGTCAACCCGGCCCTTCAATCCGGATGGGTTGATCTTCGTCACCCGTACGGGTCGGCCAGTCCATCCGCGGCAGGACTCCTACTCATGGCACCGGACACTCAAGCGCGCTGGTGTTCCGCCGACTCGACTGCATGACTGCCGCCACACGGTAGGCACGATGCTCGCGGCATCCGGCCTTGACATAGCGGCTGTCAGCAAGTTCATGGGCCACGCAACGGCCTCCTTCACGCTCAACACATACGTCCATCGCAGCGCCGAAGATGCGGGTGATGTTGGCGCACGTATGCACGACCTCTACGAGACTGAGCCATTGGGTCCCGACGAAGATTAACGCTTAGCGATGGCAAAAATGAGATCGCCCATATCGTCTAGCAGTGCGACCACATCGTCCATTGCCTGTTGAGGGCTGTCCCCTTCCCGTTCATCAATGGACGCAATTTCCTGAGCAATCTGGATGGCCTTCCGAGCCGCCCGCAATGCGGTTCGGGCGAGTTCCGCACGCCCAAGGGATGAATCGAGGGTGTCGGGGTCGGGGTCGGGCCAGCCGCTCACGATCGCGGCCCTGTCGTCGACTGATGCCTTCTCCGGACCTGCTGTGGGATCAAACTCTTGGCTCTCACGGCCACGGCGAACTCGGGCCATACGAAGGTCGCCCTTGGTTCCGTGGTCGTGTGGCTCGCTGGTGAGCCGCTCGAACATCCACCTCTCCTGCTCAGGCAAAGCCTGAAGTGAGAGCAACCAGAGGGCGTAATCCTCTGCCGCGACTTGAAGGCCTCCCCCGTCTGCGCCAGACAAGGCAGGAATTTCAATGACTGCCCCCGACTGAAGGAGTGTCCGACTGGGCTGCAGCAAGGTCGCTACATCGCAGTTCAAAACGCGTGCAAGGTGGATGAGTTCTTCGACGTTGAATGTCGTACGCCCCGACTTATTCCCCTCTTTCAGTTCATTTGGGTCCCGCTCCATTCCTCTGTATTTGCTCTCGCTAACGCCAAGGGATTTGGCGACCTCCTTCTGAGTCCAAGTGCCAGATGCTGGCGCACCAGTTCCAGCGTTCAACTTTGAGTGAGCGTCGCTGTCCAGTCTGTTCCTCTCCCGAATTGCCCACAAATCTATACGGGAAAACGAATGTGGCACACGGCGTCCGGAGGCGGGCGCACGGAGGAAAACGAGTCGGATCACCCATCTTGATAACAGTGACGCGAAGGCTCGCAAGGCTGGTCTCTCGCGCAGCGGGAGGTCGCAGGCCGTGGCAGTAGAGGAGCACCGAGGTGGCCCGTGGCCGACGTCGACTGTAGGTGCTGTAGTTGTCGCAGACCAGATGAACCTGTAATCCGTCGGGAACTTCGGCGTCGATCGTGGCCAGGAACTTCTTGAACTCGATGGACCGGTGCCGACGGTGAATGCTGGAAATGACGGTTCCGTCGGCGATGTTGAATGCGGCGAACAGGTTGGTCGTGCCATGGCGCACATAGTCGTGGGTACGTTTTTCCGGCATCCCGGGCATCATCGGAAACGCCGGCTGCGAACGGGCCAGCGCCTGCATCTGCGACGTCTCGTCCACGCAGTAGACAACGGCCGCCTCGGGCGGATTCACATACAGGCCGACGATGTCATAGACCTTCTCCACGAACTGCGGATCGTTGGAGAGCTTGAACCCGTCCTCCCGGTGCGGTGTCAAATCGAATGCCTTCCAGATCCGCCCGATCGTGGACTTCGACAACCCTGAACGATCGGCCGCCTTCGCCCGCGACCAATGGGTGGCATTCTTCGGCGTCGACTCCAGCGTTGCCACGACGACCTCCTCCACCTGTTCGGCCGTGATCGTCGGCGGGCGCCCCCGACGCGGCTCATCAACCAACCCATCAAGACGATCCAGCGCAGATCGGGCACGCCACTTGCTGACGGTGTTCGTCGAACAGCCCACCAGCCCTGTCACCACCGTGTTATCCAGACCGACACCACAGCCGAGCACGATCCGCGACCGCAGTGCCAACGCCTGCGCAGACTTCGCCCGCCTCGACCAGCGCAGCAACTGCTCCCGCTCCTCCTGCCAATCTTGTGCCTCTGACCTCCTTCAAGACAGGGGCCACCGGAGTTTGATGACGGTCACGACCCCTTGCCTCCTCTCAACGTAGGGAAACGGCACAGATCACTGGCGTATCTGCGGTACCTTTCGGTGAGCGTTAGAAAAAAATTCATTGTGAACACTCTGAACAGAATGCGGAGTTCCTCATGCCTAATCAAGCAATTGTCAGTCCATCATCATCTGCACCCGTGAACCGCATGGCCCTCGAAGTCGACTCGGTTCGACTCGGTGGCGGGGAGACGGTAGTCCCATCATGGGGTCTTAAGAACTGTGCCTGTTTTTGTTTCGAGAGTACTGCCGAATAGCGCACCCTGACCTGACGTTCCGCACTTCTCGATGAGCGTTTGGCCCCCCACTTGGGGTGGTCAAGGCGTCGCTGTCTTGCCGGGGTTCGTTGGGGCTGTTTGATGTAGGAGCAGTTCGGTTGCTGCTGTTGAGGCGTGCTCCATCTTTGTGATGAGTCCTTCTATGCGTCGCCGGTTGGCGATCCAGCTCCGGTAGAGCTCGGCCTCTGCTTTGGTGAGGCGGCGGCTGGCGGTTTTGCCCGCGACCGCATGGCTCCACTGGTAGTACGGGCCGTGGCGTTGCGGGGGGTCGGCCAGGCATCGGCAGCCGGGCTTGCCGCAGGAGGTATAGCGGCTGACGACGCTGCCCGGGCTGATGAACCCGATGGTGCCCAGCTCGGCGGCGAGTTCCGCAGCCAGTGCCCGGTAGATGCGTTCATAGCTTTGGAGATCATTCACGCGATTCGCCACGACACGCCTTCCTTCAGCTGCGATGCCCCTGATCAGGCATCGGTCAGTATATATGCTGACCGATATTGCGGTGCCCGTCAAGGAGGACCACGTTGATGCCAGTCGAGCCGTTCACGTTGCGCAGCCAGCGGCTGGGGTGTCTACCGATCGTGAACTTCCTGCTCGACCGGATGGGTGTTGCGGAGAAGTTGCAGGACTACCTGCTGACCGATGACCCACGGTTGCGATTGGCGCCGGCCACCGTGATCGCGACGGTGGTCCGCAACATCGTGGCCGGTCACCGGCCGGTCTATGCCCTGGGCGAGTGGGCAGCCCCGTATGACCCGACGGTCCTCGGGCTCGCGCCGGGCGAGGTGGAACTGCTCAACGACGACCGGGTAGGCCGCACGCTTGACCGACTGTTCGACGCTGATCGGGCGAGCCTGATCACCGCCACGGTGCTCGGGGTGATCCGCGCGTTCGACATCGACACCTCCGGGCTGCACAACGACTCGACCACCGTCACCGTGACCGGGAACTACCCCGACGCCGGCGGCCGGGACCGCGGCGGGAAGGCCACGGCCGCGATCCGCCACGGCCACAACAAGGACCACCGCCCCGACCTCAAGCAGTTGCTGTTCATCCTCACGATCTCCGCCGACGGTGCGGTCCCGATCGCCTACCGAGTCGCGGACGGTAACACCCCCGACGACCTCACCCACATCCCGACCTGGGACGAACTGCGTGCCCTCGTCGGCGAGCCGGGGTTCTTGTATGTCGCGGACAGCAAGCTGTGCTCGCAGGAGGCGATGCGTCACATCTCCAGCCACGGTGGGCGTTTCGTCACGATCGTGCCCCACGGTCGTAGCGAGGACACCTGGTTTCGGAACTGGGCCCAGACCCACGCGCCGGACTGGATCCAAGCCCGCCGGGCCCCCGCCGCGCGGGCCGGGGACCCAGACCGCATCTGGCGGACCTTCCAAGCCCCCGCCCCCTCGACCGATGGCTACCGGGTCATCTGGGTGCACTCCAGCGGCAAAGCGGCCCGCGACGCAGCCGCCCGCGCCGCCCGGATCGAAGCCGGGCTCGCCGCGATTGAAGCCGTCGCCCTGCGACTGGCGAGCCCCAAGACCAGACTGAAGACCCACGTCGCGGCCGAAGCCGCCGCAGCCACCGCCCTGCAGTCAGCCGGAGCGACGCGCTGGGTCGGCTTCACCATCACCGAAACCCTCGAGGCCAGCCACCGGCAGGAGAAACGCGGCCGGCCCGGCGCCGACACCCGCTACCGGCGCACCGAGAAGACAATCTTCACCATCACCGCCGCCATCAACGCCGAGAAGGTCAGCTACGCCGCCATCAACGCCGAGAAGGTCAGCTACGACGCCGTCACCGACGACTGCTTCCCACTCGTCACCAACGACCCCACGATGACCGGCGCCGAGGTCCTGGGCGCCTACCACTATCAGCCGAACCTCGAACGCCGCAACCACCCGCTCAAAGGACCGCAGGCAGTCGCACCGGTCTACCTCGAAACCGCGCACCGCATCGAAGCACTGCTCACATGCCACTTCCTCGCCATGCTCACCAAAGCACTCCTCGAACGCGAGATCCGCACCTCCATGAAAACCAGCGGCCTAGCCGGGATCCCGCTCTACCCCGAACTACGCAACTGCCCCGCACCGAGTGCGCCACGGATCCTGGAGATCTTCGACGACCTCGCACGCCACCAACTCATCAACGCCGACGACGACATCGTCCAGACCTTCCAGCCCCAACTCAGCGACCTGCAACAGCAAGTCCTGGACCTGCTCCACATCCCCGCCAGCATCTACAACCAGACCTAGACCACCCGAAGTGGGGGGCCATAACGCCTCCGAGAAGTGCGGAACGTCAGTTCTTTGGCCCTTTCTTCTTGAAACCTGCGGATAATCAAGTCACAGCCCATGTGGAATCCGCAGATCGCGTGATCGTGGACTCGGCGATGGTCCGTTCATGAACGCCCAAACGGCGGATTCCGCACCGGCAGATCCGCAACTGCTCCTGCGAGGGCTGAAATCGTCAAAGACAACCGATCGCAAAACGGCGAGCGAGATCGTCCGCGAATACCTGCACGAATACCTGTGCGCATGAGCGTCGGCGCACGTGAGGCAAGCGCAAGGCCGCGCGCTTGCCGAAAGTAATGCATTTGCATTACCATGCTC
The DNA here is from genome assembly GCA_945901095.1 of Bifidobacterium breve. Lineage (GTDB taxonomy): Bacteria > Actinomycetota > Actinomycetes > S36-B12 > S36-B12 > WLND01. Next base: position 5,198 of record CAMDKQ010000109.1, read on the forward strand.
GATTGAAAGGGGAGTGCCATGAGCCTGCTCGATGTGGAGTCCACGCTGACGGATCGCTACCAGACGACGGTGCCGGAGCCAGTGCGACGGGTCCTGAACCTGGCGAAGCGGGATCGCCTGCACTATGCGATCCAGTCGGACGGCTCGGTGGTGATCACCCGGGCTTCGTCCTCGTCCGACGATTCCGCTCTTGAGCCGTTCCTGGACCTACTCGCGCGGGAGATCGCTGAGCATCCGGAGCGACTGGCGGCCGTTCCGGCGGCCTTGCGGGCGCGAATCGATGCGCTGGTGATTGATGTCCCGATCGACCTGCATACCGCCCTTCCGGACGACGGCGAGTGAGTCCTGCCGAACTCGAAACCTTGGTCGTCAATGGCTGGCTTATCGTGGCCCACCCGCTGTTCCTCGACGCGATGGAGGACCTCACGGCGCAGGTCGAGAAGCTCGCTGAGAAGGATCCTGTCGGGTACAGGCAGAAGAAGGTCACCAAGCGCCTCGCCGCCATTCGCAAACTCGCGTTTGAGGACATCCCGGCGGATCCCGCCAGCCCAGCGTTCCGGCAGGGCAGCACCCTCGGTGCGGATCACGCGCACTGGTTCAGGGCGAAGTTCTTCCAGCAGTACCGGCTGTTCTTCCGTTACCACCAGGCCTCCCGCGTGATCGTCTTGGCCTGGGTCAACGACGACGACACCTTGCGCGCCTATGAATCGACCAACGACGCTTACCGCACCTTCCGACGCATGCTGGACGCAGGCAATCCGCCCACGACCTGAAGCGAGCTCCTGAAGCAGGCGATGGCAGCTCAAGGCCAACTTCAGGCTCTCACGCACGATCCAAACCCGGAGTTTGAGCGACGCACGCCAGGCCCTTAGGTGGCCCTTTCATGCCCGGGGTGGTGGCCTTTCTTGACGGTCCTGGGTGGTTCTGAGAGCGAAGGGGTGAGCCGGAATCCGTTGCAATCACTTGATATTCGGCTTTGTGCGGTGTGATCGGAAAGGCCCTTAATCCGTAGGTTCGGGGTTCGAGCCCCCGGCGACCCACCACATCCAGAGTCGTTGCACTGCAACGACTTTACGACGGTTCGAAGGTCCACTCAACATCCCTCGGGGAGTCTAGTTTGTCCTCATTCTCGCCCCTGTTTGGCCCTTTCTTTCCCTGACATGCCCTTGTGTGAGAATGCGGGCCGAGCGCCGCGCAGCGGACCGTGGGACCACCGTGTCGGCACTGGCGCGGGAGGCGTTGGAGCAGCTCGTCAGGAAGGCCGGATGAGCAAGTCGTCATCGCACTGAGCATTCTCACCCCTCTGATTGGATGTAGCGGCCGGCGGCGTCCAACTGGATCGGCGTGAAGCGCTGCCCCCACCGAAACAGGGTGCCGTGGCCGATCTCGGTGCCGGGCTTGATCGCCGGTTGCGTTTGTCTGGCACGCAGCCACGTTTATTGAACGATGGCGAACCGTCAATGCCCTCCTGAAACGGTGAGGGCTGCCGTGTTGATCTCTGAGTTGTGTTACACAATAATGAGTGGATGAGAGTCGAGTTCACCCAGTCGGCTCGCAGGCACAAGATCGGCAAGGCGCGTGTCCGGCAGGTGCTGGCGAACCCGGTGGTCGTGGACCGGATCGTCGAGGAGCATGACCCCAGGGTCCGCCTGCTGATCCTGGGAGACGACGACACCGGTCGGGCTTTGGAGGTGATCGCGGTGGAGGAGGACGAGGTTCTCGTCGTGATCCACGCGATGGATCTGCGGCAGAAGTTCAGGGCACTATACGAAGAGGGGAAGAGGCCATGACGGCACGAAAGGTTAAGGAGACGCTGACGTTGAAGGATGGGACGGTGCTCGATGACGAGGCCGCCGATCGCATCGTCGGGGAGGTGGAGGAAGCGGTGCTCGCTGGTCGCGGGAGTACGTCCTTTCCCCGCAAGGGACGCCCCTCGCTGACGGGTCGTGCGGCTGCGTCACCTCATGTGGGCTTCCGGGTTTCGCCGGAGTTGCGTGACGAGGCCGAGGCGATCGCACGTGAGCGGGGCGTCACGGTATCGGCACTGGCTCGCGAGGCACTCGAGCAGTTCGTCAGCAATGCCGGCTAGGCACCGTGGAGCGCATCATGGGTCCGTTTCCTAGCCCTTTCCACGTGGTTCTCGGTGGTTCTGGGTGGGTCACAGCGAGACCAAAACTGTTGGTATCTAGAGATTCGCCTCGTATCCGCAATGGGCCTCAGCAACCCACTAATCGGTAGGTTCGGGGTTCGAACCCTCGGCGACCACTCGAAAGTCATTGTGCTGCAACAGTTTTCGGGCTGCCTCGTGAATGCATACGTTGTCGCTTTGCCGAGTTGACCCTTTCCCTGGCCCTCTCTGCAAACCTTTCTTCCTCACCCTACGGATAATCAATCCGCAGCGTGTGTGGAATCCGCAGATTGCGGCATCGTGCGGCTCGTCGTTGGCCGTGGGAGATAGGCGAAACGACGGATTCCGCTCGGGCATCTTCGTCACGCCGGCCGTGAGGCCAGAAATCGCCGAAGACGGCCCGATCGTGCGGACGCATAGTCCGTAGGTTCAAGTTGGATCGCGGGCGTTGTAAGTCGTCCGTCGGCAGGTGAGTGATCTCGTCAATCACGTAGCAGGGACCCGTTGGGCGATACAGTGACGCCGTGCTCCTTCTCGACTGCGCTACCCCTTTGTACGGGGCAAGCATGCGTCGTGACGACTTCCGATAGCTGAGACGACCCGCGCTCGTCGTCTCCCTGTCCATCATCTGGAAGTCCTTGGAGTTGCCATGTCCACTACCCTCGCCGTCGCCGCCACCAGTTGGGGCGTGCTGATGGCCCTCGCCCCGCTCCTGCAAGTGCGCGTCATCCTCCGCGAGCGTGACGCGAGCGGGACCTCGAAAACGTGGATCGTCATCCTGCTCATCGGCTTCGTCCTGTGGTTCGCCTACGGCGTCGCCACGGGTTCGGTGCCGCTCATCATCAGCAACACGATGTCCGTGACCGTGGCGCTCATCCTGCTGGTGACTGCCTTCAGGTTCAGCAACCCCAGGGGCGCCACGAAGGCCGGCGACGAGAACCCGGAAGGTGAGTCTTGCTGACCCACCTGTCTTGTCAGGTGGTGTTGTTGGACTGAAACGGCATGTATCGTATATGGAGACGATCGAGGGGTCTGGCGAAGGCCACTGGAGCCGCGCTACTGGGTCGTCACCAATAGCCGAACAGGAACTTGACGAAAAGGGGCTCCACCTCTGGCCTGCACGGGGTAGAAAAGCGGGGAGGAGCCCTGCGCACACGGCCGCGCCGGCCGACCGGTTCGTCTGCGCAATGTGAAAGTCCGTTGAGCGGCACGTGGATAGCGCCCACGAGGCACCCACGACTCGTGTCCGATTGGCCGTCATGCGTGATCGTAAGGCGGCGTGAAGCGTCCGAGGTTCTCTTCCGCTGACATATGCGGGTCACGTCTCCCCGTACCTGCGGGTGAACCCCGGCATGGTCGGCACGCTGGTAGCCCTGGACGTTGTCGTGGGCCCGTGCGTCCGACCCCTTGCCACGCAGTGTTTACATTCGTACACTCATCGAGTGGATGTGGACTGGCGGTACGAAGCCGACCACATGCGCGAGCGTCACGGGGTCAGCGTGGCCGAGGCAGGGGAGGCGATCGCCGACTCTGACGCGGTCCTGTTTCACCCGGATCCCAAGAGTCGCTCTGGTTCCAGCGCGCGCCTGCTGGGCTTCAGCCCATCTCGCGGGCGGGTGCTGGTAGTGATTCTGGTGAAGCGCCTGGATCGCGGCACGTGGTGGGGAGTTAACGGATGGGTCGCCACTGGCTCGGATCTGAGCCGGTATCGAAGGGAGAACGAGCATGAGTGAACAGGACCGGGTACGCCAGGCGGCCATTGAGGCAGAGGCGACGATGAACGATCCGTTGCCCGACGACGCGCCTGCCACCCGGCCGAACAGGACGGTGCCGGTGTCCGTGCGACTGTCGCCGGCCATGGTCGCCGAGATCGAGGCACTGGCGAAGCGCCTGGAGATCCCTTCATCGACCTTGCTGCGGGGCTGGATCCAGCAGGGCCTGGCGGCCCATCACGAGACCACGGTTGCCGGCGCACTGAACCAGCTCGCTGCGGACTTGCAGCTGCTTCGTCAGATCGTGGCATGAGCTGCCAGGGGAGGGCGCTGGCGCCGACTTTTGCCCTTACATGGCCCTTTCATGCTCGGGGCGGTGGCCCTTTCTTGACGGGCCCGGCTGGTTCTGAGAGAGTCCGGGTGGGTCGGAATCTTTTGCAATCGCCTAGTATTCGGTTGTCTGCGGTGTGATCGGGAAGGCTTTTAATCCGTAGGTTAGGGGTTCGAACCCCGGCGACCCACCGGCAATTTGTCTCTTCAGCGCAACGGGTTTTTCCGATTCCAGCGCAGTGCTTGACGGGGTCAAGAGGGGCAGTGGCCCTTTCTTTGGCCCTTTCTTTTCCGCAGCCCTGTCCCCAGGTGCGTCCTCATGAGCCTCAATCCGGTCAGGCGGTGGGGCGACGGGTTCGGGGCGATCGGGGTCCAGTGCGCCTGCGCCGGCGGGGAGTGCGCTCGCCCATGCCGTCCACAGGGCGTCGATGCGACGGCGCGGGTCGAGGGTGGGCAGCGTGGGATCGCCGATGAGCCCCGCGGCCGCTCGGGCCGGATGCCACACGCGCTTGATCCAGTCGGTGTGGTCGATGATCATCGTGGGCACGCCGAGCCGGCGGACCTTGAGCGGTCGGAAGAGCAGGTCGCCTCCGAGCCGATCCTCGACCGGCCGCGACGCTGCCAACGCCATGAGTGCCCGCCAGAGCGGCTCGGGCAGCGGC
>CAMDKQ010000110.1 GCA_945901095.1 Bifidobacterium breve
CCTGCGAAGTTCGGGGCACACGAAGATCGATCGGAAGTCTCTTCAGACAGGCAAGCAGGGTCGGTAGTCGCTGCCGAAATTGCCCCGCCAGCCACAGCCAAAGACAGCGCGCAGCCACCCGGCAACAAGAGCAAAGCCAATCCGAGCCCCAGTCCGGAAACGAAAACGAGTTTCTTCACGCGAGATGCCCTGCTACCCCGCAGGAATGTTTCTCCACAATTGTTCAACGGTCCGAGTTCCTTCGGTGCCTCACAATCAGGCCGATGCTTCTGTTACGTCGTCGTTCTGGGGAACAAAGTCAGCCCTATCGGGCAGAATGGGGTTTCAAGGGATCAGCGGTAGGAGCTGAATTCCCCGTAGAATCGTGGTTTAGAGAAATCCAGTTTCAGGCAAGACCGAAATCGGGGGACGGAATCTTCTGGCCCGCCGCTTCGTCACCAAGATCGCAGGGGGTTGCTCGTGACCGACACCGACCGGAGTATTGATGGCGTCGCTAAGACGATTGCTGAGGTGCTGGAGAAGAAGAAGTACTCCATTGACTACTACCAGCGTGAGTACAAATGGGAGTCCAAGCAACTAGCGGAACTCGTCGCTGATCTCACGGCTAGCTTTCTAGAACTATACGAGCCGGGTCACGCGCGCAAGGATGTCGGCAAGTACCCAGGTTACTTTCTCGGCTCGATCATAATTTCACAGAAGGGCAGCCAGCCGTTCATTGTCGACGGCCAGCAGCGTCTCACTAGCCTGACACTCTTACTTACCTTCCTACGCCGCCTCCAACACGGACGCGAGGATTTGGTCAACATTGATGAACTGATCTATTCCGAAAAGTTCGGTGACAAGTCATTCAATCTTGATGTAACAGACCGCAATGAATGCATGGACGCTCTTTTCGAGAACGGCGAGTATGAAGCACCAGCAGATGCTCCGGAGTCTGTTCGCAATCTCGTCGAGCGATACGCCGAGCTAGAAGGGCTCTTCCCCGACGAATTGAGAGATGAAGCGCTTCCATTCTTCATTGACTGGTTGAAGGACCGCGTACAGCTCGTTCGCATTACGGCCTATAGCGACGATGACGCTTACGCAATATTTGAGACCATGAATGATCGTGGGCTCAAACTCACTCCTGCAGACATGCTCAAGGGGTATCTGTTAGCGAGCATGGAAGATGGCAGGCCGCGTACGAAGGCAAATGATCTTTGGCGTCTGAGACTTCGCGCACTAGACGAAGTCGCCGATGACGCAGGCTCTGACTTCCTTAAGACATGGTTGCGCAGTCAATACTCAAACAAGATTCGAGAGCGCAAGAAAGGCGGTCGTCCTGAGGACTGGGACCGGATAGGTACCGAGTTCCACCGCTGGCTTCGTGGTTCACACGAAGAAATCGGGTTGAACTCGCGTGAGGACTTTTACCAATTCGTCGTCCACGACCTCGACTTTTACAGCCATCAATACGAGCGAGTTCTAAAGGCATCGACGAAAGTCTTCTATCCCGACAGCCCTTTACGCTTCGTGCGATTCAACGCTGACCTCGGATTCACATTGCAAAACCAACTTCTGCTATCACCGTTAACAGTCGAAGACAACCAGCAGTCGATCGACCAGAAAATGGAAATCGTCGGACGCTTCACCGACATCTTGCTCGCTCGACGTATCTGGAACTTTCGAGCAACGGCATACTCCACAATGCAGTACGCGATGTTTACAGTTATGCGCGACATTCGCGGTCTTAGCGCGGTGGACCTAGCCCACACGCTTTACGATTACCTAAGCAATACGGGCGAATCCTTTGACAGTAACGATGACCTTTACGTACACCAGCAGAACCGTCGACAGCTTCACATGCTTCTCGCTCGGCTCACGGACTGGATTACCGTAGGCTCGGGTCAGGCGTCTCGATACATCGAACTGACAAATGGTACGAACGTGCGATACGAAGTTGAACACATATGGGCGAACCTTCACGAGCGACATACGGAAGAGTTCAGTCACCATGCTGACTTCGCTCGCCACCGCAACCGAATCGGAGATCTACTTCTACTACCCAAGCAGTTCAATGCCAGTTATAGAGACGACACCTACGAGGAGAAATTGCCACACTACTTCGGGCAGAATCTGCTCGCAGCCAGCCTTAACTCATTGAGTTACCAGAAGAATCCAGGATTCATTGCTTTGGTCAAGTCCAGTGGACTTCCTTTCAAAGCTTACGAGCACTTTAAGGCTGCCGATGTTGTCGAACGCGGAAACCTTTACCGCTTGATTGCAGAGCAGATATGGAACCCCGATGACCTCCTTGCTGTTGCAAGCGGCGGGGCCTAGCGTGGTGAAACGCGTTGGATCTTTGGTCACTTAGATTGCGTTACTGACCTTGTCGCAAGTTGGTGCATCAGGTCATTGGGTTTATTGAACCGCTCTGGATTTAGTCCCGCTTCTGAAAGGAGGATGGAATTATGCCACGTCAGGATCCGCAGCAGTTTCGGGAGCGGGCTCTTCGCAGGGTGGAGGAGTCGCTGCCTGTGAGTTAACCAAAGGTGGCCTGAAGTCGTTATACACCAGTGAGTCGAACGGCGTCCATGCGATCAGCGACCTGGCGCCCGTGATCGCCAGCAGCATGGGCGTACTTCATGGCGGCATTCACGCTACTGTGGCCGAGCCGGCTCACGATCGGGGAACACCGCGTCGAGGCACCCCTTCAACGAGGCAACTCCCAGGCCGGTGTCGATGACGACGTCACAGTCCCGCCCGCGGATGTGCCTCATGTTCGCAGAGATCCACGGGTCGGCGAACGGCTCCTCCATCCGGGTGATCGCATCATCGACCCGAGTGATCCGAAACCAGTCCGACTCCACCGGCAGCGCACACGTCGACATCCGTATCAGCCCTAGGACTCGTCGGCGGCCAACGCGACCGCAGCGCGATCCGTGATCGACAGCCGGACATCGCCCGACTTGGCCGGTTCGTCGGCCGACTGCGTCACGCGAATCTCAGCGCCGTCACCCAGCACGATGCGGTACCGGCGGACCGAGCCAAGGTAGGTGACCTGCTCGATCCGGCCGTCACGACCCGGCTCGGACGGCGCAACGAAGCGCACATGTTCCGGTCGCACGGCCACCGTGACGGCGTCGCCAACCTGCCCGTGCCCATTCGGCGCGGAAGCCTGCACGACCAGCCCCTCGGCAAGGCGCACCTGCACAGACTCGCCAGCATCGACAAGCGTGCCCGCCAGCAGATTCGTCTCTCCGATGAAATGGGCCACATAAGGCGTGCGCGGCGTGCGGTAGACCTCCTCCGGGCTGCCGATCTGAGCGAACTGACCGGCGCGCATCACCGCGATCCGGTCCGACATGCTCAGCGCCTCCTCCTGGTCATGCGTCACGTAGATGAACGTGGTGCCGACCCGTTGCTGCATGGCGCGAAGCTCCTCCTGAAGCCGCTTGCGCAACTGAAGGTCCAACGCACCAAGAGGCTCGTCGAGCAGCAGCACGATTGGTTCGTTGATGAGGGCCCGCGCCAAGGCGACCCGCTGCCGCTGGCCACCCGACAGGTCGCCTATGTCCCTGTCCCGAACCTGAGGAAGATCGACGACATCCAACGCCCGAGTTACCCGCCGCTGGATCTCAGCGTTCCGCACACCCGCGACCCGCAACCCGTATCCGACGTTGTCACCCACCGACATATGCGGGAACAATGCGTAGCCCTGGAAGACCATGTTGAACGGCCGACGCTCCGGAGGCTCCCGCGTGATGTCGTTGTCACCAATCAAAATACTGCCCGAGTCAGAAGTCTCGAGCCCGGCAATGATCCGCAACAACGTCGTCTTGCCGCACCCCGAGGGCCCGAGCAGCGTGAAGAACTCCCCTGGCGCAACCTCAAGGTCGACGTTGTCGAGAACCCGATGCGGCCCGAAACACTTGCTGACCCCACGCGCCCGCAACGTGCCGGAGTGCGCTCCTTGAGATGTCGCGTCGCTCATGACAGTTCGGCCCCCTCAGATTCAGCCGGCCCTCGATGGCCAAGCAGTCTCGTCCCGAGTCGAGCGACGCCATAGATCACTAGAGGCAGCACGACTGTCGCCGTCACCAGCATGACACCGAGTGCGTTGAGTCCCGGATCGAAACCGACTCTGGCCTGGCTCAAGATCCAGATCGGAAGTGTTGTACTCGAGCCGATCGTGAACACGGTCACGAAGACCTCGTCCATCGAGATCGTGAAGCACAAGACGAAGGCCGCCAACACCGACGGCAGAATGAGAGGAAACGTGATCGTGCGGAACGCGACTGTCTGACGCGCACCCAGATCCCGCGCCGCCGGCACGAATTCCGGATTCAATGACATCAGCCGCGTCAACAGCACCGCCATCACGACCGGCAGCAGCAGCACCACGTGCGCGACGACCGTCATCGAGTAGCCCGGCACCATCGGAGACGCGTCGGCCGCGATCATCAAGCCGAGGCCGATCAAGATGCCAGGAACGACGAACGGGAGCAGCGCAGCGGCCTGTATCAGCCGCCTGGTCCGCGGCCCAGTGCGCGTAGCCGCCGACGCCATCGCGCCGCCCACCATCGTGGCTGCGGCCGAAGCCACGATGGCGACAAGCAAGCTAGTCCGCAGCGACTCGCCAAAGCCCGGTCGCGACACGACATCGGGATACCACCTCGTCGTGAACCCTTGCCAAGGTAGCCCCAGCGTGCGAGCGGAGTTGAACGAGAAGACGAACACGACGACAGTCGGAAGGATCAAGTAGAACGCGAGCAGGATCGTCGCCGCGCGGGACAGTGACACGCGCTCCATCCATCGAGGCGCGTGGCGCGCCGCACGGGTCGCCGCCCGGTTCGCGATCGGGGCTAGCGGCCGCACGAGCAGCCGGCAGACCCGGATGAGGAGGGCGACGACCGCAAGGACGACGGCCAACGCAAGTAGAAAGGCGATCGTCGTGGCCGCGGCACCAGGAAGATCAGCGCCCGACAATGCCCGGTCACGGATCGCTACTCCGATCATGATGCCCTTCGTGCCACCGACCAGCTGCGGAGTGACGTAGTCAGCCGAGGCAAGCACCGTCGTCAAGACTAAGCAGGTCGTGATCGCGCCAACCGCCTGAGGGGCAACAAGCTGAAGAGCTATCCGCCAGCGGCCAGCGCCCAGGTCTCGCCCGGCCTCCACCGAGAACTGGTCGATGTCCTGAAGCGCGCCGAACATGATCGCAATGCCGATCGGCAGGTACAGATAGACCATCGTGATCACGACAGCGAGCGGGCTGTAAAAGAGGGGCTCGAACGGGTTGTCGATGATGCCGAGCTTCATCAGCACTTGGTTGACAAGCCCGTTCGCGTTCAGCACCGTTCCCCAGGCGAAGATCCGAACGAGAAACGAGGCAATGCCCGCCGCGATCACCACAGCAAAGATGCGCCGTCCAGCCCGACGGCTGAACCTGAACCGGATGCCGTAGGCCATCACGAACGAGAGCAGCGTGACGACCGACCCGACGATGAGGCCTACGCCGATCGTGCGTGGGGTCAGATTCCAGAACGTGGGTTGGTCGACGAGCTTGCGGAACTGGTCGAGCGTCGGCCCCGGACCGACACCAAGGAAGGTCGTGTCGCGGAACGCATACGTCGTCAGCACGACTGCCGGCACCACGACGACCAAGCCGACCAGCAAGAGCCCAGGGACAGCTCTCCCGAGCCCAGGGACAACTCTCCCGAGCCCAGGGACAGCGCGTTGAGGCGAGTTTCCGCTCAGAACGACCCCTTGTAGGTGGTCCATGCCTCCTCGAACTCCGTGCGCGTCACCAGGTCGCCGTTCGGCTCAACGGCCACACCAGGGATGAGCGGCGCCTTCTCGATCACCTGCGTGACGCTCATTCCCTGCAGCTCCTGCGGGAAAAGCTTCGGGTCAGCGACGGAGTTCAGGCTCGGGAAGCCGCCCGACATGTTCATGATCGCCGTCTGAGCGTTCGTACCCAGCGCATTGTCGAGCCACGCATAGGCCATCGGCTCGTCGGCGGTGCCAGCGATCGCCCAGCAGTCGGCATAGGTCACGGCACCCAGCCAGTTGGCCTTGACCGCCGGGTTCGCCTCGCGCGTCGACTCGGTCATCGAGCTCGAGCTGGTGAAGAGCACGGTCACTTCTCCCCCTCCGAGGAGCTCAACATCCTGCCACGTGTTGAAGGTCTTCACGTTGGGCTTCAGCTCGTTGAGATAGTCCATCGCCTTGTCGAGGTCATCGTGGGTGAACTCGGAGAAGTCGCCGCCAAGCGCACGGTGAACGAACAGGATCGTGTCAGACGTGTTCGTCAGCGCAATGCCGTTGCGGTAGACGGAGCCCAGCAGCTGGTCGGCCGTCTCGGGCTCGGGGACCTTGTTCGAGTCCCACTCGGTCATACAGGTCGCGACGCTGAACGGGATCGCGTAGAGCTTCCCGTCCTTCGAGAACGCCGGGTTATTGACGAGCGCTGGGTCCAGCATCTTGAACGTCGAGATCAAGTCGGTCTGGATGGGAATCATGCTGTTGAGCGCAAACAGCTCGGGCATCGTGTTCTGGCCGGTGTCGATGATGCCGGCCTTGAAGTCGGACGAGCGCAGCTTCGCGATGATGTCCGCGCTGCTCTCCACCGTAGTGAAGCTCGACTTCACCGGGCCGGCGCTCAGCTCCGGCGCCTCGAAGATAGCAAACGTCATCACGTCGATGGTGCCCTTGGCCGCGGCGACGACGGCTGCTGTCACCCCGCCCGACGAGCTCGACGGCGAGTTGGAGTCGCTGCCCCCGCAGGCAGTCAGCAGGGACGAGAGCGCGCCAGCACCGACGATGGCCCCGCCTCCTAGGGCGCTCGCTCGCAGGAACGAACGTCGGTTCAGGTTATGCGTTGGATTGTTCATCTGGGTCCTCTCCGATGTTTACACCTGCGACGCGGGAGCGTGCCGGCGTTCTGCTGTTGGCGAAGGTGGCGTGCGTGGTGTAAAAGGTCGCACCCATCGGGTCGACGCTCCGTGTCAGTCCGGCATCGGCCAGGCGAGTGGCCGTTTCCGGTTCACCCGGCTCTGGGTCTGCCGCAGGTGCATGCAGGATCGGCGTCCAGATGGCGGGCTCGCCGCCCTGCTCGACGAAAGCTGGAATGCCAGCCTCGAGGTCGTGCGGTCCGGGCCTAGATGCCCAGCCGAATACCTCACGATGGAAGTTGCTCGAGGCCGCAGGGTCGGGCGTTGTCAGTACCGCACCGACCAAGCGGCCCGGCACGGTGGGAACGTCCGAGGGCCGGAAGGTTCCCGGCTCCCACACGCCGAGGGTCGCGCCCCAGGGATCACGCAGCATGGCAATGCGGCCCAGGTCGAGCATCGGCGCGAGCGCAAACGTCTCCTCGGCTCCGGCCGCGACCGCCGCCTCGATTAGCGAAGGGGCGTCGTCGGTCTCGACCATCAGGGTCCAGACCGGGTCGAGCTTGCGCTCGGCGGCGACCTGCTCGGCCCCTGCGACCGCCTCGGAACCACTGCGGACGATGCGGTAGCCCTCGCCGTGGTCGAGCGGAAGCTCCTCGCTCGTCCAGCCGAACCTGTCGGCGTAGTAGTCGAGGGTACGGTCGATGTCGTTGCTGATCACATCCATCCAGGCAAGCGGATTCATCGGCTCCTCAACTCTGCGGTCAGTGCTTCGTCGGCGGTGAGGGTCTGCGGGTCGATTACGACGCCGTAGTCGTCGCGGGCGGCGCCGATCGAGACGTAACCGCGCCGCACATCGCGCTCGACGGCCTCGACGTCACGTTCGTGGGGGTCGCCGAAGCCCGCACCGCCGGCACCGTGCATCACGATGTTCTGGCCAGCCTTGAGACGTACGTCCGTCGACATCCCGAGCCGACGCTCGTCCGGCGTGCCGGGAGCTACCTCGACGTGGTTGTGACCGCGGCCAGGTAGTCCCCCGTCGAGACCACCGCCTGCTAGGTCGCCCGTTCGCTCCGACTGCAGCGTGACGTCTGCACCAGCGTCGAAGCTCCACTCGACGCGGGTGCCAAGTCCGCCTCGCCAACGCCCGGGTCCGCCCGAGTCAGCGACCAGCGCGATGCTCTTCTTTAACACTGGCGCCTTAGACTCCCACACCTCGGCAGACGCCACGGGAATCCCCGCGATGCTGAAGTGTTCGAGCGCACTCTCGCCGTCAAGGCCCGCCTGTGCGCCGTAACCGATCGGAGCAATGTCGTCGACGCTGACGTGCTTGTAAGCGGTCTCGATGCCCGCTGTGAACGCTGTCGTGTGCCCGCTGCTCTGGGCCGGAGCACGGTCGGCGATCGCCGGCAGCACCGCCGTCACGATCATCTCGCTGAGGAACGAAGCGGCAACGTGCATCATGAACGTTCCGACCGGGCGCTGGGCGTTGAAGATCGTGCCCTCGGGAGCGACCACCCGCAGCGAGCGATACTCGCCACTGTTGGCCGGTACTGAGTCTTGGGTGGTAAGCCGTTTCAGCGCCAACCGGCACGCCGCCACCGTCTGTGCAAGGGGAACGTTGAGGGCACCGTCGTGCACCGGGTCGGAACCGGTGACATCGACCTCAATCTCGCTCCCGTTGATGCGCACGCAGCACACCAGGGCGATCTCTTCCCCAGCGATCGCCGTCTCGTCGACCTTATCGTAGGCGTAGTACTCACCGTCCGGAATGGCCTCGAGCATCTCTCGGACCTTGAGCTCAGACCCGTCGAGCAAGTCTGCGATGGCCCGACGGTAGGTCGGCTCGCCGTGCGTCTCGACGATCCTGCTGAGCTTGCGCGCACCTTGCGTGGTCGCCCCCACTCCTGACCGCACGTTGCCGACCGTCTCACGCGGCATGCGGGAGTTGGCCGCGATGATCTTGGCGACGTCCTCGTTGAACACTCCGCCGCTGACGAGCTTGAGCGGCGGCAGCACCAGTCCCTCCTCGTATATGCTGTGAGCATCAGCCGGGTAGTCATTGCGAGCACCGACGTCACCCACGTGGCCGCGGAGGGCGCAGAACCCGACGAGCCGACCATCGTGGAACGCCGGGCTCACGATCGCCAGGTCCGGCGGGTGCCCGCCGGTGATGAACGGATCGCTGCACGTCAGAACATCGCCGGGCTCGATCTTGCTGCGCCCGAAGCGTTCGACGAGGCGCTCGACGGTGAAGGTCAGCGAGCCGACGTACTCGGGGAGCCCGGATGCATCCGCCACGACGTTCACCTGGTCGTCGAACACGGCGACGCTGAAGTCATGCGCCTCGTAGATCGTCGGGGTGAGTGCGGTGCGCACGAACTGGCTGAACACCTCGCGTGCGGTCGACGCGAGGGCGGCGCGCACGACGGCAGCGCCGACCGGGTCTCCGGCGAGCGGACTGTCGGCACTCATCGCACCATTACCAGGCTCCCGTTCGCGTCGACGCTGACAGACCAACCTCGGGGCACGATCGACGTGCAGGTGGCTTCCTCGACGATCACCGGTCCTGCGGTCGTTTCAGCCCACGGCAGGGAGGATCGGTCGACGACCGGCCACGGAGTCGACGATCCCACGGAGCGCTCGTAGACCGGGCGGCTGCGCGTCTCACCGCTCACGGATGTGGATGACGGTGCCGGAGCGTCCGGGTCATGGACCGGCTTCGGGAGCGTGCCGATCGCACGCAGGAGGTAGGTCACGATCTCTGCGGCACCGGGAACGGTGAATCCGAACGCTTCGAGGTGAGCCGAGTCGAAGGCCGCCCGCAGAGCGCCTTCTCCTGCGTGGTCGAACGGAACGAGCAAGGTGTGCTCTTGCGACTCGTAACGCATCTCGACGAACCGGAGGAGTGTGATAGCGCTGCCGCTGAACCCTTCGCTGACAAGGGCGGCACGCGCCTGAACGATCATGTCGTCGAACGGCACGCCCAGCTCTTCCGGCGTCAGGCCCGCTGGATTGACGATGTAGGTGCGGCTGAACTCCT
>CAMDKQ010000111.1 GCA_945901095.1 Bifidobacterium breve
CGGGTCGGTCTCGCTCTCAACCCCGAGTGCCTTGAGCACCGCATGAACTGTTCGCGCACTCACCCGCTCCAAGCGGCCAGACTGATCCCAGTAGTCGGTCGCAACCCCGTGGGCCTGCGCCAACTGCGCCAGCGACTCGTCCACCTCGATGAACGGCTCGGTGAACGGCTCGGTGAACGGCTCGATGAACGGCTCGGCGCCGACGCTCGCCTCGCCGTCCAACTCACTCACCGTGCCTCCGGGAATCGCTGGTCCGCACGCGCGCGACGTGCCTCCACGACCCTCACCTTATGGTGGGGGGGTGACCGAACACGATTCCCCCATGACGCCCGACGCTGCTTCCCGCCCCAGTTATCCCGATGCGCACCGCGCCGATCACGTCGATGTGCTTCACGGCACCAACGTGCCGGACCCGTATCGCTGGCTTGAGGACGCCAACGACACGCGCACCACCGAGTGGGCCGCGACCCAGCGGCAGTTGACTCAGGCCGAGCGCGAGTCCTGGACCACCCGCGATGCATTCGCAGAGCAGGTCGAGCGCCTGCTCGGGGCCGGCACAGTATCGCCCCCCTACTGGCGCGGCCAGCGCCGCTTCATAACCCGGCGCGAGCCAGGGCAACAGTTCTCTGTCCTGTACGTCATCGACGCCGACGGGGTCGAGCACGTTCTCATCGACCCGATGGTCCTCGATCCGACGGGCCTCACCACGCTCGACAGTTGGCAGCCGTCGAAGGAGGGCGACCGCCTCGCCTACCAGTTGTCGGTCGGTGGGACCGAAGAGTCCGAGGTGTACGTGATGGACGTCGAATCGAGTGAGGTGCTCGACGGACCGATCGACCGGTGCCGATTCTCGCCCATCGCCTGGCTTGTCGGCGGTGAGGCCTTCTACTACGTCCGACGCATCGCACCGGAACTGCTGCCCGAAGCGGAACGCAACTTCCATCGCCGCGTGTACCTGCACGTCGTGGGTACCCCCGCAGATGAGGATGACGAGGTATTCGGCGCGGGCATGACGATGACGAATTACTACGGGGTGTCGGTCAGTCGAGATGGACGCTGGCTGCAGGTCTCGAGTGCAGAGGGCACCGAGCCCCGCAACGACCTGTGGGTCGCCGACCTCGAGGAGGACGACCCGCGCTCCCCTACGTTCGAAATCGTTCAGGGCGACGTCGATGCGCAGACCTCCCTGTCGTTCGCCCGCGATGGCCGCGTCTTTGTCAGCACCGATCGCGATGCGCCGATGGGTCGTCTCGCCGTCACCCGTCCGGGTGAGTGGGGCGCCGAGCACTGGGTCGATCTGATCCCCGAGGATCCAGACTCGGTATTGGACGACGCTGCGGTACTCGACGCCGACGAGCTCGAGGACGATCTGCTGCTCGTCGTTCGGACGAGGCACGGGGTGAGCGAACTGTCGGTGCACCGCTCAGATGATGGTGCGTTCGTGCGGTCGGTCGAGCTTCCTGGGGTTGGCACGCTCGCCGGCCCGGTCGAGCACCCGGAGGGTGGCCCGCTCGCCTGGTTCGTCTACACCGATCACACCACTGTTCCGCAGATCTACCAGTTCGATGCCCGCACGGGCGCCTTTGAGCACTTCGCGAGCCCGCCGGGAACTGTCGACGTCCCAAGGGTTTCTTCACGAGTGGTGACGTATCCGAGCAAGGACGGCACAATCGTCCGGATGTTCATCGTGTCACCGGATGAGGCACCGGCTACTCCCCGCCCGACGGTGCTCTACGGATATGGCGGCTTCGGCATTCCTATGTCACCCGGCTACTCCGCAGCCATCCTCGCCTGGGTGGCGGCCGGCGGGGTGTGGGCGATCGCGAACCTCCGCGGCGGTGGCGAGGAGGGTGAGGAGTGGCACCGCGACGGCATGCTCGGCAAGAAGCAGAACGTCTTCGATGACTTCCACGCAGCGGCCGAATATCTCATTGGTGAAGGCTGGACGACTCCAAGGCAACTCGGCGTCTACGGCGGCTCGAACGGAGGACTGCTCGTCGGGGCCGCGATAACCCAGCGCCCTGAGCTGTTCAACGCCGTCATGTGCGTCGCCCCGCTCCTCGACATGATCCGCTACACAACATCCGAGCTCGGGCCAACCTGGACCGTCGAGTACGGCGATCCGGAGGTTGCCGAGGAGTTCGGCTGGCTCATCGACTATTCGCCTTACCACCGGGTGGTTGAGGGTACCGACTACCCCGCGACGATGATCGCCGTGTTCGACAACGACACCCGCACCGATCCGATGCACGGTCGCAAGATGTGCGCAGCGCTCCAGCACGCCACGAGCGGTACACGACCCATCCTCATTCGGGCCGAGGGCGATGTTGGTCACGGGGCACGGTCAATGTCGAAATCAGTTGAGGAGGCAGCCGACACGCTCGCTTTCCTCGCTCGCTGGACGGGTCTGGAGTAGGACGTGACGGGGATGCTGGCGCTCGTCGCGACCCTGCCCGTCGCTGCCGCGAAGGACGACGGCTGGTGGATAACGCTCTGGGACTGGCTCATCGGCACCCCACTGGAAATCATCGCGACGATCATCATTGCCCTCGTCCTTCAAAAGGCGCTCGGCTGGATCATCAGAAGAGTGGTCCTGCGCACCTCCGAACGAGCGCGAAGAGAGCGGCTTGAGCAGACCCGTAAGGTCACCCGCACCGCTGAACTCTCCGTCATCCTCCTCACCCAGCGCACCGAGCAGCGGGCCGCCGCAATCGGCTCCCTCCTCAGCAGCATCATCGCGATCACCGTCTGGGGTGTCGCGATCATCGTCATCCTCGAGTCCCTGAGTGTTGACATCGCCCCGCTTCTCGCGAGTGCGGGCGTGATCGGGGTGATCCTCGGCTTCGGAGCCCAGACACTCATCAAGGACTACCTCTCCGGCATCTTCATCATCCTCGAGGACCAGTTTGGCGTGGGCGACATCGTTGATGTCGGGCCCGTTGTCGGAACCGTGGAGGAGGTGTCCCTGCGCTACACGCGGCTCCGCGACATGTCGGGCGTCGTCTGGTACGTCCGCAATGGAGAGATCCTTCGGGTCGCGAACCGGTCCCAGGGCTGGACCCTTGCCATCGTTGACATCCCGGTCGACTACGACTCCGACCTCGACCGGGTTCGCGATCTCATCGAGAAGGTCGCGATCGACATGGATGAGGACCCGACCTATGACGACATGCTCCTCGGCCAACCGCAATTCGCCGGCGTCGAGTCGATGAGTGGCAATGCTGTCGTCGTGCGCGTGACCGCAAAGGCCGTGCCTGAGATGCAGGTCCAACTCGTGCGCTCGATCCGCGAGCGAATCAAGCTCTCCTTCGACCGCGCCGGCATCATCGTCCCGGTGCTACCGCCACAGCAAATGCCACCGATATCCGAGCCCCGGCGCCAGTGACTATTCGATTCAGTCCGATCAAGCAGAGCTAGGGAACCGCTGATCATCGGGGTGTTTGCGGCGCACCTAGGTTCCGGCGTAGGCGAGGGCCGGCATCACGTCGATGGACCGAGTCAGGCGCTCAAGTACGACATGCGACTGCACCGGAGGAGCCGCCCCGCACGTGACGATGGTTGTCAACCAGATCACGTTGGGCGGAACACGTTTCCTCAGCTGTGATCGCGGTCGGATTCGACCGCGTCTGCTAAGGAAGCGCTGATGTTTCTATCCCTCGGCATCCCCCCGGGTCTCATCTGACTCAGATCCACCCCGAATCCCGATGAGTTGTGCTCTGACGAGAGACTCGTCGGGATCCGGGGTGGATCTGGCGGAAACAGCGCTTCCCAAGCGAATCATCGGCTGGTGTCTGGCCGTGAACCGTTTGTGGAGACGATGTGCCCGATAGGGCTTCGTAGTGTGTGACAGAACTGAGAGCGGGGAGTAGCCTCCCCCTACATCAGCGGATTAATGGTTTTCCCATTCACCGTCGTCGTGCGTTTTCGAGGAGTCGAAATGATCGAATTTTCTATGAACGGCAACCGCCGAGGGTTGACCGGAATTCTGGTACTCACGACAACGATTGCGATGCTCATCACTGGTTGCGTCGGATCCGCGGGCTCCGCAGCAGGCTCGTCTGCTGGTGGAGTAGCAGTCGTTGCTAAGGGAGGGTCAACGAAGGGATTGTCCAAGTCTGCGGCGCTGCCATCCTGTCCGGATGTAACCCCAACTGATGCGGCCATAAAGGCCACCGTGGCACTGGCAGATGCGGTAAGCCCGACACCTATGCCTACGACGTCCGAATCAAGCACATCGACTCCGGTGCCGAGCGCGTCGACCACTCCCGTTCCCAATCCCACGACCAGCGGCTCACCGTCGGCTAGCGCCCCACCATCGGCGAGCGCCTCAGCGCGAGCACTATGCCCGGCGGTCCCCAGCGGACTGCAGGCCTCGCCTGGGATTTCAAAAATCGCGGTCAGTTGGGCGGCGCCAGACCCTGCTACACCGACCGTGACGAGTTATGTCATCACCCTTCTGCCCGGCGGGCGGGTGGTGCAGGTCGCAGCGGGTCGCAACGGAACGACGATCCCCGATCTTGACAACGGTATCGAGTACTCAGTGACCATTCAGGCGGTCAACGAGGTCGGAGTTTCGGAGTCATCCGCGCCTGTTCTCGCGACGCCCACGCTGGGTCAGGAGCCCGAGGTACAGCGGCTCATCGTGGCGTATGAGCCCGGAGTTCCTACGGCCGAGGCGCCCGGTAGGGCCACCGGCTCGGATGCGGTGAACGAGGTGGCGCTGCTGCCAGACAAGCCGCTCGGCGCAGGCATGCGCACGGTCGAGATCTCCGAGCCGGTGAACGAGAACACTGCTCGCGAACTGTCGGCTGAACTGACAGCCGATCCACGGGTGAAGTGGGCGCAGCCTGACTACTTCGTCCCAACGCTCGCGACCACACTTCCTGATGATCCCCGCTACACGAGCGGTGAAATGTGGGGCCTGAACGGCCCTTACGGTATTCGAGCCCCCGAGGCTTGGGCGGTGACGCAGGGATCGCCATCCGTTGTAGTCGCCGTGCTGGACACCGGCATCACCGTGCATCCGGATCTCGCTGGTCAGACGGTCGCAGGGTACGACATGATCGTCGACACTGCAGTAGCGAACGACGGCGACGGGCGCGATGCCGATCCCGCTGACCCGGGCGACTGGGAGTCCACCTATACGAGCAGTTGGCATGGAACCCACGTTGCGGGCACCATCGCCGCGGTGGCAAACAACGCTGAGGGCGTTGTGGGCGTGGCCCCGAATGTCAAGGTTCAGGCGGTTCGGGTCCTCGGCACCGGGGGCGGCTATACGTCTGACATCGTTGCCGGAATCACGTGGGCATCCGGTGGAGCCATCTCGGGAGTTCCAACGAACCCGACACCTGCGCGAGTGATCAGCATGTCCCTTGGCGGCGCGAGTGCCTGCAGCATTGCGGAGGCCACCGCGATCTCGGCGGCGATTGCGCGAGGAACGGTGGTGGTGGTTGCCGCTGGAAACAGCAATGCGAATACCTCAGGCTTCACGCCGGCCAGCTGCTCGGGTGTGATTGCAGTTGCGGCAGTCGGGAGCGATGGCAAGCGTGCCTCCTTCTCGAATTACGGGGCGATCGTCGATATTGCTGCTCCGGGGGTCGGGATCTGGTCGACGCTCAATAGTGGTTCGACGACTCCGAGCACTCCCTCATACGCCTCCTACAGCGGTACCAGCATGGCGACGCCCCATGTCTCAGGCGTCGTGGCACTCATGATCTCCCAGAATCCCTCCCTGAGTCCCGCGCAAGTTGAGACACGAATCAAGACGTCCGGAATGTTCACCCCGTTCCCTGGCGGGGTCTGTGATCCTGTCGCCACGAAGACGTGCGGCGTGGGCATCATCAATGCCGGTGCGCTATTGGGCGGCGGGTCTACGACAGTGCCCGTGACCGGCGTGACGGTTGCGCCGACCTCGGTCACCTTGAACCTTGGTCAGACCCAATCTCTGACAGCAGTCATCGCCCCGAGCAATGCGACGACACCCGCGGTCACCTGGGCTTCGTCAAGTCCTTCAGTCGCGTCGGTGAGCACCAGCGGCGTCGTCACCGCGGTAGCTGCTGGCGCTGCGACGATCACTGTGAAGACCACCGATGGCGGGTTCACCGCCTCGTCTACGGTAACCGTGACATCCACGGTCCCGGCCACCGGTGTCACGGTGTCGCCATCGACGGTCGCCTTGGCTCCCGGTCAAACGCAGACGCTGACGGCTGCGGTGCTGCCGTCCAATGTGACGAACAAGCTCGTCACCTGGACCACGTCCAACCTGCAGGTTGCGACCGTGAGCACGTCCGGGGTTGTGACCGCCGTCGCTGCGGGCTCTGCCACGATCACCGCTCGCACGACCGATGGCGGATTCACGGCAACGTCAACGGCAACCGTCAAGAAGGCCGCGCAGACCATCACCTTCAGCCCACCAACGTCACTTACCATCGCTCAGTCGCCGTTCACCCTTGCTGCGACGTCATCGTCTGGTCTATCCGTGACGTTTACGGCGTCGCCCTCGAGGGTCTGCACTGTGTCGGGGACGGCCCTGACCGTGACAGCTGCGGGGACATGCAAGGTGACTGCAGCGCAAGCTGGTGACAGCACGTGGAGTCCGGCTTCGTCCGTCACAAAGGGCATCACCGCGGTGAAGGTTGCCCAGACAATCACCTTCACGAGCCCAACCAACCTTGGAGCACTGCCACCCAGCTACACGCTCAGCGCAACGGCAACGAGCGCTTTGCCGGTCACCTTCGCTGCGACACCCTCGACAATCTGCACGGTCTCGGGGACCACCCTGCGACTAGTGAGCTCAGGTGCCTGCTCAGTGACTGCGAAGCAGTCAGGGTCGGCCTACTACGCAAGTGCTACGGCCATTACTCAGACGATCTCGATCACCCCGGTCGCGACTTCAACGGTGCTCGCATCAGGTACCGGGTCGGTACGAACTGGGACACGTGTGACGTTGTCTGCGACGGTCGCTCCGGCCTCGGGGGGGAACATTGCTGGGATGACAGTGAAGTTCTTCTCCCGCACTGCAAACGCGAGCGCTTGGACTCAAATCGGCTCAGCGACAACCGGGACATCCGGTGTTGCGCAGATCAAGCCTTCATGGTCAACCGCAGCGACCTACGCCCTGATGGCGGAAGTGCAAGGAACTGGCCTTTACACGTCGTCACAGGGGACGACCCAGATCACGGTTACCAGGTAGGAGTGGCCTTACACGCTACGCGAACGTCATCGAAGGGGTTGCGAGACCGATGGGATCCCTTCGGCGACGGCACCCGCCGGCCAGTGATGCCGGGCATCCCACGTGCCACCGCGGGCAACAGATCCGCCAGACGGGATTCCTAGGTCACCTCGAGCCTCGTCGAGGGGCACGGCGAGCAACGACTGCCAATCCCAAGAGCGGTCGCTGAGGTCAACGGGGGTTTCCGAACCGCGATCGACAGCACTCGCAAAGGCCGCCGGATTGAGCGGGGCATGATCGGGCGGGAACACGCTAATTTTAATGCCCTGATGCCATTGAAGCATCATGACGGCTAGGTATTCGGCTCCACCATCAACAGCGTTCGCGGCTTCAAATCCTGCGAGGTACATCTCGTCTTCGGCGCTCGCGTCATAGCCAGCGAGGATGTGGCGCACGTCGTGCCCGCCGAGTACCTCCAGTGGAAGGGTGCCGGGCGATCCCGGGAGGTCGTATCCGGTCTGCGCGTAGAAGCGCGCGAGTTCACCACCAACCGTCCCCTCCCGTGCCTCTCCGAGCAATCGCCGCAGGCGCTCAACGGATTCAGGTGGCGTCGGCACAGCGGGCAAGCCAGCGGCGAGCCGCTCTCGGATGAGGTCCTCGCGCTCGCCGGTCCTCCAGACGAGCAACCGCCGAAAGAGGTCCGCCTCAGCTCGGGCGGCATTCGCATGAGCGGACGCCTCGACATCTCGCATCGTCAGGTCATCAGCGCCCAACTGCCGGGCAACCCACCGCGCTGACTCCAGCGCCGAGGCATCGGGGTCGTCAGCGGCGAGCGCCACGATGAGCGCGCAGTGGCTGGCGTCGCGGCGTTCACTAGGACTGGTCAGACATCGAGCGATCTCGGACATCGCCGCGTCGGTATCGCGGCAAGGCTCCTCGCTGCCGATGATTTCACTGAAATCAGCCGACTCTTGACCCTCGTGACCGTGCTCGCACACCCTGGCCATCGCAATGATGAAATCGGCCTGCGACCCCTCGAACGGGCGGGTGCCTCGGCACGTCGCGGTCAAACGCATTGCCAAAATCATGCCTCGTCGGGCATCCACTGATCCGCGCACAAGAACTGTCATGCTCGAATGCTAACCCTCGCCCCATTCGGCATACTGCTCCTATGCCGCTGCCGAGAACGATCGAAGATTTTCGCCGCAGTTTCATCACGATGGAGACTGAAGGCCTCGAAGGGTATGTCGATGGCGGCTCCGGCCGGGGGATCACCGCACTCCGCAATGTGGAGGCGTGGGACGCCATCGAACTCCTCCCCCACGTCCTTGCCGGAAGCGGTGCACCTGATACGACGACTCCGCTGCTCGATGTGGTGGAGCAGGTGCCGCTACTCGTGGCGCCGACAGGGTTTCAGGAGTACGTGCACCCGGATGGCGGGCGTGCTGTACCCCGGGCATGCGCCGCAGCGGGCGTCCGTTACACCCACTCGACCTTTGCCACGAGCGGATTCTCAGATCTCGCAGTCATCGATGACCTCTCGTGGTGGTTCCAGCTTTACGTGTTCACCGACACGGGGCTGAACACCGCGCTCATGGCCAAGGCGGCCGAAGCCGGTGCTTCAGCGATCGTCATGACGGTCGATCTCGCCGTCCTCGGGCAGCGTGATCGAGACCTGCATACCGGTTTCTCGCTACGAGGCCGCGGCACCGTGCCATGTGCCGTCGAGGCAGGCGCCACCGACGCCCGCCTAGCGCCGTTGTGGTCGTCGCTCGATCACGACATGTCATGGGAAACCCTGACGACGGTCGTCGCCAATGCCCCATTGCCTGTCATCGTCAAGGGCCTCGTCCGAGCGGATGACGCACTCAAGGCGTTGGACCTCGGAGCCGCTGGTGTGATCGTCTCCAATCACGGCGGACGCCAACTCGACACTTCCGTCGCAACCGCACGGGCGCTCCCAGTCGTCGTCGATGCGGTCGCTGGTCGCGGCGCGGTGCTCGTCGACGGCGGAATTCGTACCGGACTCGATGTGGCGAAGGCGATCGCCCTCGGCGCGGATGCCGCACTCGTGGGTCGCGCCCCGCTATGGGGTCTGGGAGTCGGCGGCGAACAGGGTGTCGTGGCCGTTCTCCGAATCCTCAGGGAGGAGTTCGAGCGATCCATGACCCTACTCGGCGCTCGGTCGACCGCCGACCTCACTCGCGATCTCCTCCATTGAATAGGTCAACGGCCGGTTCGATCCACGCGCACCCCGCCTGGTTCGGCTCGGTCATGGGCACCGCCGCCCTGTCAGTCGTGCTGTTTAATGAAGGGCAGACGTGGCAGGCAGCCTGGCTGGGCCCCATTGCGGCGGTGTTCCTCATTGCGGCCACCTGTCTCGCGGTGGCACTCATCCCCCGTTATGCGAGGCGTGTTTTCCACCCGGAAGCCCTCCGGTTGGAGATTGCTGACCCGTCCACCGGGCCCATGCTTGGCACCTTCCCTGCCGGCACGCTCCTGCTAGGGGTCGCATGGGGTGTCGTCGGCCCGCTGGTCGTTGGCAGAACGATTGCATTGTGGCTGGACGCGGTCCTTCTGCTCATCGGCATCATTTTTGCCCTAGCCCTGAGCATCACCTGGGTGGCGCTCACCATCCGTGCAGAGGTCGAGCTGGCATCTGTGAA
>CAMDKQ010000112.1 GCA_945901095.1 Bifidobacterium breve
CTGGCTCAACGACGCCGTAGGACTCGCGCAAAGTAAGCAGCATCGCCCCCGCCTCACGTGCGATCACCCGCGATAGCTCAGGATCGGTGAACGTTCCACGGATTTCAGTCGGCATAGTCATCTTCTCCAGTCACGTCATCTCACTGCCGCCGGCGAAGGATTCGTCGGTCGTTCGTTCGTTAGTCGTTGAATGCTTGCTGGGTCCGCTCAAGGCCCTCAAGGACCAGCGATTCAGCCGCCTGCCCCGCACGCTCGGTGAGGAGCGGAAGTTCAGCCCGCTCCGCGGACCCGAACGCAGAGAGCACGTAGTCAGCGGGATCTTGACGTCCGTTCGGACGGCCGATGCCCACCCGCACCCGGAAGAAGTCCCCGGATCCGAGGGAGGATCGAATGCTCCGAAGCCCATTATGGCCGTTGTCGCCCCCGCCAAGCTTGATCCGATTGCTCCCAAGCGGTAGGTCGAGTTCGTCGTGGATGACGATGAGTTGCCCGACATCGACCCCGTAGAAGCCCATGAGCGCCTTTACCGGACCACCCGACTCGTTCATGAACGAGAGTGGCTCGACGAGCACCACCGAATCCCCCGCACCCGGAGCACCGAATCGGCCCTCGGCCGCGAGCGCCATCGCGCGCTTATGTCGAGCAAGCCGCGCCCCGATTTGCACCGCCAGCTCGTCGACAACGGCGAAGCCGATGTTGTGACGGGTGGCGGCGTACTTCGGTCCCGGGTTGCCCAAGCCGACGATAAGCCAGGTCATGGACGTCCAGCCCCTTCAGTACTTCGCCCGCTGACCCGTAGGCCCTAGGGCGATCAGGAAGTGGCAGCGGTCTCGACAGCGTCTTCGGTTGCGGCCTGAGCGTTGGCCTCTGCGTAGCCCTCGGCCTTCTCGCGGACATCGGATAGTGCGTGGTCCGCTGCATCCGATGCGCTCTCACCGTGGGCGATGGCATCCTCCATCGCCGCGACTGCAGCAGCCGGGTCCATGCCTGCTTCGGTTGCTGCGGCTTCGGTGGCCCTGATCGCATCGCCGATCGCACCTCGTTCTGCCGCCTCCTCCTTGGAGATGATGATGAGGTCGACATGCTCGATAATCCGGCGAACCGGCTCGCGCTGAACGTCGCGGGGCTTGGCAATGATCGAGGACCCTGCGTAGTCAATGGTGAAGACGACGCGGCTGGTACGAAGGGCAAGGCCAAGTTCGTGGGCCGGAAGGGTCACATGGACGAGTTCTGCACCACTGCCATAGATAACGGCGGGAACTTGGCCGGCCCGACGCAGTTTACGCGCGGCACCCTTGCCGAACTCGGATCGCGGGGAGGCGGTGATGGCAACAGCAGGCACGAGCATTCTCCTTGTACGTCGGTCAACCTCGGAGAAGCGCGTCGGGCGCCGACCACGTCGATCACGGTGCACCAACGTGCTGGCGGCACACCCTCGCCGAGGAGATGGGGGAAAGTCTACCCCCGCTGGATCAGTGCGAGGACGACCCCCCAATCGGTGCGTCCTCGAACATGCTGGTAACGGAGCCGTCGGTGAAGACCTCGTGGATTGCTGTCGCCAGGATCGGTGCGATCGACAGGATTGTCAGCTTCGGGAAACGCTTCTCCTCGGGAATCGGAAGCGTGCTCGTCACGACCACCTCGGAGATCCGGGAGTTCTGGAGGCGCTCACGAGCTGGGTCGCTGAGGATCCCGTGCGTGGCAACGACGATGACATCGGCCGCACCGTTGTCGAACAGGGTCTCAGCCGCCTTCACGATCGTTCCACCGGTATCAATCATGTCGTCAACGACGACGCAGACGCGATCACGGACATCGCCAACAACCTCGAGGACTCTTACCTGATTGGGGATATCGGGATCACGGCGCTTGTGGATGATCGCCAAGGGTGCACCGAGAACATCTGTCCATCGTTCGGCAACGCGCACCCGGCCGGCATCGGGCGACACCACGGTGATGCGGTGGTCCTCGATCTTGCTTGACACGTAGGAGGCGAGAAGTGGGAGGGAGAACAGGTGGTCAACCGGGCCGTCGAAGAAGCCCTGGATCTGCGAGGTGTGGAGGTCGACCGACATGAGTCGGTCGGCGCCGGCTGTCTTGAACAGGTCAGCCATGAGCCGAGCAGAAATCGGTTCCCGTCCGCGGTGCTTCTTATCTTGGCGGGCATAGCCGTAGAAGGGTGCGATAACGGTGATGCGCTTCGCAGACGCCCGCTTCAGGGCATCGACCATGATGAGTTGCTCCATGATCCACGTGTTGATCGGGGTCGTGTGGCTCTGGAGGACAAACGCATCGCACCCGCGCACCGACTCCTGGAACCGTACGAAGATCTCACCGTTCGCAAAGTCGTACGCGAGGGTCGGCGAGAGCTGTATGCCGAGCCGCTCCGCCACCTCGCTTGCGAGTTCGGGGTGGGACCGGCCGGCAAGGAGCACCAGCCGCTTCTGCGTTGGGACGACGAGCTTGGTCAACGGTCCTCCTGGGCCTTATTCGGAACGTGAGATGCATGTGGTGATTGAGTTTCCGCGGTCGACGCTGCCGACTGAGCTGCCGCGGCTGACTGGGCCGAGGATGTTCCAGGCCGGCGCCGAAGCACCCAATCGGCAATGTTGCGCTGCCGTGCCCGACCTACCGCCATCGCGCCGGGTGGCACATCGTCTGTGATGACCGAGCCGGCAGCCGTGTAGGCGCCATCCCCGATCGTCACCGGAGCGACAAGCATCGTGTCGCTGCCGATCCGCACGTGATCGCCGACCACGGTGCGATGTTTCTCGGCTCCGTCGTAGTTGACGAAAACGGTGGCCGCGCCGATGTTCGACCCCGCTCCGATCTCGGCGTCGCCGACATACGACAGGTGGGGAACCTTCGAGCCATCACCGACGGTGGAGTTCTTGATCTCGACGTAGGCTCCGGCCTTCGAGCCCTCGCCCAGCACGGTCCCGGGACGCAGGTAGGTAAACGGCCCGACCGAGGCCCGGGCGCCGATGACCGCAAGCTCGGCCCACGTATGGATGACGGACGCATCAGCGCCCACCTCACACGAGGTCAGGGTCGTGCCCGGGCCGATACGTGCCCCAGCGGCAACAGAGGTCGGTCCGCGGAGCGTCGTGTTCGGTAGGACCGTCACGTCGGCCTCGATCTCGACATCGACATCGAGCCAGGTCGTTGCGGGGTCAAGGATCGCCACTCCATCGCGCATCCAACGGGCATTGATTCGATCGCGCATGACCGCCGCCGTCTGCGCGAGTTGGAGTCGGTCATTGACCCCGAGGATCTCGGACTCGTCGCCGCATAGTGAGGCTGCCACGGTCTCACCTTCTGATCGCAGCAGGCCGATGACATCGGTCAGGTATTCCTCAGACTGCGCGTTCTCGGTCGTGACGCGGCCAAGCATGGCCCGCAGGCCGTCGACCGAAAAGGCATACATGCCTGAGTTGACCTCGCTGATGTCGAGTTCACCCGGGCTCGCATCCTTATGCTCGACGATCCGATTGACCGCGCCGTCGGCGTCGCGGACGACGCGGCCATAACCGGTCGGGTCTGCAAGCCGAGCGGTGAGGACTGTCGCGGACGCGGAGGACGAGGCGTGATCGCTCATGAGGGAGACGAGGGTCGCCCCGGTGAGCAGAGGGGTATCGCCGGTGAGGATGACCACTGGCCCTGAGCCCAGATCTATGTTCTGGCCTGCGAGGGCGTCAAGGGCAACTCGCACTGCGTGGCCGGTACCCCGCTGCTCCTCCTGTACGACAGTCATGGCCCAAGGGGCGATCTCGCCCACGTGCTCGATGACGAGGTCGCGTCCGTGACCCACGACGACGACGAGGTGCAGTGGCTCAAGGGTCGATGCCGCCTCGATCACGTGACCGAGGAGGGAGCGTCCCGCAACAGCATGCAGCACCTTCGGGGTTGCAGATCGCATGCGCTTGCCCTCGCCGGCAGCAAGGATGACGACGACGGACGGACGATTCACGGGCACTGGCCACCTTCTCGGGCCGTGGGCGGACGGGCGAGCCTTCTGGAACGCCCGAACTCTACCGCTGCCGTTAGAGCCGCCCTTCAGCGCTCATTCACCCATCTGAGGGCGTGGGTGCCGGCGCCGCTTTGGCGAGCCTCCGCTCGATCCGCTGGGCGCTCGGCCACTTGGCATCGGTCACGAGCCCAGCCCGCTCCATGATCCGGATCATCACCGCCGAGGTATCCATCTGCCAGCGCAGGACCCCGTGGCGTGCGCTCGTCGGATCGGCATGGTGGTAGTTGTGCCATGACTCTCCGCCGGAGATGGGTGCGAGCCACGCAACGTTCGCACTGCGATCGCGGGTCACGAAGGGCCGCTTGCCCCAGACGTGGCAGACCGAGTTGATCGACCAGGTCATGTGATGGACAAGGGCAACCCGCACGAGGGTCACCCAGAAAAAGGCCTGCAGCGCGCCGGCCCAGCCATCAACTGCGTAACCGATTGCGGTCGGCACCACCATGCTGATGACTGCAATGACCGGCCACAGTTTCGAAATTCGGTCGATCGCCTTATCAGCGATGAGGTCGGGCGCGTACTTTTGGGTGTCGGTGCCTGAGTAGGTGAAGAGCCAGCCGACATGTGCATGGGTGAAGCCACGAATCAACCCCCGGGTGCCGGGGCCGTACTCCCACGGGGAGTGCGGGTCGCCGTCGGCGTCGGAGAACTGGTGGTGCTTGCGATGATCCGCAACCCAGTCAACGACCCTGCCCTCAACGGCGAGGCTCCCGGCCAGCGCCAAGAAGGCGCGCATCTTGGGTCCGGCCTTGAAGGCATCGTGGGTGAAGAGGCGGTGGTATCCGATGGTGATCCCATGGACACCGACCGTGTAGATGACGACGAGCATTACGAGGTCCAGGACGCTCACCCAGCCGTTGACGAAGGCGATGGGCACACCGATCACCACTGCGAGCATCGGAATGATGACGAACACCCCGAGGATGGTCTTGTCTAAGGGGCCGGGCGCATGGGTTGCGAAGGACTCCGTGGTCGGGGTGGACAAGGTCGCGGTGCTTGTCTGATCGTTAATGATGTGGCCTTCCGCGCACGGTGACTGGATTCATGGCGATTGGGTTCAAAGCCCCTCACGAATGAAGACTACGACGATGAGGGGTCCCCCGCGACACCAACACGTGAGTTCTTGTCGCCATGCTCACGGGAAGAGCACGCTCCCCGAGGACGCCGGGTGAGAGCCTCTGTCGAACGTTCATGGGGTACTAGACCCCCATTTGCTTCCATATTGGGCCCAGGACAGGTCGAAACGCGGGTCCCTTGGGGTGAGTTCCCGTAACTTCCTGATGTCGGCCACACGGGTCGACAACTTGATCGGAGGATTCGATGTCAGCCAGCACTCCTTACGAGGGCCCAGCAAGCGAAAAAAGTTGGACCACGACGTTATTGCTCCTTCTATTTTTGGGCGGATTTGGCGCGCACAGGTTTTACGTGGGAAAGAACGGCACAGCCGTTCTCTTCATCGTGACCCTAAGTGGATTCTTGGTTTGGTGGATCATGGACCTCATCAAGATCCTCAAGGGCGAGTTCACCGATATTGATGGACGCCCCATCCCGAAACCGTAAGCGAACAACCTCTTGTCCTCGGTCGCCGAGGCTCACACCCGCGGACGCTCCTTTCGGATTCAACACAAACCGGCAGGAGCGTTCGTCATCTCTAGGCATGCCCGCCTACCGATGGATTCAGGCGTAGCTCCCGGGGGTGGGATCGAACCACCGTTGACGGATTCAAAGTCCGCTGTCCTGCCGCTAGACGACCCGGGAATGGGCGTTGTCCCGCGTGGGCTTTTTGCTTTCTGGCCTCTTTCGAGCCCCGATTACGCCCCGCGTATGCCCCGCCAGACCCCCAGAAGTGCCCTGTCGGGCCCCTCGACTGTCTGCCGCTCCAGCACATTGTTTCAGACCGTCTCAGGTCGTATGCGCCGGGAGCACACCCCTCACCGCTACTGGTCCATTGGGGTCGGGCCGCGGCACTCACAGCTCAGCGCCCGTCGGCTCGTGCAACGCGCGTGGCTCACTATCAGCCTCGTCGACAACCTCGCGTATCTCCTCCCCCACCTCGCGTTGTCGAATGCACGCATCCATGCCGAGGCGCGGCTTGCTCTGCGGGCTTCTTTGGGGCGACTGGATGCGAAGGTGACGCCGACGCAGGTGGACGCCATTCGATGGGCTCCGGCATCGAGCAGGACCATGCACATACGGTGCGCCGCGCTCGGTTGCCGAGCCCGTCGAGACCGCACTACCCAACGGCCATTGATGCCGCTGTGAGGACCTGGACCGCCAGAACGCCGACGGTGACGATTACGCCGATCACCACCGCCGCCGTGGCCAGACCCGAGGCATCCTCACCCGTCGACCTCGATGCTGCGCGAGCCCTCCTACCCAAGCGGATGACCACGACTGGCAGAGCCAACGCGAGGAGCCCGACCAAAACCACGAAAACAAACGCCAGGGCCTTGATCCAGACCGGGTTGGCTGGCTCGTAGGCGATCATCCCGGCACCGAACAAGGCGGTGAACTCGATGAAGATCAAGATCGGGCAAAGGATCAGGCTGACCACACCTAGGACGAAGGCCGCCGCAGGCCTCTTCATGATGTGAACATCGGGGTGGCTGTCACGAAATGAGCGTAGTGCGTGCGCCCCCTGGCATTGCCCGGAAATGCGACAAGGACGCCCAGTCGGTGCCCCGATCGCGTCGTTGTGCCAGATCGCGGCGGTCAACGCCATGACGCGTTCACCGGCTCGCAGTGCTTCACCCCTGCGGGTCGGGCGCAGCAGCTCGCATCAGGGACTGCGACAGCGCGGCAGGTGATCGCGTCTCGGGCCGCTGATGAGTTGGGGATGGCAACCCCAGCGCCGGTGCGCTGGACGATGTGGGCGCCCCAGACCGAATCCACCGATAGGTGACGTTCTGCGAACACGTTCCGATCAGGGCAGGGGGACGATGGTCGCGCCAAGGTCCACAGCGATCTGGTCAACGACGTCACGCCCGGGGCTTGCGACGAGTCCAGTCGCTCCGGTTCCGGCGGGAGGGAGGCCACCTCGGATCGAGCCACGCCCAGCCGGGCAAGTTCGGGGTCCCTCAGGTCGAGGAGGAAGGCAGGCTTCGGAAGGGCAACCGTGACGATCGACCGTTCGCGAAGGTGGGCCTCGTATATGAGCCTGCGCCCGGTCGGCTCCAAGTCATGGAACACGGTCTCCAACAGGGCTGCGACGTCCGACTCAGCGAGGTACAACGTCGGCACTGGTGTGCCAGCCGAATCCTTGAACGGAGCGAATCGGGAGTCACCGCCCGAACCGAGGTGGAACTCGTCGTACCCCCACTTCGACTCGTACACGCGGCGCCAAACGCCCATGCGGGTCAGGGTTGTGGTTCGAGCGCCAGTGAGTCGCGCCGGGTCGACCACCGGGCACCGCGTCGGGTCGGGGATATCCCCGGACAGCAGCGACGTAGGTGACGTCAGCCATGTCCAGAGTTCCCAGCCGTCAACCCCTGCTGGCAAGAGCACGGCCAAGAGCGGAGCAAGGTCCCCGCGCGGTTCGCCTGCGTTGTCTAGCTGGAATGCCGGGATGATCGCGCGAACACCGTCCGGAACGGTGAACATCTGCATCCGCTGCCTGTGGCGTGTCACCCACGTGCGAGTCGCCGAAGGTCGCGTCGCCTTCCGCAACTCCGACAGCGTGGAGTAGTCGTACGCCTCCGTCGCCAGCAGGGCAGCTCGGAGCGCCGTCTATCGCCTCGCCTGTTCACGCGCTGCCGGCTCGATCAACTCGATCCCAGCTAGGCCCATGATGCGAGGCAGATCAGTATCCCGGAGCTCACGCACCGCCGTTCGGCGCAGCTCACGCGAGGCGGAAAGCAGCTGAAGAGCGAGCAATCGGTCCGATTCAGACAGCTTCTCGAGGTTGGCTTCTGTCTGGCTTCCACGAGCGGTCGTCGTCGTGGCTCGTGTCATCTCGTCCACCTCCGACATTTACTGTAGCGGCAGACACAAGCTGGCATAAGCAATACACACGCTACAGTGGTGCAACAGGGTGTGTCGGGTTTCCGACCCGCATAGTGCTTGGTAGCAGGGGGTTTCAGGTACTTCGCTGAGCTTTCGGCGCCGCGGCTCCTGCGCAGGTACTGAGCGCTCCAACGATCACCTCTCTTCCGCCACGGCATCGCGTGGGGAAAACGGCGCATATCCGCAGGCTGTGCCGAAGCCCAGACGCCAAGCGCAACAAGGACTCTGCCCTGATGCACCTGGGACCATTCGGCGTCTTGTGGATAACAAGAGCGGTAAGTCGGGTCCGCCACCTTGCTCAGGATCATGCCGTTCCTCCCCGCGGCCAAGGAAGAGCGGCCGCTCGGCAGCACAACCGCTGGTCCAAGCGGACGCATTGCGACACTCTCGCTGGATTCCGCACTGCCTCTACGTCAGGGCGTACGAGGGCAGGACCGTCGTGCCGAACAGACTGTCGGCTTGCTCACGCGTCAGACCGACCTCGTCTGCTACGTCACGCCATGACTCGGCTATCACGTCAATCTGCCGGTCGAAGATCTCGGCTGCCTCGCGACCGCTGAGGTTGTACTCACCGGCTGCGTTCACACACGTGGTGCGCTTGCTGTCCCGGTCACCGCTTTGATCGGGAGTTGGCGCGCGGCCGATGTCCATGGCCTGGCGAACCTCGTAGGACGTGCGCAGATGCGGTAGCAGGTCGTACACCGGAGTCAATCGGAGGTGGCTTCCGTCCCAGAATGCGGCGTGGTTGCGGGCGTGGTCATCGATGTTGGTGATGAGTATGTTGAAGGTGATTCGCTCGACCAGCGCGCCCCAAGAAAGTCGTCGAACCCGAGCATCGTCAGCGCGGACACCATCATGCGCCGGGTCCCGTCTCCAGGTCGGTCAAAGCGTCGCACCAGCAGCACGTCGCGTCCACCTGCAGTTACAACCCGCACGTCGGGGACGTCAATGCCCACGCGCGCGGCTAGGCGCATCCCAGCCGCCTCGGCCTTGACGACGGGGTACAGGTCGGTCGACAGGGAGAACTTCGCCACCCACTCGCCGCCGTCTTCGTCGACGATGATCGCCTTCGGCCGTGCGCCGCCAATTGCCGTGCAGTACTGCAGCGCTTCGGCAAGTTCCGGTGACAGCGTGCCGGCGACCAGATCCTGCGCCGCGGTGTGCAGTTCGAGTAGGGACGCACCGCTCGAACGCGCCATGTACGTTTCCGCACTGGACTGGAAGTCCAGCCCACCGATGCGATTGGACCGAGACTCCAGAAGGTACGTGAGCGTGTCCAATTCGACATCCGCCGCCGCAATGCCGCGTGTGCCGGTGAGGCGCGTGATGATCACCCGCTGCCCCCAGGAATCAGGACTGGCGTCCTTCAAGACCCCTGCGATGGTCATGTTCTCGCGGGGTGGGATCCATCCTCGACGCAGCGGCAGTTCCGGCTCGTACAAGCTGACGGCGACTGGGTTCTCCAGGTAGGCCAGCATGTAGCGGAACTGGAAGCGCCCTTCGCGGGCAGCCACCTGCCCCACCGGTACGGCTGTGCGTGATCCGGGCAGCCACGCCCACACGTAGCCGGCTCGTGGAACCGGCGGGGATGCGGTGGCCATTAGAAGCCTTCCTCATCGTCAAGCACCGTCCGGTCTGGGCCAGGGGTTAGGGCCGGGAGCAGCGAGAGAGTGTCCTCCCCTGCGCGTCGGGCGCGGACAAGCTCATCGCCTTCCACCCCAAATAGGCGGACGCCGACGAGGTTGGCGTAGGC
>CAMDKQ010000113.1 GCA_945901095.1 Bifidobacterium breve
CAACCGATCGGCAAATTCCAAGGGGTTACCTTCCCTCTTATTGAGTTCTCCACCCATCTACGAGCGGCGAGGCTGCTGTCATATGAGGTGTTGTGGCGCAAGGACAAAGGACTGCCGCACACCGCCGAGGGTGCCATGGTCAAATGGTGGGCACCGCGACTTTCACATGATGCCGCCCATCAAGCACTGCTCACCTTCGGCCAGTTGGGCTACTCGGAGGATTTCCCGCACGCGCAGCGCATGCGGGACATCATGGCCATGGAGATCGGCGACGGCACCGCGCAGGTGTCAAAACTCATCGCCGCCCGTCAATTGCTAGGTCGGGAGTTCGCTCCCTAGGCCCAAAGGCCGACGATGAGTTCACGGCGGGTGAGCATCGTGCGCAGGTAGTAGTGGAGGCCCATCTCCCAGGTGAAGCCCATGCCTCCGTGGACCTGAATGGATTGCTCCGCCAGCGAAATTGAAGTACCCACTGCGTAATCGCACGCCCGCTGCGAATTCGTGGGATCAAGGCTCGCCCAAATCACTGCAGTTTGCGCGTATTGCGCCTGTGAATGCATATCCGCAAGTCGATGTTTGATTGCCTGGAAACTGCCGATTGGCTTGCCGAATTGTTCCCGTGTCTTGGCGTACGCCACAGAAAGGTCGACGAGTTTCTGTGCGGCTCCGACCACCTCGGCTGCCCAGATCACCCCAAGCTCGCGCGCCGCCTCGATCTCCATCTTGGTGGTCCAGGGGAGCACTGATGGGCGAAGGGCTGGGGTGAATGTGTCGGCCGAACCTAGAGGTGCGACGTCGAACCTATCGGTTCCAGCTCCGATCGATCGGGCGATTCCGGTTGCGGCTAGGGCTGCGAACGGGGCAAGACCGCTGCTGTCGCTCACTCCCAGGCGGGGCACCGACACCGATATCGGTCCGCTGCGCTCACGCGCCTGCGCTGACCAACGCTTGGCCCAGATCGACTCCAGCAGCGGCTGGGGGATGCTGGCCGCCCCCCATACCTGCGCCACTTCAACGAGGTCTCTGAGGTTGGCGCCGCCACCATCGAATTCCTCGGCAACGGCGATGGAGTCCCAGCCGCCTTCCTCGATGACGGACCAAGCAAGTGGCTCCCGTTCGGCGTAATCGGCGACTGGGTTTCCGGCAATCGAACGCTCGATGATCTCCGCTAGGGCAACCGCGGACATTTGACCGACCTCAGTGGGCAGCATGGTGGCGGTCATCGGGGGAGCCCCAACACTCGGTCACCGATGATGTTTCGCTGGATCTCATTGGATCCTGAATAGATGGACACTGCGCGCGTCTCCAGGTATTGATTTCGCCAGTGCTCCTGATGAGCGCGGCAGTTGAGGGAAACAGCCAACTGGGTGACCTCCTGCCAGAGTTCACTCCACATGATCTTGAGCATGCAAGTCCTCCGGAAGAACTCGAGATCTTCCTCGACATAGTCGAGGGCCTTCATGACCTGCCACCGCACGAGCTCGAGACGAGTGTCGAGTTGTTTCACCTCTGTGTCGATGTCAGAACTTGTTGCACAGCAGCGCATGAGCGTGTCGAGATCGCCGCGGACCTCTACATACCGGGTAATCGCTTCGACCCCACCTCGCTCGGAGGTCAAGGTGGTCATGGCGATATTCCAGCCCTCGCCTTCCTCGCCGACCCGATCTGAGTCGGCCACGAACGCGGAGTCCATGAAGACCTCGGAGAAGTGCGACGTATCAGAGATCTGGCGGATTGTTCGCAGGGTGATACCGGGCTGCTTCATGTCGAGAAGGAAGAAGCTGAGATTTCGGTAGCGAGGATCGGTGTGACTCGTCCTTGCCAAGAGGATGGCGCGCTCTGCGTACTGGGCGAAACTCGTCCAAATCTTCTGCCCCGTGACCAAGTAGCCGCCTTCGGTCTTACGGGCGAATGCGGCCACGTTGGCGAGATCTGAGCCGGCACCCGGTTCTGAAAATGCCTGACACCACACCTCAGTGCCGGCCATGATGCCGGGAATGTACTTGGCGCGTTGTTCCTCACTACCGTGTGCCACGAGGGTTGGCACGGTGAGAATCTTGCCGATGCGCCCGATCCCTTCGGGGGCGTGGGCCTGAGCTGCCGCCTCATGGAAAAGCACCTCCTCGCGTAACCCCATTCCTTGGCCGCCATACATCGTCGGAATCGCAAGACCTGAGTATCCACCGGCGAAAAGCTGCCGATCCCACTCATGCCTGATTTCGACGATCTCATCCTCGCTGAGAGCTCCACGCTCTTGACGCCAGCGCTCGGGCACGCTCGTTTTGAGCCACTCGCGCGCGCTGTCCAGAAATAGCTGCTGGTTGTCGAGCGGAGTCATCTCTCACCCTCTCCTGCCTGCCAAACGACTGTTTGGTAACATAATGATAGCGGACGTCTTTGGTCTGTCAATACGGCCGATTAGATTGAGGGACGCGAACCCCCGGTCGGCGCAGCAGATGCTCCTGAGCGCAGCGCTACTAGATATGCCTGATGCTCGTTCGAATGTGCGGCGGTGATCTGCGCCAAGCGCTCAGAGTCCAGGGAGTCCGAGAGGCTGGTCTCAAACGTCTGATTGAGCAGTGGCTTGGTCAACGCCATACCGACAGCAGGCTGAGCGGCGAGCATGGCGATGAATTCGTCGGCACGAGATCGGAAGGTCTCAGTGGCCCAGACGCGTGCGACGAGGCCGAGTGCGAGCGCCTCTTGCGCACCGATTGCGCGCCCCGTCAGGATGATCTCCTTCGCGCGGTGCAGTCCGACCTGACGGGGCAGCCAGTAGGCGAGTCCGAGGTCAGGGACGAGTCCGATGCGAATGAATGTGGATGTGAATATGGCGGTCTCATCGGCGAGGACGAGATCGCACATGAGGGCTAGACCAAAGCCCGCGCCAGCAGCATGGCCCCGAACCTCGGCGACGACCGGCTTCGGCATGCCAGTCACGGTTTCACTTATTGCCTTCATCATGATCAATTTGTCCGAGGTGTCCGTGTCACCCCCACCCATCTGCTTCACGTCGCCACCAGAGCAAAAGGCACGCTCATCACCCGCGAGGACCACGACGCGAACCGCAGTGTCGCGCGACGCCTCATCGAGGACCCGGTGGAGTTCTCTGCGCATTGCCCAGTTGATGGCATTGCGGGCCTTCAGGCGGTTCAACTGGATGCGGAGTACTCCGTCGGCGAACAGGACGAGGAGGGGTTCCTCGGCGGTGGACGCGGACACGCGGCGACCCTCGGGGCCTTGATGCTCGCGCATGAAACTATCTCCTCCTGCAGGTGTGCCGTGGTTCATGCATTGCTAAGGAGCCAGACTCCTGCCCCCGCAGACGGTCAAAACCTGCCCGGTGATGTAGGACGCCTGCTCGGAAGCAAGAAAGGTGACGGCATTTGCGACGTCCTCGGGAGTGCCGATGCGTCCAGCGGGGACCTTCTGCACGAGCTTCGCTAGGACGTCGTCCGGCATGGCCTGGGTCATCGGTGTATCAACGAGACCGGGTGACACGACATTGGCCCGCACCCTGGGCGACCATTGTTGAGCCAGTGCCCTAGTAAAGCCGATGAGGCCCGACTTGGACGCCACATAGTTGGCCTGTCCGAAGTTCCCCAGAGCAGCCCTCGAACTCATCGAGACAACTGACGATCCGTCGGCGAACTGGCTGGCCAGTCCCAAGGTCAGGCGCATCGCGGCGAGGAGATTGACTTCGATCACGAGGTCAAAATTCTCGGAAGTCATCTTCTGGAGCCTCGCGTCACGAGTGATCCCGGCGTTGTTCACGAGAAGGTGGAGGGGTAGGCAGGTGGCCAGCACCGCCTCAGACACCGCGGTGATGCCATCCTCGGTGGAGAGGTCGGCCATACAGTGGTCAAACCTCGCCCCGGCGGTTGCGAGCCGTGCTGCGACGTCAGACACGGCAGGGTTCATGTCAACAAGGAGGAGCGCATACCCGGCTTCGGAAAGGCGGCGGGCAATCGCGAATCCAAGTCCCCCGGCGGCACCGGTGACGAGTGCGCAAGGTGGTTTCATGGAACGATCTTTCCGAAGTGGCCAGAGCCAAGATTGAGTATCTGGCCATTGAGCGAGCCGTTCTGTGTTGCGATATCGAGCATTTCTGCTGGCGGCTCCGCTTCTGGGTCGATCGCAAGAACGTTTACACGCCAACCCTTGCCGCTGCCCTCGAATGTCGCAGCTCGCATGAGGCCGACAAGTCCTGTTGCCAGAGCAGCACCCTCGAGGGAGTCTTGCCCGAGGAGGTCGGGCGCACTGACCACGATGACGACCGGGTTCTCGGCCTCGATTGCCTGTCGAAGTGCCAAGAACGCTTCACGCAACTGGTGACTGATGTCGTCCAGTGAATCGCAGGGCCGCTGGCGAATCACGGTCCTCATTTTGGGCGAGCCGATACGAGTGTGACGAAGATGCCTGACTGGACGATGTCGCCGGCTTGGTTCACCACGTCAACCCTTTGCTCAACGATGCCCTGACCGGGCTTGGAGGTGGGTCGCGCTTCGAGCACCGTCGTGACTGCGGTGACGGTGTCGCCGATGAATACAGGGCGCTTGAAGGTCCATGACCTGACCTCGGCAAAGGCTTTGATGACGCCGTAGAAGACACCGCTTTGCTGCCGAAGTCCCGTCGCGATTGACAGGACGAGAAGACCGTGGACGACCCGACGGCCAAACGGCCCTGCGGCAGCGAACACCTCGTCGACGTGCAAAGGGTTGAAGTCACCAGAAAGTCCGGCGAAGGCTACGACGTCAGCCTCGGTGATCGTTCGCCGCTGGGTGACCCAGCGGCGACCCACGTGCATGTCCTCGAACCAGCACTGGGCAGGAGCGTCCGCCACCAGCGGATCCGGCAGCCCATCGGAGTTTGTAAGGTCTGAATCATTCATAGAATCGCCATCGCATTCGCTGGGGAGCTGAGGCCACCCGGGATGGGCAGCGGAACGGCCACGAAGAGGAAGTCGTAGCGTCCGATGCTTGCGCATCGTCGGGCCAGTGGGTCGAGGTCGAGCAACTCGCCGAAGACCATGCCGAGCATCGGGATGAGACGACGGTGCAGGGACCCGTCCTCAAGATTGCCAGGTGCGCTTTCAACAGCCGGATTATCGGTGCATACAGCCGCTATCCGGTTGTTCCAGAGAAAGCGCACGGTGTCCTCGTTCGAGCGCAGACCGGTGAATCGTCCTGAGACTTCGGGTGACGCGCGCTGCTCGACTGATAGGAGCCGGTAGG
This sequence comes from Bifidobacterium breve, assembly GCA_945901095.1. GTDB lineage: Bacteria > Actinomycetota > Actinomycetes > S36-B12 > S36-B12 > WLND01. The sequence goes on from CAMDKQ010000113.1 coordinate 5,235, forward strand.
CGCCAACCCAGCCGAGCCGTATGCACAGGATGTCCCCTTGCTGGAGGGAGACACCCTGCGCTTCCGCCACCAACTCGAGGGTGCTCGCCTCAACGAGGTCGCCGGAAAGAGGATCGAGGGGGGTACCTCGTGACTCCAGCCATCCAGCAACGTCGAGCAGCACGCCACGTCCTGCAATGCCCCGGCGCGCAAGGTGCTCGATGCTTAAGGATTCGAGGTCGCCTTCAGCGAACTCTGTGATGCCGCCGAAGAACCCGGCCTCCCTTGCCCGCACATGCCGAAAGCCGTCCCATTGCGAGGAGGACTGCGGGTTGTAGCGGTCGAGGACATCCTCGAACGTGTTTCTGTCGGCAGCCTCAACGGTGTGTTTCCAACCCACCCGGCCGAACATCGGCGGGTCGATTAGCCCTAGGGAGATGTTGAGCGGGATGGTCTCCCCTTCAGTCACCCCCGCTGATGCAGCGACGAGATCGAGAGGACTTAGGAAGGTCAGTGATCCAAGGTTGGAGTCCAAGAGCCCCCACGAGTGGCGCAGACCGAGCCCCTCGTGGATTGGCAACTCGTCGTATTCGGTCCAGATGGACCCTCCGTAGGACTGCACTGCCCGCTCCAAATGTTGTGGTGCCTTGAACTTACCAAACGGTCGTTGGGTGTCAAGTACCCCTCTGAGAGTAGTCACAGGAGATGAGGTTTACAGACACGGAGTGTGCGAGAACGCGCCCTTCACGCATCTGACACCCGTGAAACTTCAACGATTGCTCCCGTCAGGCACTCGGTGGATCAACGGTTCACGCAAGACGTCGTTATCAAGAAGTTACCCCAAGTTTGCAATTGCTATTGATTTCAAACCAAACGGCAGGTAGATTTTGATTCGTCTTCCTCATGGATGATGCAGTGCGTGCATAGCCATCTTCACTTTGGTTTTGGAAGTGAGGGGCAGGTTGCAGGGAACGAAGCGGCCTGGACACTTTGACGGTCCAGGGTCTCAACTCAATCCAAGTTAAGGAGATTCAATGCGAAAAATGCATGCGGCCGCAATAATTCCGGCCGTCGGACTGCTGCTGCTGGCCTCGGCCTGTAGCTCGTCGTCCACGTCGACAACACCGAGCGAGGCTGCAGCACCAGCTTCGAGCCAGGCGGCAGCGCCTGCTTCGAGCGCAGCCGCAGCACCGGCTGTAGACGGCACGCAGATCATGCTCGGTGAGTTGCCTTTTGACATCACCAACTACTGCGGCACAAAGCCAATGGTTGTCGGCATTCTCGATGCATACGGCGGCAATGGCTGGGCGGTCGGCAAGAAGGCCATCCTCGAGAAGCTTTCGGCTCAGTGCCCGAACGTTACCGATGTCCTCTACGTCGACTCGAACTTCGACGTTCAGCAGTACATCGCTGGCGTAGACAGCCTTGTCGCGCAGGGTGCCAATGTCATCGAGACGTTCGATGCCTTCGGACAGGCGCCCGTTGAGGCGTTCAAGAAGGCTCAGGCAGCCGGCGTGCTCATCGGAAACGGCAATGCCATTCCCGGTGATGCCAAGGTTCCCGCTGATGTCACGGCCAACGTGATCCCCGATATGCAGCAGGAGGCGGAGATGTGGGTCGAGTGGCTGACCAAGGCCACGAACAACGCTGGCAAGGTCGCCTACATCGGTGGTCCGGCCGGAAACCTCTTTGATGTCCCGTCGCTCGCAGCAGTGAACAAGGCGATCGCCAATCAGGGTTCAGGCATCACTGTTGTGACCCCCGAGCCGGTTGCCGGCAACTGGGATCCGGCAGCAACCCAGCAGGCAGTGACCGGTCTCCTTCAGAAGGACCCGAGCATCAACGGGATCATCTCGACCTACACCGCCACGATTCCGGCGATCATGCGCGCGTACGAAGCAGCGGGCGTGCCGTACCCTGCGATCACCGGTCAGTCTGCCTCCATGGAGACTGTGTGCGAGGTTAACAAGGCCGTGAAGAAGGATCCGAAGTTCCAGGTTCAGAGCCTCGACGGTTCGCAGAACCTGCATGCGCTTAGCCTGGCCAAGCTGTTCGCAGCATTCCAGGGGATCGCTGCACCGGAACTCGGCCCGACGGATGGGGACACGCTGATCTCGTACCCGTCCTACATCAACACCCTCGAGGGCGTTCTGCCAGCGTGTGACAACACGTTCCCGCCAAGTGCGGACATGTCAGGTGCTCTCACCAAGGAAGAGGCGACAGCAGCCTTCGCGAAGTAGTAGATCCACTCGTCTTGTCTGCCCCGCCCTATATTCAGGGTGGGGCAGACAGGTGAGCGTTGAGCCACGCTCGACGACCTCGTTCTCACGTGAGATATTCCGTACGGACATAGAGAAAGGCGCGAAATGAAGTACGCAACTGGTCAACCCAAATGGAGCTTCCCAGAGGACACGCTCGGCGGTGTCCTTACCGGAATGACCCGGAGCAAGGTGATCTCCCAGGTGAACGAGAACCTTGAGAAATCGGGTCGCACTTGGTCGGAGCTTGTTGGCCAGCATTGGGCGCAACTTCTCACGCGGGAGCAGACGCAGGCTATTGCTGACGGCATCCTGACCGAGTTTCAGGCGTCCCAAGGGCGCAAGTTCTATGCGGGCGCCGAGATCTCCGTTCTCGATAAGCCGCACATGTACGTCCTTCGTTCCGATGGCGATATCTACTACGACGCCTCGGAGTTCACTGCGGGGGCGATCGGCGATGGTGACAACGTATTTCGGACTGACGATGTCACTGGAAACGTTCTCGTGATCCGCAAGGTTTCTGACGTCAATCGTCTCATCGACGACGGGGTCCCGGAGGGCACCATCGCGGTAATCGACGACAGCGGCGGCACGCTCACGGCACCATTGCTACCCGACTTCGAGGCCGTGATCTGCCTCGCGGGGACCGTGCGCAGTCACCTTGGCATTCTTGGCCGTGAATTTGGAGTCCCGACGCTCATGGCATCGCGACTGAGTCGACCTCTCGTGGACGGCGAGCGGGTGACGGTGAAGTACTCGACCGAGGCTCAGAACGCCGAGGCGTTTCTCGATGAGGACCGCAAGCCACGGGCCCTTATCCTCCCAGCAAACGAAGGAGCATGACAGTGAGTGAGTGGCGTATCAGCGAATCGCAACTGCACCTCGTCAACACGGCGCTAGCCGAGCATGACGACACCATCGTGCCAAATTTGCTCACGCGGACGGCCCAAGAATCCAAGCTATTCCCGATGCTTCCGTATTTCATGATGTCCTTCATGCAGGCGTATTACATGTACCCCGGAATCCTCCGCAAAGCCTCTGAACACATCAGCCCCGAGGATGTAGGCCATCGGATGCGCAACTCGAGCATCCAACTCGGAACGCTGACCGCGAACATGGGCGGTCAATTGCTGTACCTGCAGGGCCGGGTCGAGCTCATCAAGCTTGGGGTCCTGCGACCAGAGGACAATCTAGAGGACCTCTGGTACGTCATCGACTGGCACGAGCGGGTCATGTCGACCTACCGCCGCAACGACGGTCACATCTGGACAAACTCCGCGGGCGACATGTCCCAGGTGCTCGACGAGCGAGTCCTTCAGGTGCTCGAGGCCGACGCCTATGAGGTCGACGAAGAACTGCGCGCGGCGGTGGCTCGATTCAGTGCCGTGACGAGCCAGTACAGCTTCCTCGTTTACTGCGAGAGTCGCGTAGGGATGGATGCGAATGGTCCCTACAACTTGGGCGACCAACGCATGCTTCACGTGCGGAACTTCCTGACTCTGGCTGAAAGTGGCCTCCCATGGATGGATGGCGTGGCTGCGGATATCCCGTACCAGAACCTCACGCTCTCCCTCATTACTGACGATGTCCGCATTGAGGTGACAGATTTCGGCAGCGCCTACACAGTTCCGGAGACCTACCAACAGCATGTCATCGGGGTCGGCCTTTACACGTCCGATATCTTCACCGACCGACTCATCCCGGTTGGCATGAGTAGCAAGGCTGAACTCATCCGGACGCTCAATGAGATTGCCGATGTGGTGAAGGCCGCCATCACCCCCCTGCATCGACGCTTTGCTGCGATGAACTTCGACGAGATGACCGAGGCAGGAATCCTCGCCTACGTCTACGCCCTGTCAGACGTGTCCTTCATGTCCGGAACCTGGGATCAGGCGGAATGGGAGGGCATCGACGACCGCGTTCGACGTCTGTGGCCGGTGTTCAACGAGGAGTACGGTACCGCATCCTTCATGAGTGACTACGTTGCCTTCGACGGTCTGCATGGTGCAGCAGGTGAGTACTACATTCATCCGTACAGCTACCGTTCATGGAAGGCAGGGGCGGATATGTCCTTGCCGAAGGCTGGTCGTGTTGCGCAACTTGTGCCTGCGTATGTGCTCAACGACCACGACTACACCCGTCGTGCCAGTGATGGTGAGTCATCGAGT
>CAMDKQ010000114.1 GCA_945901095.1 Bifidobacterium breve
CACCGATGTCAGACACCCGCTCCAGTGCGCAGGAGCCCCCGAGTCCGATCGCCCGAGCGTCCAGGTTCGCCACACCAGATCTCCGCCCAGCACCATCAGCCGACACCCCAATGCCATCGTCTGTCACGACGAGCACCACCTCGGATCCGATGACCTCAACCACCACTTCAACCCTCCGCGCGTGCGCATGCCTGACGGCATTCGTGAGCGCCTCCCGCAGCGCAGCAATCAAGTGGTCGGCAGTGGCGTCAGTCACCATCGCGTCGATCACCCCGCTGAAACTGACGGAGGGCTCGAACCCCAGCAGGGCAGCCGCTTGCGCAGTCTCGCGCAGAATGCGGCCACGCAGGCCGGTCGACGGGCCCACACTCGGTTCGTGCAGCGCGAAAATCGTCTGACGGATCTCTCGGATTGTTTCGTCCATTTCATCCACTGCCCGCGACATCCGGTCGCGCACAGCATCGTCAAGCCCCGGGGTACGAAGCGCCCCCTGCAACTGCATGCCCGTGGCGAAGAGGCGCTGGATGACAAGATCGTGCAGATCGCGCGCAATCCGATCGCGATCCTCGTACACCGCGAGCCGTCCCTGCTCCCGCCGCGCTTCCGCGAGCACCAACGTCACTGCTGCCTGCGCAGCGAATGCCTCAGCGAGCTCGACGATGTCGAGGGGCACGGCACCCGCGCTGACATCCCACAGCAGGGCCACAACACCCAGGGTGCGATCCGCAGCAAGCATCGGCAACACGATGATGCGGCCCAACATACGCGGCGTATCGATGTCGAGGGTGTGCGGTCCGCGATGAATCGTCGAGCGGGATGTGAAGGCCTCGAGCAGTAGTTGTCCTTCAGCCGGCTCTCTCCCGAGGAGGCCTCGAGCAATTCCATCGAACGCCTCATTCCGCGGAACTCTCCGACGACTTCGATGAAGCGTCCATCGGGTTGGGGCCACGCTGGCTTCAGTGTCCTCGGGCCCAACGTTCACGACCTCGACCACGAGGTTGCCATGAACATCTGGCATGGCAATCAAGGAGGCATCGGCCCCCGTGAGAACGAGGAGCCCTTCACTAATGACCGGCAGGACCTCCGCGCTTTCGGCTCCACCCAACACCGCATTGGCGATAGCCGCAACAGCCTCCTGCCAACGCTCGCGCTGACGACTGCGCTCATAGAGTCGTGCATTCTCGATGGCGACCGCTGCCGCGGCGGCAAGTGCCATCACCGTTCGCTTGTCCTCCACGGTGAACCCACTGGCGCCACGCTTTTCAGTGAGGTAGAGATTGCCGAACACCTCACCACGCACCCGAACAGGGACCCCGAGGAAGGAGTCCATCGGGGGATGACCGGGCGGGAATCCACTCGATGCGGGATGGTCAGCGAGCCGCTCAATGCGAATCGGGACGGGATGTTGGGTGAGCAGGCCGAGAATCCCCTTGCCGGTAGGGAGCGGTCCGATCGACTCAACCACGGTTGGATCCATGCCAACGTGAATGAATTCGACGACCTTTCCCTCGGCCCCAAGGACTCCGAGGGCTCCGTATTCAGCATCGACGAGGTCCACCGCCGCCTTCACGATCCGGCGAAGGGTCGCCCCGAGTTCAAGTCCCGCCGCGACCGAGACGACCGCCGCGAACAGTCCTCTATCTCCGTCCTCCCCCATAGCGTCATCATCCCCCGATGATCGAGCCACCGGTAGTGGGTACCCGAATCACCGCGATCCCAACAGGCAAACCCTCGATGAACTCGAACATCTCGAGTTCATCAAGCTCGGTCCGCAGTTGATCAGCAAACCAGCCAACCCCTGAAGCGAGCTCCAAGCACGATCCCTCGGCTTCGATCCTGCCGTCGCGCAGGACGATGACGTGGTCGCCCGGGCAGATTCCTCGAAGCCGGTGGGTAATCGTGATTCGCGTCGAGCTGGCGGTGGCTGCTCGAATCGTTTGCTCAATCGCCTCGGCTGTTGCTCCATCGAGGTGCTCTGTCGGCTCGTCGAGGATAAGCAGAGGGGGCGGATCGATCAGGATGCGGGCAAGTGCCAGCCGCTGCGACTCCCCACCGGACAGGCGCATGCCCAACGGCCCAACCTCGGCATCAAGCCCGCCGGGCATCCGCCTCACCGACTCATCAAGTTGAGCGGCCGCAAGGGCTTCCCAGACCTGAGCATCGCTGAGCCCAGGCCGACCCAGCCTCACATTCTCCGCAATCGTGGTGCCGAAGACGTGTGAGCGCTGCGCCAGCAGCCCAATCCTCCCGCGAATCCCATCACCGCCCGACAATGAAAGCTCGATCCCGTTCAACTCGATCGATCCCTCGTAGGCGAGGAAGCCCATGATGACGGCGGCAAGCGTCGACTTGCCTGCGCCACTCGGCCCGACGATGACGAGGTGCTCACCGGCGCGAACGCGCAGGTCTATCGCGCGAAGGGCCTGGGCCCCACCCGCGCCCCAGCCGGCGTTCACCCCCCGCAGTTCAAGGCCACGAAATCCCGGCGGAACCATCAATGGCACCACCGGCTCCGTCACCGAGTCAGCGGCCAACTCAAGTGCATCGAGTCTCGCGGCCGACCCCCGAAGTCGTTGGTAGGCGAGGGCTGATCCAGGGAGCGGGGCGAGTACCTCGAACACGGCAAGGGGCAGAAGGGCAAGCACCGCCAGCCACACTGGTTGAAGCAAGCCCTGGCGGACAGCTGGCATGGCGACGACGAGGACGCCGACGACGGCGATGCCCTGAAGCAGTACGCCGAGGCCGCTTCCGATGCCCAGTGCCGCCGACGATCGCTGCGTGAGCGAGGTGACGTCCGCATCGATCACGGCGATCCGGCGGGTTGCGGTCACCTGCTCACCGAAGGCAATGAGGTCGGCTGACGCGTCAAGTGCCGTCACGACCGTAGAGGCCAAGAGGGCCTTGGATGGTGCGATGCGACGCTCTGACCGACTCGTCACCGTCGCTGCGGCCCACGGAACAAGGACGAGCGCGGCGACCACTGAACATCCGAGGATCAAGCCCGCCGACGGATCAAGCCATACGCAAAACGCGACTGTGCCGGCTGACACGAGCGCCGCCTGAGCCCACGGCAGGACCACCCGCAGCGGGAGGTCGAGCGCTGAATCGACGTCAGCGATGAGCCGCGTGAGAAGGTCACCCCGGGCGAAACCCGCCAGCCCTCCGGGGGCGAGGCGCTCCAGTCGGCCGTAGACACGTACTCGAAGCCCCGTGAGACCCCGGAGCGCCGCAGCGTGACCGATGAGCCGTTCGCCGTAGCGCAGAAAGGCTCGACCGAGGGCGAATGCCCGCACCATGACAGCCGCAACGGTCAACGTAAGCACGGGCGGGGCACCAGCCGCTGTAGCGATGAGCCACGCCGCCGTGCCAAGCAGGGCAACAGCGCAGGCGGAGGCAAGCGCCCCGACGACCCCAGCGACCGAGAGCATCCGCCGCTCCTCGACCATGGCGGCCCACACCGGCCCGAGGGTCCTCACCATTCGTCCACCGCGCTGGCCACCCGGACTACCGTCTCAGCAATCGCGACGAGCGCCGGTCGGTGCGCAACAACGATGACGATCGCGCCATCATCAGCGATACGGCGCACAGCCCTCACGACGGCCGCCTCACTCACCATGTCAAGGCCGGCCGTGGGCTCATCAAGGAGCAGGAGCCGCGGCCGTCGTACGAGCGCTCGTGCGAGCGCGATTCGCTGCAACTGCCCGGCAGACAGCCCGGTGGCACCCAACTGAATCTCCGTTTGAAGGCCCGCGGGCAAACCCTTGATCTCCTCAGCAATCCCAGCCGCGCCCAAAGCAGCCCAGATTTCGTCGACGGTGGCGTCACATCGCCCAAGTCGGACAGCACCTTCAATGGTCGTCCGAGATCCTGCTCCCGAATCGATGAGCTTGGACCGCTGCGGAACCCACCCGACAGTCGAGAGCCATGCTTGGCGATCGAGATCCGACAGGTTGACCTCTGCTCCTTCGGAGCCGATCACCCCCATCGTGCCGGTGGTCAACGGCACGAATCCCATGATGGCGTTGATGAGGGTGGTCTTCCCACCGCCGGAGGCCCCGACGAGGGCGGTGATCGATCCCGCGACGGCCTCGAAGGTCACCGACTCAAGGGCTCGGGCTGTGCGTCCATCAAAATGAACTGAGGCATCAGTGATTCGAAGGACACAGTACCGGGGGACAGGCGCGGTGCCCCCCATTGAGTGCTGATCGGCGTCAAGAATGGTGAACACCCGATCGGCCGCATCAACGCCCTCGGCTGCCGCGTGGAAGTGCTGCCCGACGAGGCGCAACGGCAGATAGGCCTCGGGGGCAAGGAGGAGGACGAACAGCGCGGTCGAATAGGACATCTGTCCCTCAGCGAGCCGAATACCAACAGAGACCGCAACCAAAGCGATCGACAGGGTGGCGAGCAACTCGAGGGCGAGTGACGACAGAAAGGACACCCGAAGGACCGCAACCGTCGCGCTTCGGTAGTCATCGCCCATGACACGAATGGCCGCCGCCTGCTCCTTCGCCCGGCCGAACATCTTGAGGGTGGGCAGGCCCTCGATCATGTCGAGCACATGGGTCGAGACAGCCGCGAGAGTGCGCCACTGCCGCTCAACCTGCCCCTTCGTATAGAGCCCGATGAGGATCATGAACACCGGGATGAGTGGAATCGTCACCGCAACGATGAGGGCCGAGAGGAGGTCCTGGCCTGCGAGGGTGAGGAGGATCGCGCACGGGACGATGACGGCGAGGACGAGTTGCGGAAGATACCGGGCGAAGTAGCCGTCGAGACCATCAATGCCGCGTGTGACGAGGGTCGCCACCTCCCCGGGTGCCGACCCGGCGCGACCATACGGCCCCGATGCGAGCACGGTTCGAACAGTCGCGTCGCGCAATTCCTCCTTGGCCCGCGCTGATGCTCGCACGGCAAGCATCTCCGAACCCCACGCAATGGCAGCCCGCACTAGAACAACCACTGCGAGCGCTACGACCGCCTCACTCACGCGATTGAATGAGAGGCCATCGCCAGTGACATCAACGATCACTCCCGAAAGTAGTCGGGCCTGGACGATGACAAGGACAGCCGTCACCACACCGGTGACAATGACGGCCACGATGTAGCGCCGAGTGCTTCGAGCAACCTGCAGGAGCCGCGGATCAATCGGCCTCACCGGTTCACGGGCCTACGGTTCCGGTGCCGTGGCCGGACCAGACGGTCAGCCCGCGGCCTGAGCGAACCGGTCATCCGCCCGTCCGATTGCTGGCTGCGCCGGGATCATCGAAGTGCTCAGGCGCTTACGGAACACCCAGTAGGTCCATGCTTGATACACGAGGACGATCGGCGTCATGATCGCGGCCACCACCGTCATCACCATGAGCGTGTATGCCTGACTTGATGCGTTGTAGACGGTAAGGCTGTACGCAGCATCGATGCTGCTCGGCATGACATTCGGGAAGAGGCCGACGAACAGGCTCGCCACCGCCAGGAGAATCGTGCCGGCGCTGAGGAGGAAGGCCCAGCCGTCCCTGCCTTTGAGGACGAGCCAGAGCGCTCCGAGCCACAGCACTGCAGCAAGCAAGGAAAGGGGAAGGGTGATCGCAACCCTGCCGCTGAACACCTGCGACCAGAGCAAAGCGACGACGGCGAACACTGCGGCAACGAGTCCGATGCGCAATGCGACGGTCCGGGATGCCTCGCGCACCTCGCCGCTCGTCTTGAGGGTCAAGAAGATGGCGCCATGGGTCGCGAAGACGGTAAGCGTCATGAGTCCGAGGACGAGTGAGAAGGGATTGAGAAGGTCGAAGAACGACCCGACATAGTTGAAGGAGCCGGCGTCAGCCGGGTTGGCCGCGCCTTCCAGGGGAGCGATTTTTGAGCCACCGACGATATTGCCGAAGGCAACGCCGAAGAGAAGGGCAGGAAGGACGGAGCCAACCACAATCGCCCGGTCCCAGTTCGCGCGCCACCTCGCTGTGTCGTGCTTGCCGCGGTATTCAAAGGCGACCCCGCGCAATATGAGTGCGATAAGGACGAGGAACAGCGCGAGGTAGAAGCCGCTGAACATCGTCGCGTACCAGAGCGGGAACGCGGCAAAGGTCGCGCCTCCCGCGACAAGGAGCCAGACCTCGTTGCCGTCCCACACCGGGCCGATCGTGTTGATCATCACCCGCCGGCGCAGGTCGTCGGTGCCGATCACCGGAAGAAGCATGCCAACCCCGAGATCGAATCCGTCGAGGATGAAGTAGCCGATCCAGAGGACGGCGACGAGGATGAACCAGAAGGTGACGAGATCCATGACGTTCCCCTACCCGATCAGTACGCGAAGTGCATGCGATTGGCGGAACCGTTCTCGGAGTCCTCGAACGGGGTATCACTTATCTCCTCAGGGGCGCCAGCCCTGATGTACTTCAGCAGCAGTCGAAGTTCGATAACTGCGAGCACGGCGTAGACGAGCGTGAATCCGATGAGCGAGATCCAGACCTCAACGGGGGTCACGAGCGGCGACACGGCATCCGCAGTTTTCTGCTCACCGAAAACGATCCACGGTTGCCGTCCCATTTCGGTGAAAATCCATCCCGCGGAGATGGCGAGAAGGGGCCCTAGGACGATGACGTTGCTCACGATTGAGAAGGCCCGTCCCTGCGGCGCCCGGTCACCCCGGAACCGCCAGAGAGCCCACAGGGCGTACAGCACGGCAATGAACCCAAGCCCGATCATGAGCCGAAATCCCCAATAGGTCACCGGCACGTACGGCACGTAGTTTCCGGGTCCGTAGGTTTGTGTGTATTGCGCCTGCAGGTCGTTGATTCCCTGCACTGTGCCGTCGAAGGAGCCTGTCGCCATGAATGACGTGAGCCCAGGAACTTCGATGAGCGCAGTCGCCTGATCGCCAGCAACGTCTCCGATACTCAGGATCGAGAACGGGGCATTCGACGAGGTTTCGTAGAGCGCCTCAGCGGCCGCCATCTTCATCGGCTGTTGCTGCACCATGATCTTCGCGTCCATGTCACCGGTCACGGAGACGACCACCGCCGCAGCGAGGATTACCCACGCCCCAGCCTTGACGGCCGGCCGAAACACATCCACCTGACGGCCCTTCATCAGGAACCAAGCACCGATGGCAGCCACGCCGGCACCCGCCACAAGGAACGACGCCGAGATGGTGTGAACGAAGGCGATGAGAGAGGTGTTCTGGAACAGGACGGCGCCAATGTTGTTCAGGACGGCACGGCCGGTGTCCGGGTTGATCTCGTAGCCAACCGGATGCTGCATCCAGGCGTTGGCCGCGAGGATGAAGAAGGCCGATAGGAGGGTTCCGACGGCAGCCGCCCAGATAGTCGCGAGGTGGACCCGCTTGGGCAGCCGGTCCCAGCCGAAGATCCACAGTCCAAGGAACGTCGATTCGAGGAAGAAGGCGAGGAGACCCTCCATGGCAAGCGGAGCACCAAAGACGTCACCAACAAAGCGTGAGTAGTCCGACCAGTTCATCCCGAACTGGAATTCCTGCACGATCCCCGTCACAACACCCATCGCGAAGTTGATGAGGAACAGCTTGCCGAAGAACTTCGTTAGTTTGAGGTACTTGACGTTGCCCGTCCGAAACCACGCCGTCTGGAAACCGACAACAAACCAGACGGATCCGAGGGTGATTGGGACAAACAAGAAGTGGTACACGGTAGTGATCGCGAACTGCCAGCGGGCGAGATCGAGTGCACCCATGAGAGGAGCCCCTTCCTGTGCGTGGTGATCAAGTGGTGCCATCGTCTCGGCTTCTGGGCGCTCAAGTGGCAGCCAAAGGTCGGATATCGCCGGGACCAAGGTCCTGAAGTTGCTGTCCAGTCATAGGCGACAGCACGCCCCGATACCGACGTCGAATGGGCTCGTGGTCAATCATCTGAAAGGCTGTCGGGGTGACAACGAGCCCGACTGAGATGCGAGCGCTTCAGGGCCCTCGCGTGAGCGCGGGCACACCACTTCAGATCTGGGGTCCGCTCGTCGCGCTCTGGCTGGTGTGGGGGTCGACTTATCTCGCCATCGCGGTGACAACGCAGACGATGCCGCCCTTGCTCTCGGCCGCCATGCGCTTCCTTGCCGCGGCCGCAATCCTTGGAGTCGGGCTCATCGTGTTCAAGGGCATCCGAGTGCTGCGGGTCAGCGTCCAGGAGGTCGCATTCTCGGGCCTCATGGGAGTGATGCTTCTCGGTGTCGGAATCGGGACTGTTTCGCTGGCCGAGCAGCACATACCGAGCGGGGTTGCGGCTCTCCTCGTCTCCGTGAACGCGCTCTGGGTGGTCCTGCTTCGGGTGCGCGCAGGGCAACGTCCGTCCCGATTGACCCTGGCGGGCGTGGCTGTGGGCATCGTCGGGTTGGCGTTCATGCTGCTTCCCGGGGGGACCGCAGTCGTCTCAGGAACCGACGGTGACGTGGTCTTCTGGTCGGCGGCCGTACTCGTCAGCGCCTTCTCATGGGCCTTCTTCTCATTCAAGTCAACGGGTTACCCACTGCCAAGCAATGTGTTTGTCATGACCTTCTACGAACTCGTGATCGGGGCATTTGCGCTCCTCGGTGCCGGGGCCGTCACCGGCGAGCGTCTTGACTTCGGCGTGGTTACCCAGACCTCGTGGGTCGCCCTGAGCTGGCTTGTCCTCGCCTCCCTCATCGGGTATTCCGCCTACGGTTGGCTGCTCAACAAGGCCCCGTTGTCGCTCACCTCGACCTACGCTTACGTGAACCCCGTCGTCGCGGTCCTGCTCGGCTCCCTCATTCTCAGCGAGCCCCTCACCCGCGACGTCATCGTCGGCCTCACCGTCGTGCTCGGCGGCGTCATTCTGGTGATCAATGGCGAGCGCCGCACCCGCTGACCTCCACGCCCCGCCGACCCTCGAATCGACCCCGAGGGCAGCACACCGGCGTGACATTCAGGGCCTACGGGCCATCGCTGTACTCATGGTCGTGGTCTTCCATGCCCGCCTACCCATGCCTGGCGGATTCACGGGGGTCGACGTCTTCTTTGTGATCTCCGGCTTCGTCATCACCGGGATGCTTCACCGCGAGTGGCTAGCCACCGGCCACATTCGCATGCGCACCTTCTACCTGCGCAGGTTCATGCGATTAGCGCCCGCCCTCGGCCTCCTCGTGGGAGTTGTTGTCCTACTCTCCCTCGTATTGCAAAGTCCCTTTGGACCTCAACAGACCGTCGCGGCCACCGGGCTCGGCGCCCTGCTTATGTCAGCGAACCTCGTCATCGCAAGTGCGGCCGGCGACTACTTCGCGGTCACCGCGAACCAAAACCCCCTCCTGAACACCTGGTCGCTTTCCGTTGAGGAGCAGTTCTATCTGGTGTTCCCGGCCCTGCTCCTCGCCGGCTGGGTTGTTGCTCGGCGCCTTCGGCGGGTCATGGCGCCGCCGCTCCTCCTCCTCACATTGGTCACCGCGCTCTCATTCACCGTGTCCCTCATGTGGACCGGCGGCAACGAGTGGGGTGCATCTGTCACATCGTTCTTCGGTGGACCGCAGGTGTTTGCGTTCTA
>CAMDKQ010000115.1 GCA_945901095.1 Bifidobacterium breve
CCGGCGTCAGGTGGGCGCGACGGAACCTGCCGACGTCGCCCTCGACGCCGCCCTTCTCATGCGCGTCCTTGATCCCGGGCAGGCAAAAGAATGACTCGAACATGTAGTGCGACCGCAGGGCCAGGAACCGGTCGTTCTCCACCCGCTCCCGGCCGGTGAGGACCTTCGTCACCGCGGTCTTCAAGTTGTCGTACCGCACCATCCGCGGAACCCCACCGAACCGGGCGAAGCCCCGAACATGCGCATCCAGCCACGACTCCTGCGCCGCGTGCGCGTACGCCCGATGGAACCCGATCGTGGAGTACGACGCCCGCATCACGAACAACTGCAACGTTATTTTCTCCCCGCCGATCACCGCGACGAAGCTTCCCCAGTCGACCTCCGCCTCCGCGCCCGGCGCATGCGTCTGCGGCACGATCACCGCCGACACGTCCACCGCGGCGAGCTCGGCCCGCAACTCCGCCACGACCGACCGGACCCGCGACGCTGAAATCGTCACGTCATGCTCCGCCCCAAGGCGCTCCCAGATCCGCTTCGCCGTATGACGCTGCTTGCGCGGCGCATCGACGTCATCGATCAGGACCTTGCGCATCCACTCCCGCCACGGCCCCGACACCGGACGAGTCCGGCCAGTCGGCACCGCCCGCGTCACCGGCGCATCACCATTGATCGCCAGCCGGACCTCCCGACGATGCACCCGAAAACGCACCGCCAGCTTCCGGACCGACAGTCCCTCCTCCCGCCTGGCCAGCCGGATACTCTCGTAAAGCTCCACCTTGGACACTCGCTCTCTCCTCCACCAGTGACGACCTCGACAGCTGTCACGGTAGAGAGAATCGATGCTCAAGGTGGGGATGCTTCTATGGTTGTCAAGCGGCCATGGCGGGTGAGTTTTCGAGCGTGCGGTGGAGGCTGCGGGTGAGGTAGCGCTTGAGGCATCGCATGGCTTCGCGCTTGGTTTTGCCCTCGGCGACGCGTCTGGCGATGTAGGCCTTGGTGTCGGGGTCGTGGGCCATGCGCCCGAGGGCGATGGTGTGGATTGCCCAGTTGAGCCGGCGGTCGCCGCCTCGGTTGAGGCGGTGGCGGGTGGTGTTCCCAGATGACGCGGGGATGGGGCAGGTCCCGGCGAGGGCGGCGAATCCCGCCTCGGATCGGACCCGGCCGTGGTGGGACCAGGACACGACGAGGACGGCCGCGGTGACGGGCCCGACTCCGCGCTTGTCGAGGAGGTCGGGGGCGACCTGGCGGACGAGGCCGTCGAGCTGGCGTGCGTTGGCCGCTGCCTGGGTGCCGAGTTCCAGTGCGTGGCGGGCGAGGCGGGTGGCCTCCGCCCGGGCGACGGCCACGTCGATCGCGTCCCCGGTCCGGGTGCGCCACGCGGCGATGACGCGGAGCTGGCCGATCGTCAGTGCCTTGCGGGCATCGAGGCCCAGGTCGGTGGTCCGGACCAGGGCGGTGAGCGCGTTGACCGTCGCGGTCCGCTCCCGGGTCATCAGCTCCCGGGAAATGATGAGGATTCGCAGTGCATTCCGGGTGCCGTCGGCCCTTGGCTCGCGCAGTTGCGCGGTGTCGGTGCCGGTGACGGACCGGGCGATCCTCACGGCGTCAAGGGCATCGGACTTGCCCTTACCCCGCCGGTCGCCCACCGACTGGGCGCCGCCCTCAACGACCCGGTAGCCCGCTGCCGCGAACGCCCGGGCCACCCCGGCGCCGTACGAGCCGATGCCCTCCACGACGACCACGGCCACGTCGGGTGATCCCGCGTAGCGCCCCGCCCACGCGACGGCCCGCGACAGCCCCGCCGCCGTCGCGGGGAACTGCACCTCCTGACCGACCGCGGTGGTCGCCGGGGCGACCACCGCGAACGAGTGACTGGCGGCATGGGTGTCCACGCCGATGACGAACTGATACTTCTCTGCCACGATTGGCATGGCGATTCCTCCTCTTCTCGATGGTGTCGCTGACCGGCACCGGCCCGAGTTGAGGTCAC
Organism: Bifidobacterium breve; assembly: GCA_945901095.1. GTDB lineage: Bacteria > Actinomycetota > Actinomycetes > S36-B12 > S36-B12 > WLND01. The sequence continues at coordinate 1,991 of CAMDKQ010000115.1, forward strand.
CGCGAGGCACGACTGTGATGGGCCACGACCCTCGGGTCGGGCAGGCTTCTCATCAGGCCAGCGAGGTGTTTCGGGTCGGTGCCGGCCCACTCCCATGACGGACAGATCCCCACGAAGGCACCCCTGCGGGAGCCAGCCAAATCACGAGACACGTCATGGAAGCAGACCAGCACCGAGCCTTTCAGCCAGCCTCGGGCCAGCCAAGAAGATTCTCACAGCCAAATCAAGCGAGCATTCTCAGTCATGTACGAATCCAACAACATACGACAGGAAGGGTCCGTCGCACCACCAGTTCGTACGTGAACCGCGAGAACGCCCCCGCAACCCTCCCGGACTTCGCCTTCGAACGTTGCCAGAGACAGGTGCCCCTAGTACACTTCTGATATCTTGGAATCGCTGATTCCCGGTATCGACTGATTGAGGAACCGTCCTTGCCTGACCGCCCGCCGTCCGTCGCCGAGTTGCTCGTTGAGCAACTCGCGCTGCTGCGCTGGATCCAGGCGGACCTGGCGAACGTTCTCGGCCGGTCTGTTCAGTCCGTGTCCGAACTCATGAACGGACGCCGCAGTCTGGATGTTGAGGACGCCTTGGACCTTAGCGCCGCCGTCGGACAGTCAGCCGACTTCTGGCTTCGGGCCCAGAGCACGCACCAGTTGTGGCTGGCGGAGAGCGAGGAGAGGACCCGTGATCGACTGGCGGCGATCGCCGAGCGCAGGAGCCTTGAGATGGTCCTGCCCGTCAGGGACCTGATCCGTCGTGGGCTGCTGCCCAGTAGCGGATCGGCCGAGCAGCGAGTGGCAGCCTGCGACTTGCTGGAGGTTGACGACCTGGATCGCAGGCCGCCGTTCCATGTGTCGGCTCGCCGGGCCAACGACGACGAGCCGGCGTCGCGCCAGCAACTCGCGTGGATTGCGTGCGCGCGGAAGGCGGCTCGAGCACACACCGTGGGCTGCTACGACGCTCAGGAGCTGGCGGAACTGGCCGAGTCGCTGTCGCGTTCCGTACGGACCCCCGGTGACTTCATCGAACTACCGGATCGGTACGCACGTGCCGGGGTACGACTCGTCCATGTCGAACCCTTCTCCGGCGGGCGCATGGACGGCATCAGCACCACGGTGGACGGCACCCCGGTGATCGCGCTGTCCGGACGCGGTGGGCGCCTGGACAAGGTTCTGTTCACGCTCGCCCACGAGACGGCCCACGTGTTCCTCGGACACTCCGAACGGGGCCACTTGTTCATCTCCGAGGCCGGCGAGCCAGTGGACGACCGGCAGGAGATGGACGCCGACGCTCTAGCCAACGCCTGGCTGATGCCCGATGTCGAGGCGTTGGCCACCGGCGCCATCACCGGTCAACGGGTTGCGGCCATCGCCGAACTCACTGGCGTGAGCGAGGCCATCGTCATCGGGCGACTGCAGGAGATCGGACTGATCCCGTGGAACTCGCTGCTGAACAAGCGGATCCCTTCCGTGAAGGAGGCCGTCCGCATGTGGTCCTAGAAGCAGAACGCCTGGTGGGCGTCGCGAAACGCCCACCAGACAACACCAGGCAGTTGGCACTGCCCGCGACACGCCCCAACCGACTAGATCAAGGAGGTCGCCATCATGCTAGACCCAGTCGAGTCCCGAGACTCACCGTTCATCACCCCATTTAAGGCCGCGACATGGATGCCGGAAGTTGACAGAGTCGGCCGCGAACAAATCCCCGTGTTGCGGCCGCCGACCTGGCACGGGCCCCCGGACCGGCTCGTGGCATTCGACAAGCGTCACCCGGACAAGGGATCCAGCGCTGCATTCCTTCACTTCTACGTCGCCGACCGCAAGCTCGCCCACATCCTGCAGCGGCCCCAGCGCTACCTGCACTCCTTCGCCAGTTACGCCGGCCTGATCTCGCCCGACTTCTCCCTCTACCGCTCGATGCCTCCGCACCAGCGTGTTCTGCACACCTGGGCCAACCGCGCGGTCGGCGCGTACTACCAGGCGCATGGGCTCGCCGTCATCGCCAACGTTCGATGGGCAACCCAGGAGGACTTCGCGTTCTGCTTTCTCGGAGTCCCCGTTCGTTCTGTCGTCGCAATCTCCATTCACGGCTGCAGCCGCAACTCCGAGGATCGCTACCACTTCAGGACAGGGCTCGCCGAGCTGCTCGACCAGCTCGAGCCCCACACCGTGATCGTCCACGGACCGATGCCCCGCGACGTCTTCGATCGTGTCCGCGCTCGGAGCGACTTCATCCACTTTCCCTCCGACATCAATCGCGCTCACGCAATGGCCGGCTGAGGTGGGCAGTGGAAGCGGGACCGAACCCTCCGGATCTGCGGGTGCGCTGGCCCGCAACCTCGGTCGACTCCAGATGGAGTTCGGAACCACCCCATCCGGCTACTTCGGAACCAAGGGCAAGAGCAACAGCAACCAAGTGCGAGCAATCGCCTCAGACGCCCCGACCGACCACGCCACCCGCTTCTTCTCGGTCGCCAGCGACGGCGGTGAGACAGGGTCCGCAAGGAACGGGTCAGTGCTGATTGCTAGGTTCAAGAACGGAGCAACAATCACGCATCGAGCCACGTCCGGATCCGATGGTTCACCCGTCGTCGAGATCCGAATGCCATCATCTCAAACGAGATTCCCCGCCTACCAGAAGATCCACTTCACTAGGAGGAGCACGTGAGAAGGACCCAACTCCTGCTCGACCGCGCTGAGCTTGAGCGACTCGGAAGACTCATCGGGCAGGCCTGGGATCACTACGGCGCCCAAGTGATGCTCGACGGCGGCAAGTGCGCCCTCGCCGACCTCTTCATCCGCACCGACTCGGCAGCCATCTCGGCCACATCAAGCCTGGTTTCGCTGGAGTTTGAGGGCTTCGTCGAGGAGTACTCCCGCCTCGGCATTACAGACGGCGCAATGGGCGAGACGCAGGCACGGACCCACGGCAACCTGTACTTCCACGAGCGCGGACAGCGCATTCTCGACATCCTGATCGTCCGCGACACCACGACGCAGACCCGCGCCGGTGAGCCGTCCTTCGAACTCGTCAGCGACGACGGGCTCGTGTTCATCTTGGATGGGAGCGTGCTGGGGATCTGCAAGAGCGGCGCCTTCATGCAAGACATCATCATCTCGCCCGCTGCTTCCCTGGATACGCTCAAGCTTTTTGATGGTTCGGACCAGTGGGAGCCCGACCTCGAGGTTCACTACCAGCACTCCCGGCAACTCATCCCACTTCGAGACCTGCTTGACCATGACGCATCAGAGCCGGTCAGTGTTGGGGATCCAACCGACCCCCCGCACTGACCGGACCTCTGCCTCCCCCGGCAGTGACTTCGCCACGTTGTGCCCGAGTCTGCGCACCCGACCCGACCTACGCTCCCCCGACCCAAGTGTTCTGAGGTTCCCCGCGAAAAGTAGACAGGGGATTATGCGATCTTCTTGTCACGCGTTGCCAACGCTATCTCATAGTTGATCGGGCTGACCTGCCCGAACTTTGAGTAGCGCCTGGTGCTGTTGTACCAGCGGATGAACTCTTCAATGCCGGCCTTGAGTTCGTCGAGGATGGCGAAGGCGTGACGGTAGTAGAACTCATGCTTGAACACGCTCCAGAACGACTCCGCGGTTGCGTGGTCGTAGCACGATCCGGTGCGGCCCATCAATCTCGTCAGCCCCATATCGAGGCATACTTGAACGACGTCCTTGGACAAAGGACTTGCCGAACCGGATCCACGTGACGATGAATCAGTTGGAAGAGGGACCACACGCACCAGCCAGTCGCTGGGCGACAACCCGCCGTCGAATACTGCAGTGACCACCTCGTGCCACGGAGCCGCCGAAGCCGCGTCCGGGGGCTCGGCAATGAGTGTCACGAACGGGGCCCTCATTGCCCGGATCGTCCGTGAGAATTTAGCACCCGCACGTATTGGCATGCGGAATCCATCTCGAGTGTCGCGTTGTTCAGTCGCGACACTCCCCTCCAGCAGCGATGCTCAGAATTCCCAGCCGCTGTACTCCGCCTGTCTAATCGCGGCACGGATTCCGCGGAAGGCCTAGCTCCGCGATCGTGTCGTCAGCGGCGAGTGTCGCAGTTGGATCTGGAGTGTCGCGCATAAACGAGTGTCGTATCCGAATTGAGTTTCGCATCCGGATTTCCTAGGGACGGCCTTGCGACACTTCCGCTGGATTCCGCAGCACCCCGGGCAGGAGCCCACCGGACAGGAACGGCGCCCGCGGCGCAAGCCGCGGAAGGCTCGTTTCTCCTCCGGTCTGGTCCAGTCTCGTCTGCTCTCCTGCCCAAGACACGAAAGCGAAGCATCAGGACAGACAGGTCGCGTATCAAGACAGGTCGACAACCTGACAAGAAATGTAAACGACTTGGCAGGACGCGGCCGGAAGGGCCTCCGAGGCAGCAGAACCGGTCCGCGACCGGAATCAATCTGTGGCAAATCAGTGGCAAATCGACTTCGGGCGGATCCGTTGTTGGTGTCTATTCTCCCTGAACACGTTTACTTGCAACATGTTTTCATGGAGCCACCTCGGTAATTTCGCACGTCGACCTGCGCACCCGCCAATGGGTAGGTCAGCTTTCACTGCGCAGTCCGAGCTGCCTCCAACTCGGCAAAGACCGGGGCTGCGGTGCGTGCCGCGCCTGGTTTCGTCGCGTGCGAATGCCGCAGGCCGCTCTGACCGTGCCCCGTGGACTTGCCACGATGTTTCCATTTCGGTAACATTGTTGGCGTGACCGACTCAACCGACTTCGCCCAGCGGCTCAAGGCACTGCTCGAGGAGCGTGGCATGACGCAGCTCGAACTCGCTGCAAGGGTTGGGGTCACTCGATCTGCGATGAGCCGGTACGTCAGCGGGGACAGGGAGCCTCGTTTCGTCACCCTTGTGCGTATCGTGGAGGAACTCGACGTCCGCGTGGAAGACCTCCTCCCCACATCCGGAGACCCGGTGCAGACAGCGCTGCGCATCGTGGCCAGAACTTCGCTGACCGACGAGCAATTGGCGCAGTTCCGGAGGGTCCTCGACGAGCGGGATCTCGAGTGAGCCGGAAACTGACATCCAGCCGATATGAGGAGATCAAGAGGCTCGGCGCCGATTGGATCGAAGACTACGATCTGGTCTATCCGCTGGAGCCCCTGGAGATTGCTGAGGTTCTCGGCGTCCATGTGGCGATTCACGCCGATGGCCTCCCGCCCACCGCTCAGCGGTTCTCCACCTCAGATGGATACACGGAACCGGTTGCTTCCAGACACGGGTGGAAGTTCCGGATTCACGTCAATGGCGCGACACCGGAGCTCCGCCAACGCTTCACCCTCATGCACGAGTTGTCCCATATCTGGCTCGACCATCTGCGCGCCGACACCACCCTCACTGACGACCGCGCGGAAGGAGAAGCCAACTTCCTGGCCAACTACATGCTGGCCCCCGACGCCCTCGTCGTCATGTGGGTTCCCGAGCTGAGCATTTCGAGCATCGCCCGCGCCTTCCAGATGAGCGATGAGGCTGCCGAGCTCGCCCATGGCCGCGTTATCCGTGCCATCAGCCGGAATGCGATCGGCCGGCCCCACGACCAGCGCATCGCAGAGAGTTCCACGAGGCGCATCGAACCACCAGCTACCGAGCTGAGCGCGTGGCTGGGGTTGGCATGACGAGCCCGCGTGCAGCCCTCCCCGGAGGCGACCAACTGCCGCTCTTCGATCTGGTGTGGCCCATGAACCTGGGCACTGCCCCGCCCACAACACGCCGGGCCACCGCCCCATCCGGCCCGCTTCGGGATCGCCGCGACGTGTTCAATGCTCGCCTGCTGGATGGACTCACTCTCGTCGGGCCATACAAGATCCCGAGGATAGAACCGTGCACTCAAGTGCCTAGCTCTCTGATCTGCTTCTCCGAGGCGAGCGCCCTTCGCGTTCCCGACCCCGATGCCTGGGTGCACTTCTACGAGGACGATTACCGGTTCGTCCGGTTGTGGCACGCACCCAAGCGGCACTTTCGCCGACTCGCCGGCTTTGCGGGCGTCATCAGCCCGGACTTCTCGCTCTACCGCAACATGCCTGTGGCCCAGAAGATCGACCACACCTATCGCAACCAGCTCCTCGGCGCCCGGATGCAAGCCGACGGGATCAACGTCATCGCGAACGTCCGATTGAGCGGCCGCGGTTCTATCCCCTACGCGCTCGCAGGAGCACCGAGGCGCTCCACTGTTGCCCTCGGACTGATCGGCTGCATCCGCGACAGCACCAACCGACGTCACGTCCTGGAGGAAGTGCGGATCCTCTGCGACGAACTCGCCCCCGCGAACCTCGTTGTGTACGGGAGTGGCGCCTACGGCGTGCTGGACTACCCGCGTGAGCAGGGAATTCCAGTGCACCTCTTTCCCGCAGACACCCACGCCCGGTCGAAGGCTCGGAGGGCGGCCGCATGAGCAAGTCGCGAAGCAGACTGTTCCCATACTCCGATCGAAGTCTTCGAACGGTTCGCGGCTTCACCACTGCCATCCACTTCGGTCGGCAAGCGAAGCACATGCCGGGTCATTCGAACCACGACCCAGCGAAGTCGACCATCACACTGCCTCTTCCACGGCTTCAGGAGTTGGCGGAATCGAAGGGCGGAACAGGCATCTGGAGGGGCAGCAACAAGGAAGTGGTCGACTTCGGTGTACCTATCGGGACGTACCGAGTTCCTGGCGGAGGTTCGCCAGTGTCGACATCGTGGGGCACCATCCACTACTCAAAGTTCGGCGCCCACGTCGTTCCAGCACGGCCGCGCCCCTCACGAGGAAGGTCCTCAGGATGAGCTACTTCCACCCCGAGGAGGAGCATCAAGTATGGGTGCTTGAGCGGTATGACAGCACCCATCCTGGAACGCGATACCTCGTCGAATTCGCCGACGGCGAGGCCTACATCTGTCGACTGGACACCGCCTACGACAGCGAGAACAGCGGTGAACTCGAAGTCGACGAAGGCGACCCGCTCTTCGACGAGTTCCACCAGGTGTCAATGGAGATCATCGAGATCAAGAGCAAGGGCCTTCGCCCTTATGACCAGTGGCTCAGCCTCGACTACCGCGACTGGCCCGCACTCATCAATGACGTCGACCGCGGTGCGGTTGTCTACCCAGCACCACGCAGATGAGGACCCCGACAGTCGCGCTGAGCTGTCAGGTGTCAACTGGCCGCACGCCGGTCGACGGACCCTGCCCCGAGGCGACGTAGTGCCCAGGCCCTCCAGCTGCCTAGCCAGTGGCTCCTTGCCGACGCCCGACATTGGCCCAGGCGTCTATGACCGTCTCCCGGGCGATCGCCGCCGTGATCGTCAGGCGGGTCTGATGTGCCAGGTCGCGCTGCGACAGCGACACCTCTGGCGCCGCGGGGATGGTTGACGCCGACGGCAGCGACCGGAATGGCCAAAGTGCGGTGAACAGCTCCGCCACGTTGACGGCGAAAGGGCCGAGCTGCGCCAGCGCCGCCAAGTCCCACAGATCGCGGGGTGCTCGCCGATCCATGTAG
>CAMDKQ010000116.1 GCA_945901095.1 Bifidobacterium breve
TGGACGAGTTCCTGCAGTCCGCGATCACCACCAACCCACTCGTCGGCGCGCTGTTGGCGATTCCTGCTCTCATCGACCCCGTTAGCGTCGCGATGCTCCCGAATGCCTGGGAAGCAGCCCGGCATACCTACGGCGATGAATTCGTGTCAATCCTTGCGGGGACGGGAGATCCTCACCCCAAGGCCGGAGGGTTCTCCGGGGCATCCGTCTTGGACCGGATGCCGGCTGAGCAGTTCAACAACATGCTCGCCACTTACCGGGTCGTTCCCAAGGCACTGCTCGATGCGGAGTCGCGATACACGGCTGGTCTCGCCCTGTTCGAATCCCGGGGACGTGACTCGATGACCCACGTGGGCAGGGATGGCCGGCTCCGAATTGAGGCCATGAATGCGATTCTCAGGGATTGGCATTTCACCGAGGCACTCGCGGTGATCGCCGCCCGGTCCGACGAGGGTCACCGAGGCGGGTGGCAGTCACTGAGCGCGCAGTCCATCGGCTTCGCGCTCATCGGGCGGGTCGCAGTCCGCGGAGAGGCGTTCGCTACGCAATTCATCGACGAGCACCTGAAGCACTGGCTGCTCATCGCAGAGGTCGCCCCCGAGCTCACTTCGATCGATCTCGTCCTGGCCAGCGCGATGACTGCAAGCCTGACCGCCCATGAGCACCCAACGTTCGCGGATCAAGCCGCGAACGATCGAGAGGATTCCTAGTGCCAGAGAACCTCAAGCCGGTCGTCGCCAGCGAGCAGGTCACCGCCGACTACCGCCGCTACCTCAGATCCCTGCTGCCGATCCGGGATGAGGTGCTGGCGAACGCCCTCGACCACAAGCTCGCAACATCCCCGCTTTTGGTCAAGGGCCCAATGCTTGAGTCGACTCCCGCCTATCTGCGCGCGGGCTCCTTGGCTGATCTCATCGATGACGGCACTCTGCCGACATCGTTCCGCCGATTCGACTCCCCGGCCCTCCCGCTGGACCGCGCCTTGTACGCCCATCAGGAATCCGCAGCCCGCAAGGCGCGGGCCGGGCGGAACTTCGTCGTCTCCACAGGCACCGGCTCGGGCAAGACGGAGAGCTTCCTCATCCCTATCCTGGCCTCGCTCGCAGACGAGATAGCTGCAGGTTCGCTGTCACCGGGGATCCGCGCCCTGCTTCTCTACCCGATGAACGCCCTCGCCAACGACCAGATGAAGCGACTGCGCCAAGTCCTGGCGACAACGCCGGAGGTCACCTTTGGTCGCTACATCGGCGACACGCCGACCCAGGCGGCCGAGGCCCAGCGGAAATTCGAGTTCCTCAACCCCGGCGAGCCCAGGCTCCCCAACGAACTCCTCTCCCGCGAGGAGATGCAGGCGACACCTCCTCATCTGTTGCTCACGAACTACGCGATGCTCGAGTACCTGCTGCTCCGGCCGGCCGACATGGATCTCTTCGAAGGGCCCAGCGCCGGGCACTGGAAATTCCTCATCGTCGACGAGGCCCATGTGTACGACGGAGCGAGGGGTTCCGAGCTCGCCATGCTGCTGCGCCGGCTTCAGGAACGGGTCGGCGTGACGTCCACGCTGCAGTGCATCGCTACCAGCGCGACAGTCGGGGCCGATGCGAAGCCGAGCGCGGTGACCGACTTCGCCCGTAACCTCTTCGGAGCACCGTTCGAGTGGGACGAGGCCGACCCCAAGCGCCAAGACCTCGTCCGCGCGACCCGAGTGGCCTTACCCAAGTCGTCTTGGGGACCCCTGCTCCCGTCCGAGTACGAGGCCCTGTCCACCGCCGCCGACGTCGACGTCGAACTGCAGGCACTTGCCGCGGGCCGCGGACTGCCGTGGACGAACGCAGCCGACGTCCTGGCACGCGAACGCGTCATGAACCAGCTCCGTGCCGACCTCGCGGCCGGCTCGCAGACCTTGGCCGAAATCTGCAGAACCATGCCCGAAGGCTGGGACCCGCAGGGACTCGCCAGCGTCGTCGAGACCGGGGGCCGGGTCGCAGACGACTCAGGGGTGCCCCTGCTCGCCGCGCGATACCACCTTTGGCTGAGGGCCTCCGAAGGTGCCTTTACCTGCCTCGATGCCAAGTCGCCGCACGTGCACCTCGCTCGGCAGGAGGTCTGCGAAAGGTGCAGTCGACCATGCTACGAGTTCGGGGCCTGCACCCGGTGCGGCACCGTCTACGTCGTGGGGACCGAGGTCCACGAGGGCAGGGCCCTGATTCTCCGATCCCGGCTCTCCACCCAGGATCCCCCCACCTGGCTGGCCCTGACGAGCGATCAGGCCGCCGACGACGAGGACGAGGACGTCTGGGAAGGCGATGTACCGGAGGTCCGTGATGCCATCGAGGTCTGCACTTCTTGCGGAGGCATGAATCCTCAGGGCTCCTCGACCTGCTCACAGTGCTCCGGGTCCGCGCTCCGCAGCGCCCGCGTCGTCAAGGGTCACAGCCGCACCCTCACGGGATGCGTGTCCTGCGGTAGCCGGTCCAGAGGTCAGGTGCGGCTGCTGGACACCGGCCCCGACGCATCGGCATCGGTCCTCGCAACCTCGCTCTACCAGAACCTGCCCCCGGACGCCGGCGAGGCAGGCGCCCACCCGGGCGAAGGCCGCAAGCTCCTGGCCTTCTCGGACTCCCGGCAGGGAGCCGCATTCTTCGCTCCCTACCTCGACAATTCCTACCGACGCCTGCTCCAGCGCCGGCTCCTGCTGACCGGCATTTATTTCGCCTGCGCCCAGGACGGAGGCTCGGCGAACCTCGCCGACACCACCGCTGACGTCCTCGTTGCCGCAACACGAGCAGGACTCTTCAGCCAGAGGCTCTCCCGCCGGGAGAAGGAACGCATCGTCAGCCTCTGGCTGGCCCAGGAGCTCGTCGCATTCGACGACCGCCAGTCCCTCGAGGGGCTCGGGATGATCGAGTTCACACTCGAGCGCCCCGAGCGCATGCAGATTCCGCCGATCCTGAGCCAAGTGGGCCTGAGCGACGACGACGCGTTCGCGCTCATGGACGAGTTGCTCCGCACCGTTCGCCGGCAGGGCGCAATCACCTTGCCGGAGGGCGTGGACCCGGCGGATGAAGCGTTCGCGCCACGACTCGGGCCCATCTTCATCCGCGACCGCGTCGCAGGCGCGAGGCTCCTTGGCTGGTCGCCGTCGAGAGGGGCGAACAAGAGGCTCGACTACCTCAAGCGAGTTCTTGACCGGGCCGGCTCGAATGCCGGGCCAGGCGAGATGCTCGAAGGACTATGGCGCTTGATCTCCCACGATCCGCAGGGCTGGCTGTCCAAGTCAAACGAACGCCGCCATGGCGTCGTCTGGCAACTCGACCATACGTGGCTGCGGGTCCGCGTCCTCGGCACCGGCGACACCCGCTATCGATGCGACGTCTGCCGCCAGATCGCCACCCGAAGCGTCTGGCAGGTCTGCCCCAGCATGCGATGCGACGGCAGATTGAAGCCAGAGGTCGTTGCCCCCGTCGATGCCGACCGCGATCACTACCGGCGGATCTACCAGTCCCTCCTGCCGATCCCGCTGAAGGTCGAGGAGCACACCGCCCAATGGGAGGCGACAAAGGCCGCTGAGATCCAGAACCAGTTCATTCGCGGGGAGATCAATGCCCTCTCCTGCTCGACAACGTTCGAGCTCGGCGTCGATGTCGGCGAGCTCCAGGCCGTGCTGCTCCGCAACGTCCCGCCGGCGACCGCGAATTACGTCCAACGCGCCGGGCGCGCAGGGCGCCGCACCGCATCGGCCGCCCTCGTCCTCACGTTCGCCCAGCGGCGCAGCCACGACCTCACTCGCTTCGCTGACCCTCAGAACATGATCAACGGCATCGTTCGTGCTCCACTGATCCCGCTCGGGAATGAGCGCATCGATCGCCGCCACGCCCACTCTGTGGCGCTCGCGGCATTCTTCCGGGATGCCTGGCTGCGCGATGCCATGCTGTGGCGCAAGGTTGGGGACTTCTTCTCCCCGGAGTCTGGACAGCCGTCGGCGATCGCCCTGCTCGCCCGCTACCTGGATCCAGTGCCCGCAGGGGTGATCGCTTCACTCGAATCAGTGCTCCCGCCCTCGGTCCAGAAGTCGATCGGCGTGGCCACCGGGGAATGGGCCGAGTACCTCCTCGACCACCTCAAGAATGTGCAGGCCGAGGTCCAGCAGGAGATCACCTACTTCGAGGAGGCACGTCGGCTGGCATTCGAGGAGAACAAGAACAGCCTCGTGGCTCAGATCGGACGAGTCCTCGAGACCTTGCGCAAGCGTGATCTCCTCGGGTTCCTCGGCTCGCGCAATGTCCTTCCCAAGTACGGCTTCCCCGTCGACGTCGTCGACCTCCGGACCACCAATTCCGACAACAGCATCGGCGCGAATCTAGATCTCAGCCGCGACCTGTCGAGCGCCATTTACGAGTACGCCCCGGGGGCAGAGGTCGTGGCAGGGGGGTGGGTCTGGAAGTCTGCCGGCGTCTACCGGCTGCCGAACAAGGATCTGGTCTCCGGCTGGTACGCGGACTGCACCGTCTGCCACTTCTTCGAGTCTTCCTTCGAGGAGCTCGCCGACACTTGCCCCCAGTGCGCCCACGAGCGAAAGAAGCTGCGATACGCGGTGCCCGAATTCGGCTTCCTCGCCGAGCGGTCGCCCACGAAGCCCACCGGTGCCCCTCCCGTGCGAAGCTGGAACGGCTCAACGCACTTCCTCGAAGCAGGAAGCCCTATCGAGACCGGCCTGGAGCAAAGGCGCGGCGACGGTCAGCTGTGGAGCCTGGAGGCCAGCGAGCGTGCAACGCTCATGGCGCTGAGCACCGGCGTCGGCCACCAAGGTTTCCTCATCTGCGGCTGGTGCGGGCGAGGTGTCTCAGTCGGCCAGAAAGTCGGACGTAGCCACGCGCACGCATGGAAGGCCGGGGAATGCAGTGGACCGATGTCGCGTACGGCACTCGCCCACAAATACCAGACCGATGTCGTCGCGATCAACCTTGAGGCCCTCGTCCCGGCCACGAATGACTCCTACTGGTCACTGCTCTACGCACTGCTCGAGGCTGCCGCCGACCTGCTCCAGATCGCGCGCGACGACATCGACGGCACAATGGCCTTCGGCGCCAACTCGATCCGCCTCATCCTGTTTGACACCGTGCCAGGCGGGGCCGGCTGCGTCCTGCAGATACCACCCCGGATCGACGACATCCTCGCCCATGCCGCTCGTCGCCTCAGCCATTGCGAGTGCGGGGAGGAGACCTCCTGCTATTCGTGCCTCCGGGGATTCCGCAACCAGATCCGGCACGACCAACTCTCCCGCGGCAGCGCCCTGGCGATGGTCACGTCACTCGCCGCTGCTCCCCGAGCCACTCCCGGAGGCTGAGGTGGCGTCTCAGACGGTGGACACCTGATTCAGAGAGATCAGCGAGTGCTGGTCCCCGATGAGGTGGGCTGTCGCCCACTCCGCAACGCTTGGCTCCTGGGCGAAGAGGATCACCTGACGTTGCTCCGACACACTGCGAAGAAGTTCTAGTATCTGGACGGTACGCACCGGATCAGCTTGGACGGTGACGTCGTCAAGAAGTAGCGGACACGTCTCCCCCCTGACCGCAAGATGCTGCGCCAAAGACATACGAAGCAGCAGGAATATCTGCTCGGCAGTACCGACTGACAGCCGGTCAGCCTGCCTCCAGGGTTTGCCGGGGGCCCGCACCTGCATGCGGAGCGTGGCCGGATCGATCATCACCTCCGCGTACCTCCCATCGGTGATGCGTGGCAGCCACGGTGTCAGCGTCCCCGTCAGACGTGGGGCGATATCGCGGTGGACGCGGTCCTGGGCACGTTCGAGAAAGCCCCTCGTCAATTTGAGGGTGTCCGCCAGTGCCTCCACGCGGTCAAGCTCTGCCTGGGCTGCAGCCAAGGCTTCCTGCGCCTCGGGGACGCTCAGCAGTCCAGCGCCACGTTCCGACCGCAGAGTTTCTGCCTGAGTCGCTGCGTTGTCGGCTGAATGGGCCGACGCTCGCACCTCGAGGAGGTCCCGTCGAGCCGATTCCAAGGCTTGCTGTGCCACAGGGACGTCGGGGATCAGCCCTGGCACCAACCCGGCGATCCGCGCGTATTCGCTTCGCAGTGACTCCGCCTCGACGGCGGCCCCTTCCAGCCCACGTACCTCGCTGGCCACTAACTCGTGCGCCTGCACTGCCTCAGCAAGCCGCTCACTCAGCTGGGCAATCGTCGAACCATCCAGCAGCGCCTGGAGCTGCTGCCAGCGCGATTGCGCCCCCTCCAGCTCAGCCGCCTTGGCCAAGCGCTCGCCCTGCCAGGCCTCCAGTCGCGGATAGAGGCTCGTCGCCTGATCCATTGGGTCACCGTCACCCGGCTTGGTTTCGGTGAGTCCCACGGTCGCGGCGGCGGTCACGACAGCGTCGGCGGCAGCACGTCGGAGCTGCGTCGCCCGTGCGTACTGCTCCTCGGCGATCACTCGTTGGTGGATTCGCTCCTCCAGCACCGCCCGACGGCTCGCGGCCGCGGCCTGCAACGAGCGCTGCTGGCATCCTGATCGGTACTCCTTGATGAGGTCATCGACCGGTCGCTGCGGGTCCCCGCTCCCGACACCGCGGTCCAGCAGGACGGATCGCACGCGCGACTCAAGTATCACCACGGACCCGTCGACGTCGCTCTTCTCGGAGATCCACCGACCCAGATCGGCGTGCTGCTCCCGCCAGGCTTCGACGTCCTCCGCGAGTTGGCGCAGCCGCTGGGCGTCGGCTGGAAGGCCGCGCCCCGCGCACCGTGCTTCAGCGTCGGCCCGCACCGACGCATGCGCTAAGGCGTTGCGCGTGGCCGACCCGTAGGCCTCCTCCGCCTTGATGGCCTCACGCTCGGCATCCGATGCGACCAACCAGGGATCCGAGTAGACGCGATCCGTTGGGTCGGAGGAGTCGGAGGGGACATCGAGAGAAGTTCGCCGTCCGCCCACGATACCTATGACGCCCGCTATCACAGCGACGCCCGCGGCCGCGACCCCCGCGACAAGCTGGCCGACAGCGAAGGCAGCCACGGCCGCGAGGACGAGCACGGTGGCAGCTATCCATCCGACCACGGAGACTGTGGGGCGGCGAGGTTTCGGCACGGTTGATCCCCGGGTCGCTTCCTCCTGCGCGTCTGAGCGCAAACGATCGGCGAGACCGCGCGCTGCCGTCGCCAACTCGCCGAGGCGTGCGATGGCGTCGGGCGAGAGAGGAGCCATCGCGTCCGCGGCCGCAACGTCGTCCGCGAGGCGTCGCACCACCGCGGGCGTAGCGGCGAGAGCCGCGGCCAACTCCAGATCCGGCTCAACATCAGATGCGTCCGGGCGCCGATCGTTGTGGGTGGCCTGTCGATTTCGGGCGGCCCCGAGGTCCGCATAGGCCTGCATCACTGAAGGGTCGGCTTCGGTGTCACCGACAGGTGGTTCGGGGAGTTGCGCGACAGCGGCACGCAACTCCTCGGCGGTCTCCCCCTCGAGAACTTCCATTGTCGGGGCGGCCGCCCAGAGTGCGAGGGCGTTTTTCACAGCGCGAGTAGCGTCCTCCGTCTCAGCCAGGCCGGCCGGGGGCTGCCCGGTGAACTCGACGTCGAGCTGGACCACGCGATCCAGCAACAACTTCTGTTCCTCCACCGCCTGAGCTGACGCGTCCCGCCGTGCGCTGCCCTGGGCTGCCTCGTTCGCAGTGCGATGCGACTCACGACTGGCGGCCACGAATGCCTCGACGCCTTGCTCCCGCTGGATAGCCTCTTCCACCCGTCCAGCCGCCTCATCGGCCGTAGTCCTGGTCTGCTCAGCTGCCATAACGAGTGCCACATACTCCTCGTGAGCCCGCCCCGCGGACTCACGTTTCCCCTGCACGAGCGCCAATCGGTCGTGTGCTCGCCTCAGCGGCCTCACGGCGTTCGCCCCGAGCCCGCCGACCTGTTCCTTCCTGAAGTTCTCGATGAGCTCCAGGGCCCGGGCAGCCGTGACATCGGCCGTAGCTGAGGCAGCCGCCCGTCCGAGGCATTCCTGCAAGGCGGAAGCCGATTCGAGCACCTCAAGCAGGGCGGCCTGATTGATGCAAGCCGTAGCGAGGAAGCTGTCGCGGTCCAGCCCCAGCCACTTCGCTCCGTCCGGGGCGCCAGCGTTCATGATCTCGTCCGACACGTCGCGCGCAAGGACGATGTCCGTGGCCCGCGAGTCGACCCTGCCGGCGAGGTCCTGCCGGAGTTGGATCGTGCGGCCGTCATCGAGGACAACGGTGACCTCCGCCAACCAGGCGTCGCTATCCCAAGGCTTGTGCAGCTCGGCGAACTGCCTGTCCTTCTTGCTCATCCCTGGCCCACGGCGACGCCCGCAGAGTCCGGCGTAGATCGCGGCATGCCACGAGGACTTGGCGGATTCGTTTCGCCCGACGATGACCGTCATCCCGCTGGCCAATTGCAGCGACTCCCCGGCCAGTGGTCCGAACGCCTCTGCGGAGACCGATTGGATGCGCATGTCAGTTCACTTCCAGGTCGCCGGAACGACCATCGAGGGCCCTGAGCCCGGTGATCAGGACCCGGCGCTTGGCATCCTCGTCGAGGTCAGACTCCAGTACCTCCCGCGTGAACTGCCCGCGCACGGTCGCTTCGGCCTTGAACGCCTCGACGTCGTACGCAAAGGTCAGTCGACCCAGGCGGGGGACGAACGCATCTAGGTGCCCACCCAAGTGTCGGAAGTCGCCCACCTTCATGTCAACGTCGGGGCCGATCTCCCCCGTGATGGTTGCTCGGACCGTACCTTTCAGGCCTGCGATGGCTGTGGCCACCCGCTGGCCTGCTTCGGTGCTGTTCGTGATCCCCGTGACGTCGACCGGGACATCGTGAACAATGCTCGCCGCGACGGGGATGGTCTCCCGGTCAACGCTGCCGTCGGCGTGCACGGCGACGAGCACGGCCCCTCGCACGCCCCCCTCCCCGAAGGCGAGGGGGTCCGGATTGCCTGGATAAGTGTGCCAATCGCCCATCTGCGGGGTATGGAAATGCCCCACGAGCGCGTGATGCAGGCCTGCAGCGGGGATCTGCTCAGCCTGAAACGGCGCATGCGCCACCTTCCCGGACTCCTGCCACGCGAAAGCCCCCTGCTCCGACCCGTGGAAGAGTGCAACGTTGATGCCACCGCGGTCGACGGCGAACCCGTCGAGGAATCCATCGGTGTTTGCCGGTGCGCGGTGTGCCGCACCCCAAAGGGTGAATCCATCGGCCAACTCCACCGGAGTCAGCCGGTCCTCGGTGAAAATGTGGACGTTTGGGGTCCAGGTTTCCTGCCGATAGATGCTCTGCGGCCCGTACCAGTCGTGGTTGCCAGGCGAGATGAGCACGGGGATGTCGACGGACCCGAAGAGGGTGCGCAGGAACGCAGACGTGTCCGGAGCGAACA